>NZ_JBQPDO010000020.1:0-22889 GCF_052220525.1 Micrococcus sp. TCR-5
GGGCGCGCGGCGGTGACGGGAGTATCGAAACCCGATCGTCGGGCCACCCCTGCCGGTGTGGCCGCGCTCATTCGTCCCCTGAGATTGCGCATCCGTCACGCGCAGGACCCTCTTGACTCCCTGGTGGGGCACGTCTGTGGACCGACCGAGAATTCTCTGGACACAGGGTGAGCACCTTCATAGAGTGCGACGTAGATCACGACTGAGCGTGAACCATAAGGAGGAGCGACATGGGTATGAAGCAGCGGATTTCTAAGGTCGGTGCCGGCGTGGCCGTCGCTGGACCGTTGGCCGTCTCCGGTGCGGTGCCAGCGCAGGCGCTGACGGACTCCGGTCGGCAGGACTGCAGCGCAGGACTCCTCCTGTCGGGCACCTACGGCTACTGCTACTACCCGTACTGACTCGCCGGCACCGATGACTTCATTACGCATTCCTGCGACGGCCGCCCTGGTGGCGGCCGTCGCCCTGACCCTCACCGGTTGCGTCGGTCGGGAGTCTGCGGGCCTCGGCGGTTCATCCACGGTCGCCGCTCCCCCCACCGCGACGGCCGAGAAGACCTGGGACGCCTCGCAGTGGGTTCCCACCGAGAGGATCGAACCCCTCCTGACGACGGAGGCGGAGAAGGAGCGCGCCTACCGTGAGCAAGTCGCGCGGCACGCTCAGGGGGCGGGAATGCCCGCGCCGCCTCAGGTGGAGCGCTCCGGGTGGTACGCCACGTCCCTCGAGTCGGACCGCATGGTGTCCACATGCCTGGCCGAGGCCGGGTGGCCGAACTCGGTCGGTCCGACCGGGGGAATTCAGATCGACACCCCACCTGAGTCCCAGAGGTCTGCTTTCGAGGCGGCCTACGTGACCTGCTACGCACAGCACCCGGTGGATCCGAGCTACACCCAGGACTGGACCGATCCGCAGCTCCGCCTCGTCTATGACTACTGGGACCAATACCTCATCCCGTGTCTCGAGGCCTACGGCTACACGGTCGACACCTCCGCGCGCCCCTCCAAAGAGGCATTCGTCTCCGCGTTCTACACTCCAGGCCGCCACCAGTGGTGGCCCTTCGAGGACAGCATGAGGGGCGTGTCGGCAGAACGCCAGGCCGAGGTCGCGCAGACATGCCCGGAGCTTCCGCCGCAGGATGTCTTCTGGGGGTCATCCGGATGAATCGCCCCGCCCGCTGGGCCGCCCTCGTCCTTGCGCTCGTGGCCGTCGCCGCGCTCGCCTTCTGGGCCGGCCGGGTCACGCTCACCCCTCCGGCTCAGGCCGAGCAGCGTCCGGCCGCGAGCGCCCTCGTCACCGTCGCCGAGCAGGAGCTCGGCCGCGTCATCACCCTCGGCGTCTCCGTGTCGCGCGAGCAGACGCCGGCGGCGGTGAACGCGCTGACCGGCGTCGTCACCCGGGCCGGAGAGTCCGGCGAGGTGGCTGCCGGGGAGGTGCTGTACGCCGTCGCCCAGAAGCCCGTGCTCGTCCTCCAGGGCGAGCTTCCCCAGTGGCGCCCTCTCGGGGAGGGCACTTCCGGCGACGACGTCGCCGCGTTCCAGCGCATGCTTGCCGCCACCGGCGCGAAGGCGGAGGCCACCGGCACGTGGGACGAGGCCACCGCGGACGCCTGGGACGACTGGCTCACCGAACGCGGCTACCCCGCCGCGGACACCGTGGAGCTCGGCCAGCTCGTGGTCCTCGACGCCCTCCCCGCGCCCCTCAGCGTGGACGCGAAGACCACCGCCGTCGGCACCACCCTCGCCGGCGGCGAGAACGTGGTGGCCCGCCCCGGCGACCAACCGGACTTCGCCCTCGAGGTCAACCAGGAGCAGGCCGCCCTCATCCCGGCCGGCACCCAGGTCACCGTGCCCCACGGCGAACACGAATGGAAGGCCGTCGCCGGCGAGTCCACCTCCGACGAGCAGGGCCTGATCCGCATCACCCTCACCGCCCCGGACGGCGGCGTGGTCTGCGGCGAGGACTGCGACACCCTGCCCGCCGACGCCACCACCTCCCTGCTCTCCCAGGTCAGCGTGGTCCCGCCCGTCTCCGGGCCCGTGGTCCCCGTGTCCGCCCTGCGCACCCAGCCAGACGGCGCCGCGACGGTCACGGTGGTCCGGGACGGCGCCGCGGAGGACCGCACCGTCACCGTCCTCGGCTCCGCCGACGGCCTCGCCGTCGTGGACGGCGTGGACGCCGGCGAGCAGGTGCGCGTGCTGAACGGCACCCGATGACGGGGCCCGCCACCCCGGGCACGCCCGCCGCCCCCGTCGTCCCCGCCGCCCTCGCCGTCGAGGACCTGCGCTTCGCCTACACCCGCGCCGCCGAGGAGCTGTTCGACGGCCTCACCCACGCGTTCACGCCGGGCGCCGTCACCGCCCTCACCGGACCCTCCGGGCGCGGCAAGTCCACCCTCCTGTACGTGCTCGGGCTCATGCTCACGCCCACCTCCGGAGTGGTGCGCCTCGGCGACGTCGACGCCTCCACCCGCCCGGACCGGGAGCGCTCCCGCCTGCGCGCCACCTCCGTGGGATTCGTGTTCCAGGACTCGGAGCTGGACCCGTCCCGCCCCATCCTGGACTCCGTGGTGGAGCCCGGCCTCTACGCCGGGTTGGAGCGCCAGACGCTCGAGGACCGGGCACGGGCGCTGCTCGAGCGCTTCGGCCTCGCCCACCGCGCCGACCACCGGCCCGGGCAGGTCTCCGGCGGGCAGGCGCAGCGGGTGGCCGTGTGCCGCGCCCTCGTGAACGCGCCCGTCGTCGTCCTCGCGGACGAGCCCACGGGCAACCTCGACCCGGACAACGCCGGCCTCGTCATGGACGCCCTCGCCGATGCCGCCGCCGAGGGGCGCACCGTGGTGGTCGCCACCCACGACCCCGCCGTCGTCGCCCGCGCCGACGAGGTGGTGCGGCTGTGAACCGGGAGGACCGCCCATGAACCTGCGCACCCTGCTGCGTGAAGCCGTCACCGCCGCACGCACCTCTCCCGTGCCCTCCGCCCTCGTGCTGCTCGTGGTGGCCGCCATGTGCTTCGCCGCCGTGGCCACCGTGGGCAGGCAGGCCGCCACCGAGGCGGCCGTCGCCGCAGAGCTCTCCGGCCCCGGCGCCCGCGTGCTCACCGTCACCGACACCGGCGGCACCGGTTTCCTCACCGGCGCCACCGCGGCCACCCTCGCCGGACTCGACACCGCCGAGGCCGCCCTCGCCCGGGACTCGCCCATGGACGCCGTGAACACCGGGATCGGCCGGGGCGGCGCCCGCGTGGCCGTGACGAACGTGGTCGGCACCCTGGACCGTGGCATCGAGCTGACCCGCGGCCGCCTGCCCGCCCCCGGCGAGGTGGTGGTCCCCGAGGCCAAGCTCGCCGAGCTCGGCCTCGCCCAGCCCTCCGGAGCGATCGAGGCCACGGACGGCCGCCAGTGGGCCGTCGTCGGGGCGTTCCAGGCCCAGGACCCCTTCCAGGACCTCGACGGCTACGCCCTCACCGTCCCCGCCGCCCCGGACGCCCTCGTGATGCAGCAGGTCCGCGTCCTCGCCGCCGACACCGCCGGCACCCGCGCCATGCAGGAGGCCGCGCTCGCCGTGATCGACCCCGACCCGCGCTCCTCGCAGGTGCAGCCCGCGCGGGCGCTGGCCGCCGGCAACGAGACGATCACCGGGGAGCTGGCCGGGCTCGGCCGGTCCCTGCTGCTGCTCATCCTCGGGGCGGGCGCCTTCTTCGTGGCGATCGTGGTGCTCGCCGACGTGCTCATCCGTCGCCGTGACCTCGGCCGCCGCCGCACCCTGGGCATCGGCCGCGCGGACCTCGTGCTGCTCGTGGCGGCCCGCACCGCCGCCCCGGCGATGCTCGGGGCGGCGGTGGGCGCGGGGGCCGGCCACGGCCTGGTCCTGGCCCAGGGGAGCGCTCTGGGATCGGCCTTCGTGGTGGGCGCGGCCGTGCTGGCCGTGCTCACCGCCGTGGTGGCCAGCCTGCTCCCGGCGGCCTTCGCGGCCTTCCGGGACCCGGTGCGGGTGATGCGCACCGCCTGACCCCTTCCGCCCGCCGGCCGCGTTCTCGCCCGCCTCGATTCCCGCGCGTCGCCCGCCGCGCGTCGGCCGCCGCAGTGCGCGTGCCGCCGGATCAGAAGGTGTAGGGCACGCGCTCCCAGGTCAGCAGCGGCTGCTGGGCGTTCTTGCCCTTGCCCGCGGAGTTCGGCGCCACGGTGAAGCGGGTCCACTCGTTCGAGGTGGCGTCGCCCTCCACGGTCACGCGCTGCAGGTTGGCCACCGGGGCCACACCGTACACGTCCAGCCACGGGGAGCCGGCGGCGAGGGGTGCGTCGGCGGTGTAGCGGTGGGAGTCGCCGTTGATCAGGTACACCGGCTTGCCGAACTCGCGGGAGAGGTCGGCGATCAACCGCACGGTCTTGGTGAACGCCTGCGACGCCGCCGCGTCCTCCGGCGAGATCACGCCGCCCTCGGCCAGGCGTGGCTCGAACATGTCGGCCTGGAGCATCAGCACCACGCCGCGGGCGTTGGTGCGCTCGGCGTCGGTGAAGAGGTCGCGGATCAGGGCGTGGTTGGCGGCGTCGCGGTGGGCCACCTCGGCGCGCTGTTCCGGGGTCTGCTCCGTCAGGCCGAGGCCGGACCACGGCAGCGTCGAGTTCTGCGAGCCCTGCACGTTCACCACGCCGAACTCCACGCGCTGCTCGCGCCAGCGGGCGTTCTCCGGCAGGCCGATCTCGTCCTGGGCATCGAGGCGCATGGAGGTGTCGCCGAGGGTGCGGTCGGCGTGCGGGTAGAAGACGTCGCGGAAGGTGTCCAAGCGCTCGAGCGGGTCGTAGGAGCCGTTGTTCTTCCGGTGGCAGTCGGTCCAATCGTTGTCTCCGGGGGTGAGCACGAGCGGCAGTGCCAGGCGGTCGAACTCGCCGCGGATCATCCAGAAGTACGCGTCGGAGCACTCGGCGGAGCCGGCCTTGATGTCGCCGACGTGTGCAAGGAACTCGAGCTCCCCGGCCTGCGCGGACAGCTCGTCGATCATGTCCGGGAAGCGCTCCACCTGGGCTTGGCCGTAGGGGACGTCTCCGATTACGCCGAACTCGAAGGCGTGCTTCGAGGACGACGACGGCGCTCCGGTGGACGCGGCCGGTGCGGCCTGGGCCGGGGCGGCGGTGAGGGCGGTCAGGCTCGCGGCGGCGGCGGCGAGCAGGGCGAGGGCGCGGGACGATGACGGGCGCATGGTGGCTCCTGGGGGACGGTGGCCTGGCCTGGGGAGGCCAGCCGGGGCGGTGCGCCGGCGAGCGCCGGCGCGGTCACCCTAGGAGGGGGCGGTAGCTGCCGACCCGCTCGCCGGTGACGGCCAGGGGAGGGGCGGGTGACGACGTCGTGAACGCGGCCACACCCGCCGCCGCCCGCACCTGTTGCGTCCGGGGCCGCCGCTACCCTCGAGGGCATGCCCGCATTCGCCGCCGTCCCGATGTCGTCGCCCGCCACGCCCCGCGAGCGGCAGTCGGTGCTGCGCACCCTGCGCACCCCGCGATGGCTGGGCACGGAGGTGCTGGCCGCCGTCGTGGTGGCGCTCGCGCTGATCCCGGAGGCCATCGCGTTCTCGATCATCGCGGGCGTGGATCCGCGCGTCGGGCTGTTCGCGTCCTTCACCATGGCGGTGACCACGGCGATCGTGGGCGGCCGGCCCGCCATGATCTCCGCGGCCACGGGGGCGGTGGCGCTGGTCGTCGCACCGCTGTCCCACGCGTACGGGGTGGGGCACCTGCTTGCCGCGATCATCCTCGGCGGCGTCATCCAGATCCTGCTCGGCGTGTTCGGTGTGGCCCGGCTCATGCGGTTCGTCCCGCGGTCGGTGATGGTGGGGTTCGTCAACGCGCTGGCCATCCTCGTGTTCACCTCGCAGCTGCCCGAGCTGATCGGCGTCCCGTGGCTCGTGTACCCGCTCACGGCGCTCGCCCTGGTGATCGTGGTGCTGCTGCCGCGGCTCACCACGGCGGTGCCGGCGACCCTGGTGGCCGTGGTCGTGGTCACCTCCCTGGTGATGGCCGCCGGTCTGACCGTGCCGCGCGTGGGGGACCGGGGCGCGCTGCCGGACGCGTTGCCCGTGCTCGGCCTGCCGGACGTCCCGCTGACGTGGGAGACGCTGTGGCTGATCCTGCCGTTCAGCATCGGCATGGCGTTCGTGGGGTTGCTCGAGTCCCTGCTCACCGCGAAGCTGGTGGACGACATCACGGACACCCGCTCGGACAAGACGCGCGAGTCCTGGGGGCAGGGTGTCGCGAACGTGGTCTCCGGGTTGTTCGGCGGGATGGGCGGCTGTGCAGTGGTGGGGCAGACCATGATGAACGTCAAGGCGAACGGCGCCCGCACCCGGATCTCCACGTTCCTCGCGGGCGTGTTCCTGCTGGTGCTCGTGGTGGCCCTCGGCGAGTTCGTGGCGCAGATCCCCATGGCCGCGCTCGTGGGCGTGATGATGTTCGTGGCCGCCGCCACCTTCGATTGGCATTCGGTGCGCCCCGCCACCCTGCGCGCGATGCCGCGCTCGGAGACCGCCGTCATGGTCGTGACCGTGGCGGCCACGGTGCTCACTCACAACCTCGCGATCGGCGTGGGTGTGGGCGTGCTCGCTGCGCTGGTGCTCTTCGCTCAGCGCGTCTCGCGTCTGGTCACGGTGGTCCGCGAGGTCCACGACGACGGCGACGCCGTCACGTATCGCGTGCACGGCGCCCTGTTCTTCGCGTCCTCGAACGACCTCTACTCGCAGTTCGAGTACGCCCTCGACCCGCCGCGCGTCGTGATCGACATGAGTGCCGCGCACGTGTGGGACGCCTCCACTGTGGCCGCGCTCGACTCGGTGCTGACCAAGTACGCCCGGCACGGGATCCACGCCGAGGTGACGGGGCTGAACGAGGCCTCCGCGGCGATGCACGCGCGCCTCACCGGGCGACTCGGCGCCTGAGCCGGCGGGCTCAGGCGGTGACGAACTCCCACTGGTGCCCGTCCGGGTCGACGATCTCGCGGGAGTGCATGCCGGAGTCGGCCATCTCCTCGCGCAGGTCCTCGGGCAGGGGCACCTCGGCGGCGCCGAGCTCGATCGCCCGGTCCGCCAGGGCGTCCACCGCCGCGGCGTCGCCGACGGTCAGCGCCATGAGGGCGGAGTTGGTGGTGAGGCAGTCGGCGATCTCACGGTTGCCGATGAAGTCGGTGTAGTAGCCGGGGCTGAGGTACATCGCGTACGTCGACTCGGTGAGCTCGATGCACACCGAGTGCTCGTCCGAGTAGTCGTCCATCGCGGTGGCGCCCAGGGTCGTCCAGAACTCACGGATCCGCTCGGTGTCCGTCGTCGGGAGGTTGATGAACACCGGCTGGGAGAACAAGGCCATGGGGAGCACCGTAGACGAGGCGTTCGGCCCACCGCCACCGCGCGCGTGTCGCGGGCGCGCGGGCGTGGCGTGGGCCACGGAGCCGCCCCCGACGACGGCGCCCGCGGCCTGGCGCGTCCGCCCCCGTTGGTAGCGTGGCCGCCATGAGCGTTCCTCCCTCCGGCCCGCCGGCCGGTCCGCCCGCCGGCTGGCCGCCGTCGGGCCGGCCGTCCGCCCGCCGCGCCGCCGTCGCCCCGAGCCTGGATGGGCACCCCGGCGCCCCCGGTGGCGCCCCCGCCGGCTGGCCCGGCCGCCGGCCCGCGGCCCGCCCCGCGCCGGACTGGACCCCGGGTCGGTTCCACTGGGGCGACGCCGTCGTGGTGCTCGTGTACGTGGCGCTCATGGTGCTCGGGCTGGGGCTGTGGCTGGCGGTGTCGCTCGGCCTGGTCCCCGGTGACCTCGAGGCGTTCGACCTGGTCCGCGACGGGTTCACGGTGAACATCGTCAGCTACGCGATCCTCGTGGTGCTCGTGCTGGCCGTGGCCTGGCGACCCCTCGTGACGTCGCTGCGGGTGTTCCGCACGGGCACGTGGTGGAAGCTGTTGCTGCTGCCCGCCACGTGGCTGGCGTGCATCGTCGTGAACGTGATCGTGCTGAGCCTCATCGGGGAGGCGCAGACCAGCGCCAACCAGGCCGCGCTCGAGGAGATGACCACGCAGGCCCCGCCCGTGCTCATGATCCTCATGGCCGTGGTGGCCGCCCCGCTCGTGGAGGAGTACCTGTTCCGCCACCTGCTGATCGGCAAGCTCTCCCGCTGGATCAACGTGTGGGTGTGCGCCGTGGTCTCCGTGCTCGCGTTCACACTCCTGCACTTCCTCGGCACCGGCGGCGACTTCCGGCTCGTGGAGACCGTCCCGTACCTGACCCTCGCGGTGGCGATCACGGTGTCCTACATCCTGATGGGCCGCTCGTTCGGGTACGCGGTGCTGCTGCACATGGTGAACAACGGCATCGCCATCGCGATGCTCTACCTCGTGGCCCCCCTGCTGCCGGACACGCTGCCCGGCCCCACTGCCCCGACCACGGCGCTGGCCCCGCTGCTGGCCCTGCTGGGCTGAGATGGCAGGACCCTCCGGCTCGACGGCGGCGCCCGCCCCGCAGGACGCGCGCGCCCTCACGCGGCGCATCCTCGCGCTCGCGGTCCCCGCGTTCGGCGCGCTCATCGCGGAGCCGCTGTTCCTGCTGGCCGACACCGCGATCATCGGGCACCTGGGCACGGCCCAGCTGGCCGGCGTCGGGATCGGCACCACCATCCTGCACACGCTCACCGGCCTCATGATCTTCCTGGCCTACGCCACCACCCCGGCGGTGGCCCGGCTGATCGGGGCGGGGAACCCGGCCGCCGCGATGGACCGCGGCCGCGACGGCATCTGGCTGGGCCTGCTGCTCGGCGCGGTGCTGGCCGTCCTCGGCTGGCTCGCGGCCCCCGCGCTGACGGCGGCCCTCGGCGCGACGGGCGAGGTGCAGGCCCACGCCGTCGCCTACCTGCGCTGGTCCATGCCGGGGCTGCCGGCCCTGCTGGCCGTGCTCGCGGCCACCGGGGTGCTCCGCGGCCTCCAGGACACCGTGACGCCGCTCGTGGTGGCGGGTGTGGGCTTCGGCGCGAACATCGGGCTGAACGTGGCCCTGGTGTACGGGCTGGGCTGGGGCGTGGCCGGCTCGGCCGTCGGCACGTCCGTGGTGCAGTGGGCGATGCTCGTGACGTACCTGTTCGTGCTGGCCCCGCGCTTCCGCCGCTCGGGCACGGCGTGGGCGCCCCGCGCGTCGGGCATGCGGGCCACCGCCCAGGTGGGCTCGTGGCTGCTGCTGCGCACCGCGAGCCTGCGCGCGGCCATCCTCATCACCGTCATGGCCGCCGCCGGCGCGGGCGACCTCACCCTCGCCGCGCACCAGCTCGTCTTCACGCTGTTCTCCACGCTGGCGTTCGCCCTCGACGCCCTCGCGATCGCCGCGCAGGCCCTGATCGGCGCCGAGCTCGGGGCCGCCCGGCCCGACGCCGCCCGTCGCCTCACCCGGACGATGGTGCGCTGGGGGCTGGGCTTCGGCGTCGTGACCGGGGCCGTGCTGGCCCTGGCGGCACCGGTGCTGCCGGGGCTGTTCACCACGGACCCGACCGTGCAGGCCGCCGCCACCGTGGGCCTGTGGGTGCTGGCCGCCGGGCAGCCGGTGGCCGGGTACGTGTTCGTGCTGGACGGCGTGCTGATCGGCGCCGGCGACGCCCGCTACCTCGCCCTCGCCGGCCTCGTGAACCTCGTGGTCTACGCGCCGGCGCTCTGGGTGCTCGCGCAGCTCGCCACGGGCGGATTCGGCTGGACCGCGGCCTGGCCCGGACCGAACGCCGCCGTGCCCGACGCCGGCGTGCAGCTGGGCCTGCTCTGGCTCGGCTTCGCAGGGGTCTACATGGGGATGCGGGCGCTCACCCTCGGCTGGCGGGCCCGGCGCGACGACTGGATGCGGCTCGGCGTCGTGTGAGCGCGTCCGGGCGGTGACGCGCGGGCCGGGCCGCGGCCGCACTGCTCCTAGACTGGGGCGGTGGCTACCGTGCAGACCCCCCTCGAGATCTCGTCCGTGGTGTTCAAGCCGATCCTGATCCGCGCCGTGGTGGCGCTGGCGTTCGGCCTGACCACCGTGTTCGTCGCCGAGCCGGGCCTGACGTGGATGAAGGTCATGTTCGCGCTGTATCTGGCATTTTCCGGCTCGGCGATGTGGGAGTACCTGCGCCGCGACCCGGTGCCCGTGGCCATGCGCTCCCCGCTGTCCCTGGCGGCGGCCGCGTGGATGCTCGGCGTGATCGTGCTGCTGTTCCTGGGGTCCCCGGCCGCGGTGGGCGTGGCGGCCGGCGCCGCCCTCGTGCTCGGCGGCGTCGCCGAGCTCGTGGCGTGGGCCCGCCACCGCCGCGCGTTCATCCCCGCGCGGGACCAGCTGTGGACCGGTCTCGTGGGCCTGCTCTCCGGGGGCGGCGTGGTCGTGGCGGCCCTGCAGGGCTTCGGCCCGCACGCCCTGCTCGGCATCGCCGGCGGCGGGGCGATCCTGATCGGGGTGCTCCTGATGGTCTCCGGGCTCGGCTTCCACCACGAGGTGCGCCGGGACCGGGGCACGGCCAGGGGCCTCTGAACCGGGTCGACGTCGCCGTCCTGACCCGCGGGGCGGACGTTCGCCGGGGGAGGACCTCGGGGCCCCGAGGGGCCACCCGCCGGCCGGACGCGTAGACTGGCTCCGGTCCGCCGCGCCCCGAAGGCCTCAGCCCCGAGCGCCTGTGCGGGCCGTGTCGCCCCAGCCGCCCCCAGCCGTCAGGAGTCCCGCCGTGAGCGCACCGTCCCCCCGCCCGTCCGCCGATCGCGCCGGATCCGGCCGCCCGGCACGCGGCGGTCTGCGCACCACGGTCAAGGGCCCGCTCGTCTTCTCCGCCGTGCTCGGCCTGATCGGCGGGGTGATCGCCGGCATCACGGCCTCCGGCGGCACCCAGAATCCACTGCGCGTCGACATCGCGCTGATCGCCTTCGGCGTCTTCTTCATGACCTCGCTCGTGGTGGTGGCCATGCTGCAGCTCGCCGCGCGCGAGAACCCGGACCACCTCTCCCAGGGCTCCGGCGTGAACCGCTCCTCCGAGGAGATGTTCCGCAAGGCCGCCGCCGAGCGCCGCGCCCAGGCCGCCGCCGAGCGCCGCGAGCAGGGCGGCACCGGAGGCGACGCCCCGCGCGCCTGAGGCCGGCGCCTCAGAACCCGAGGCTGCGTGCCTCCCGCCGCAGCGCGTCCGCCGAGGCGTGCAGCGCCCGCATCTCCGTGGCGTCCAGCTCGGTCTGGATCACGCGGGTCACGCCGCCGCGCCCCACCACGGACGGCAGGGACAGGGCGACGTCCGAGAGCCCGTGGACGCCGTCGAGCACGGTGGAGACCGGCAGAATGGCGTGCTGGTCGCGCAGGATCGCCTCGAGCAGGCGGGTCGTGGCCACGCCGACCGCGTACGTGGTGGCGCCCTTGCCCTGGATCACCTCGTACGCGGCGTGCACCACGGTGTCCGCCACCTCGTCCAGGTCGGCGCGGGCGAACAGCGGGTCGGCCGGCGTCGGCCACTCCAGGATGGGCGTCGGGCCGATGCGCGCCGAGCTCCACGCGGGGAACTCCGAGTCCCCGTGCTCGCCGAGGATGGCCGCGTGCACCGACGACGCGTGGACCTGCGCCCGCGACGCCAGCAGCCACCGCAGGCGGGACGTGTCCAGGAGGGTGCCCGAGCCGATCACCCGGCCGGCAGGCAGACCGGTGAGGCGCTGGGCCACCAGCGTGAGGACGTCCACGGGATTGGTGACGAGCACGATCAGCGCGTCCGGCGCGTGCGCCTGCACCTGGGGCAGCAGGCCGCGCAGGATCTCCACGTTGTGCGCGCCGAGGTCGAGGCGGGTCTGCCCCGGCTTCTGCTTGGCGCCGGCCGTGATCACCACGACCTCGCAGCCGGCCAGGACGTCCGGGTCCGCGCCGCCGCTCATCGCGGACGCGGAGGTGAACGGGGTGCCGTGGGCCAGGTCGAGGACCTCGGCGCGGACCTTGGGCTCGTCGATGTCGTAGAGGGCGACCTCGCGGGCGACGCCGCGGATCAGCGCCGCGTAGCAGATCGCCGTGCCGACGCCGCCGGCCCCCACGACGCCGACCTTGCGGTGGGCGGGTCCGAGGGGCGCGGGGGCGGCGGGGGTGTGCTCGCTCATGCCTCGCAGGCTAGAGGTGTCCGGTCGGCCGACGGAACCACGAGGCCGCCCCGTCCCCCGATGTTCAGCGCCGGGTCACCTGGCGGGCAGGGCCGGGTCAGTCCTTCTTCTTGTCCGACTTCTTCTTGCCGGCCTTCTTCTCCGCCTTCTTGCGGGCCTTCTTCTTCGCCTTCCTGCGCTCCTTCTTCTCCTTCTTGGTCTCCTGGCGGGGCTCGTCGGCGGGGGCCGCGGAGTCCACGACGGCCTCCGGCGCCTCCGCCTCATCCGGCCCGGCCGGATCCGTCGCGGGCGTGGCCTCCGCCGCCTCGGCCAGGCGTGCCCGGTAGGAGCGCACGTGGGTGCGGTTGGCGCAGTTGGCCTCGTCGCAGAACCGCTTGGACCGGTTCCGGCTGGCGTCCACGAGCGCGTTCTCGCAGTCCTCGCCCTCGCACACGCGCAGGCGGGTCAGCTCGCCGTCCATCGCGGTCTCCGCCAGCGCGAGGGCGGCCATCGCGGCCAGCCGCTCCACCGCGTCGGCGGGGACCTGCGCCGGGGCCAGCCCGACGACGTCGCCCCCGGCCGTCAGCCGCAGCGGGCCGGCCGCGGCGAGGAGGGCGTTCACGCGCTCCACGGCGGCAGCCTCGTCCCCGGCGGCGAGGGCCCAGACCTCGGCCAGACGGCCGCGGAGCTCGCGGCCGCGCACGGCCGCGGCGGCGGCCAGGCGGAGGCGGACCTCGTCCTCCTGGAGCTCAGGGACGAGGGAGGGCAGCTGCGTGGCGGCGGTGAACCGCTCGTCGGCCGGCTGACCGCCCCGCAGGCCGGGGGCGGTGTTCAGGAACGCGGCCAGGGAGGCGAGGCGGGAGAGCGTCGGCGCGGAGAGCATGGGGAAAGCGTACGGCGGGCCCGCCCTCCCGTCACCGGCTTCACGCCGCGTATCGGGTCGCCTCCGGCGCCGTCCCGTCCAGTAGCCTGACCCCCACGGACCCCGTCTGCGCGGCGGGGTGCACCCACGGGGCCGGAGGGGCCCCCGAACCAGCACAGGAGACCTCCATGTCCCAGACCTCCCAGGCGACCGGTCGCCTCTCCGCCGGGCACGTCATCGTCAAGACCCTCGAGTCCCACGGCGTGAAGCGCGTCTACTCCGTGCCGGGCGAGTCCTACCTGGACGTCCTGGACGGCCTGCACGACTCGGGCATCGAGAACGTGGTGTGCCGCCACGAGGGCGGCGCCACGTACATGGCCGAGGCCGACGGCAAGATGAACGTGGTCCCCGGCGTCGCCATGGTGACGCGCGGCCCGGGCGCCGCGAACGCCCACGTCGGCCTGCACACCGCGTGGCAGGACTCGACGGCGCTCGTGCTGTTCGTCGGCCTGATCCCGTTCGAGCACCGCGACCGCGAGGCCTTCCAGGAGTTCGACCCGCACGCCTGGTTCGGCACCGGTGCGAAGCGCGTGATGGTCCTGGACCACCCGGAGCGCGCCTCCGAGATCGTGGCCGAGGCCATGTTCGCCGCGAGCTCGGGCCGGCCCGGGCCCGTCGTCGTCGGCCTGCCGGAGGACGTGATCCGTGAGGAGATCGACGCGCACCTGCACCCGCAGATCCCCGTGGCCCCGGGCGGCATGACCGTGGAGGACTGGAAGTCCCTGCACGCCGCGCTCAAGGAGTCCCGCAAGCCGCTGTTCATCACCGGTGGCAACGACTGGACGGACGAGGGTGCGCAGACCCTGACGACGTGGCTGGAGGAGCACAAGATCCCCGCCGCCGCCGAGTGGCGCACCGAGGGCACCGTGCCGTTCTCCTCGCCGTCCTACGTGGGCCCGATCGGCTACGGTCGCCCGAAGCCGACCTACGACATGCTCGAGGAGACCGACCTCATCGTGTTCGTCGGCACCGTGCCGGGCGACGTCGTGACCAACGGCTTCACCATCCGCCAGAACTGGGACAAGAAGAACTTCCTGGTCACCATCGACCCGTCCCTGCGCGGCCGCTCCGGCCCCGTGTCCCACCAGATCGTGGCCAAGCCGGACGTGTTCATCCGCGACCTCGTCCGCATGGAGCTCGAGGTCAAGCCGGAGTGGGAGGAGTGGACCTCCCGCATGCGCGGCGAGCAGGAGAAGTTCGCGGCCCTGCCCCCGGCCGAGCCGTCCGAGGGTCAGGCGAAGATGGCCACCCTCATGGCCAACCTGGTGCCGAAGCTGCCGAAGGACTCGATGATCTCCCTCGGCGCGGGCGAGCACACCAACTGGGCGCACCGGTACTTCCCGACCGAGGGCTACCGCGCCATGATCTCGGCCCGCAACGGCTCCATGGGCTACTCGGTGCCGGGCGCCGTGGCCGCGTCCCTGAACTTCCCGGACCGCACCGTGGTGACCATCGCCGGCGACGGCGAGTTCCTCATGAACGGTCAGGAGCTGGCGACCGCCGCGCAGTACGGCGCGAAGCCCCTCGTGATCGTCATGGACAACCAGGAGTACGGCACCATCCGCACCCATCAGGAGCGCGAGTACCCCGAGCGCGTCTCCGGCACCCAGCTGAAGAACCCCGACTTCGCCGCCATGGCCCAGGCGTTCGGCGGCTTCGGGGTGCGCGTGGAGCGGGACGCGGACGTGCCGGCGGCCGTGGACGCGGCGCTCAAGGCGGTCCAGGAGGAGGGCCGGTTCGCGCTCATCCACCTGATCGTGGAGCAGCGCGTCAAGGCCTACTGAGGCCGGCGGCGCGGCGCGGTCCGCGCCGTCCCTCCGCTCAGGCCGCCGTCGTGGGGACGTCGAAGCGCAGCGTCGGTTCGGGGAAGGGGGCACCGTCGAGGTCTGCTTCGACCCGGTCCCGCAGCACGCCCCCGCACGCGCGGATCGTGGCCACGGAGGGGGCGTTCGTCTCGTCGCACGTGAGCAGGGCGGTGGGTACCCCGCGGGCGGCCAGCAGCGTCAGCGCGCCGCGCAGCAGGCGCACGGCGTGCCCCCGCCGCCGGAACGCGGGGCGCACCGCGTAGCCCACGTGCCCGTTGACGTGCCGCAGCGCCTCGTTCAGCTCCCACCGCACGGACACCCGGCCCACCAGATGGCCCGCCTCGTCCACGCCCACGTAGAAGGAGGCGGGCACGCGGCCGGGTTCGACGTCGCCGCGCGCCTCGGCGGCGAACGCGCGGCGGATCGCGGGGAAGGAGCGGGTGCCGGCCATCAGGAAGTCGAACCCCTCCCGATGCAGCTCGGCGTCCGCCTCGCGCGCCGCGATCTCGTCCGCGGCGCGCAGCGGGCGCAGCAGGAGGCCGTCCACGGTGACGGTGGGGCTGGGGTCCGGGAGCATGTGCCGAGTGTACGAGGGGGACGCCGGGCGTGGCCGCGTGAGCCGCCCGCCGCCCCAGCCCTCGTGCTTTCCCCACCTCCGCGCCACCCCCGCGCCGTGAGCCAGACGTTTCGGTCGTGATCAGCCCCTGATTGCAGCCGAAACGTCTGGCTCGCGGCACAGCCCCCGGGCCGCCGCGCCCCCCACGACACGAGCAGGGGTGACGTGGATCACGTTCGAGGCTAGGGTGTGGGGACCGACGATCGCCCATCCCCAGGAGGTCGCGATGACCGTGCCGTCCTCGTCGGCGGAGCATGCGCTCGACGCTCGCCCCGAGCTGCCGGGCGAAACCGTGTCCCGCGTCGCCATGACGCCCGCGGCGCTCGAGCTGATCCGCCGACTCCTCCCGATCCACGGCCCGCTCATGTTCCACCAGTCCGGCGGCTGCTGCGACGGCTCCGCGCCCATGTGCTATCCCTCCGGCGACTTCACGACCGGCGCCGCCGACGTCCTGCTGGGCACCTTCGCGCTGCCGGCCGAGGGGGACCAGGCCGCCGTGGAGATCCCGTTCTGGATGTCCGCCGCCCAGTTCGAGTACTGGAAGCACACCCACCTCACCCTGGACGTGGTGGACGGGCGCGGCTCCGGCTTCTCCGTCGAGGCGCCCGAGGGCAAGCGGTTCCTGATCCGTTCGCGGTTGATGGCAGGCTCGGGATGAGCTCGACCCTCGCCACCGGCGCCTACCGACGCGCCGTGGACCGGGCCCACGAGTCCCTCGCCGCGGTCCGCCTGTCGCTCGCGCCGTCGTCGTCCACCGCTCCGGCCGGCGCGGACCAGGGCCTGCGCGCGGCCCTCCAGGGGCTGCGGCGGGAGGTCCGCGAGTCCTGGCTGCGCTCCCTCGGCGCCCTCACCCCCGTGGTGCCCGGCCAGACCGACCCGGCCACCCTCTCCGACGACGACCTCGCCGCCGCCCGCCGAGACCAGCGCCTCGCCGTGGCCCTGCCGGTGGTCCGACGCATGCTCATCCACCCCGCGGCCGAGGCCGGGATGCTCGCCGCGATCGGCAACGCGCGCGGCCACCTGCTGTGGGTCGAGGGCGACCGGACCGCGGTGCGCCACGCCGAGACCATGGGCTTCGTGGCGGGCGCCGACTGGTCCGAGGCGTCCATGGGCACCTCCGCCCCCGGCATCGTCCTCGCGACCGGCGCCCCCACGCAGGTCAGCCGTGGCGAGCACCTGAGCCCGCGCGTGCACCCGTGGAGCTGTTCGGCCGTCCCGCTCACGGACCCGGCCACCGGACGGCTCGTCGGGGTCCTGGACCTCACGGGCGGCGAGGATGCCGTCAGCCACCTCGCCCTGCCGCTGCTCCAGGCCACCGTGGACGCCGTGCATGCCGCCTGGCGGGATCTGCCCGCCCCGTCCCGGGGCCGTCCCCGCGGCACCGTCCCGACGCTGGGCCCCTCGGCTCCGCCGTCCGCCTCGCCGGAGCCGAGCCCCGCCGCTGCGCCGCACCGCCACGACGCCGCCGCGGGCCTGCTGCGCGTCACCGGCCACCTGCCGCCCACGCTGGACGGGGTCGAGCTCACCGGCCGGCACGCCGAGATCCTCACCCTCCTCGCGTGGCACGGCCCGGGCCTGACCGGCGCCGAGCTCGAGGTCGCGCTGTACCCGGAGGAGACGGCCGGTCCCCGGCCCGCGCCGGGCGCCGCCCCCGCCCGCGCCATCTCGCTGCGCGCCGAGGTGCACCGTCTCCGCCGGGCGCTGCAGGACGTGGGGGCGCCGGTGGCACTGCTGTCCCGGCCGTACCGGCTCGTGGGGGAGGTGCACGCGGACCTGCTGTGCGCGCGGGAGGCGCTGCGCGCCGGGGATCTGGACCGTGCGCTGCACGCGGCGGCCGGGCCGGTGCTGCCGCGGTCAACGTCCCCCGGTGTCGCCTCGATCCGCGCGGAGCTGGGGGAGGCGCTGCGCGAGGCCGTCGCCCAGGACGCGGATGTCGACCAGCTCTGGGCCTACCTGGGCCGCCCCGAGGCCCGCGACGACGTCGAGCTCTGGGGCGCCGCCCTGCGTCTGCTGCCGACGGACTCGCCGCGGCGCGCGCTCGCCGTGGCCACGCTCGAGCGGATCGAGCGGGACCTGGCCTGACCCGGCCCGCCCCTCACCCCCGCCCGGCTGCAACCTTCGTGCAACCTCCTTGTGACTAGGGTCACAGCCACGGCAGGGCGTCACCCGGCGCCGAGGCAACCGCAGGCAAAGGAGCCAGCACCATGACCGTCTACGCATTCCCGGGCACCGAGGGGGCCAAGGTCGAGTTCAAGCCCCGCTACGAGCACTTCATCGGCGGCGAGTGGACACCCCCGGTCAAGGGCCAGTACTTCGAGAACGTCACGCCCGTGACGGGCAAGGTGTTCTGCGAGGTCGCCCGCGGCACGGCCGAGGACATCGACGCCGCCCTCGACGCCGCCTGGAAGGCCGCCCCGGCCTGGGGTGCCACCTCGCCGGCCGAGCGGGCGCTCGTGCTGCACCGCATCGCGGACCGCATGGAGGAGAACCTCGAGATGCTGGCGGTCGCGGAGACGTGGGACAACGGCAAGGCCGTCCGGGAGACCCTCAACGCGGACGTCCCGCTGGCCATCGACCACTTCCGGTACTTCGCCGGCGCGATCCGCGCGCAGGAGGGCGGCCTGTCCCAGGTGGACGAGGACACCGTCGCCTACCACTTCCACGAGCCGCTCGGCGTGGTCGGCCAGATCATCCCCTGGAACTTCCCGCTGCTGATGGGGGTGTGGAAGCTGGCGCCCGCGCTGGCCGCGGGCAACGCCGTCGTGATCAAGCCCGCCGAGCAGACCCCGGCCTCGATCATGGTGTTCGTCGAGCTGATCGCGGACCTGCTGCCGCCCGGCGTCGTCAACGTGGTCAACGGCTTCGGCCTCGAGGCCGGCAAGCCGCTCGCGCAGTCGCCGCGCATCCGCAAGATCGCGTTCACGGGCGAGACGACGACGGGCCGGCTGATCATGCAGTACGCCTCGGAGAACATCATCCCGGTGACCCTGGAGCTGGGCGGCAAGTCGCCCAACGTGTTCTTCGAGGACGTCATGGCGAACGACGACGCCTACTGGGACAAGGCACAGGAGGGCTTCACCCTGTTCGCGCTGAACCAGGGCGAGGTCTGCACGTGCCCGTCGCGTGCGCTTGTGCAGGAGTCGATCGCGGAGAAGTTCCTCGACGCCGTCGTGGAGCGGACCTCGCGCATCGTCACCGGCAACCCCCTCGACACGGACGTGATGATGGGCGCCCAGGCCTCCAACGACCAGCTCGAGAAGATCACGTCCTACCTGGACATCGGCCGTCAGGAGGGCGCCGAGGTGCTCATCGGCGGCGCTCGCGCCGAGATGGAGGGCGAGCTGGCCGGCGGCTACTACGTGCAGCCCACGATCTTCCGCGGGGACAACTCGATGCGCATCTTCCAGGAGGAGATCTTCGGGCCGGTGGTCTCGACGACCACGTTCACCGACTTCGACGACGCCATGCGGATCGCCAACGACACGCTCTACGGTCTCGGCGCCGGCGTGTGGTCCCGGAACGGCAACACCGCCTACCGCGCGGGCCGGGCGATCCAGGCCGGCCGCGTGTGGGTGAACAACTACCACGCCTACCCGGCCCACGCCGCGTTCGGTGGGTACAAGTCCTCCGGCATCGGCCGTGAGAACCACCTGATGATGCTCGACCACTACCAGCAGACCAAGAACCTGCTCGTCTCCTACTCCGAGGACAAGCTCGGGTTCTTCTGAGCCGACGCCGGCACTGCACGCCCCCTCCCCACTCCACGAAAGGTGATCCCCCATGACCACGATGAAGGCAGCCGTCGTCACCCAGTTCGGCACAGAGGCCGACGTCACGGAGGTCGAGCGCCCGACGCCCGGCCAGCACCAAGCGCTCGTGAAGCTCATCTCCTCGGGCGTCTGCCACACGGACCTGCACGCGATGGAGGGCGACTGGCCGGTGAAGCCGACCCCGCCGTTCATCCCGGGCCACGAGGGCGTGGGCATCGTCGAGGAGGTCGGACCCGACGTCGAGAACCTCAAGGTCGGGGACATGGTCGGCAACGCGTGGCTGTGGGGCGCGTGCGGCCACTGCCAGTACTGCCACACCGGGTGGGAGACCCTGTGCGAGGAGCAGATCAACGGCGGCTACTCCATGAACGGATCCTTCGGCGAGTACATGCTCGTGGACGCCCGCTACGCGCCCCTGATCCCCGAGGGCGCGGACCCGATGGAGGTCGGCCCGATCCTGTGCGCCGGCGTCACGGTGTACAAGGGGCTGAAGCAGACCGAGGTGCGGCCCGGGCAGTGGGTCGTGATCTCCGGCATCGGCGGCCTGGGGCACATCGCGGTGCAGTACGCCGTGGCGATGGGCATGCGCGTGGTGGCCGTGGACGTCGCGGACGACAAGCTGGCGCTCGCCTCCCGGCACGGCGCGGAGCTGACCGTGAACGCGAACGTCGCGGACCCCTCCGTGGAGATCCAGGAGAAGATCGGCGGCGCCCACGGCGTGCTCGTCACGGCCGTGCACCCGCAGGCGTTCGGCCAGGCCATCGCGATGACCCGCCGCGGCGGCACCATCGTGTTCAACGGCCTGCCCCCGGGCGACTTCCCCGCGCCGATCTTCGACATCGTCCTCAAGGGCCTGACCATCCGCGGCTCGATCGTGGGCACCCGGCAGGACATGGTCGAGGCACTCGAGTTCTACGCGGCCGGGAAGATCCACCCGACGTTCCACACCCGCCCGCTCACCGAGATCAACGACGTGTTCGACGAGATGCGCCACGGCAAGATCGAGGGCCGCGTCGTCATCGACTACGCGATGCAGGACTGACGTGTCGCCTGGGCGTCGGCTGGGCGCGGGGTAGTATCGACACATCACGCGCACCAGTGCGACGGCGGTCGTCCCACCCGGAGATCCGGGCCGGGGCGGCCGCCGTCGTCGTCGCGGGGACGGGACGGGCCGCAGCCATTTCCGGTGCGCGAGCCTCAGCGGGCCGCGGCCGGGGCGACGCCGTCGCGCAGCCACTCCAGCGTGGCCGGCCAGAAGGTCGGCGCGAACCGAGCGTGGAACAGTCCGAAGTGCCCGATCTCCGCGACACCGAGCTCCTCCGGTCGCACCCGCCAGCGCACCGTCCGTCGGCCCGGCGAGTAGGCGTCCGCGCGGTCGAGGGCGGCGTCGGTGCCGAAGTCGTCGTCGACAGGCGCCACGATCAGCGCGTCCGCCGTGAACGCGGCCAGACGACGGCGCAGCTCGTCCCGGCCGGCGCCGGTGCGGGCGCTCGCGGTGAAGTCGCGGCGGCTGCGCGCCCAGTCCAGGGCGACCCCGCGCGGCAGGTCCTCGAGCCAGCCGAGCCGCCGCCCCGGGAAGTGCCCGCGGGCCAGCGTGACCACCGGCATCGCCACGTGCCACCGCGCCCACATCCGCGCCCTCCCCGGCCGCGCCCGGTAGTCCCGCCAGTAGGCGTGCTGACCGCCCACGGCCATGTGCCGGGCCACATGACGCGCCTCGTCCGCGAGCCCGATGCCGAACCCGCCGAAGCTGTGGCCCACCGTCAGGAGGGGGCCGGGCAGGCGCGTCCGGGCCCAGCCGAGCACGGCGTCCGCGTCGAGGGCGCCCCAGTCCGCCCACCGCGCCCGCCGCGCCACGGCGAACGGCTCGCGGGACTCCCCGACACCCCGGTAGTCGAACGTGACCGCGTGGAACCCGTGGCCGGCGAGGAACTCGGCGTAGCGCCGGTAGTACGTGGCCTTCACCCCGGTCGCGGGGGCGATCACCACCGCGCCGGCGGGCCGGGCCTGGGGCGCCGTCGTGGGGGCGAAGTGGCGGGCCGCGAGCACGAAGCCGTCGCGGGCGCGGAGGCGCGCGGGGGTGGAGGTGGTCTGCGTCACGCCGCCACCCTAGGCGCGGGGCGGCGCGACCTGCGACACAATGGGCCCATGACTGAGACCCCCCAGAGCTCGTCCGGCCAGAGCCGGGACGAGATCCTCGCCCGCCTCGAGGAGATCTACGCGAACGACCCCGCGGTGCGCGAGCACGGCGTCACCCTCGGCGAGGTGGCCGAGGGCCGCGTGGTGCTGCACCGCGACGTCACCGCGGACATGGTGAACTCCCACGAGATCTGCCACGGCGGCTTCCTGTTCCACCTCGCGGACTCGGCGCTGGCGTACTGCGTGGCGACCTTCGGCGCCGCCCCCGTCACCCGGCGCGCCGAGATCACCTACGTGGCGCCCGCCAGGCTCGGCGCGCACCTCGTGGCGACCGCCCGCCAGTCGGTGGAGTTCGGTCGCGACCGCATGATCGAGGTCGGCATCGAGGCGGACGGCCAGCTCGCAGCCTGGTTCACCGGCCACTCCACGAGCCCGCGGGTGCACGCGTGAGCGCCGGGCAGGGCGCGACGACGGCCGGTCCGGTCATCGAGTCGGTGGAGCTGCACGTGGCCGCGGGGGCGGAGGCGGCGTTCGAGGCCGCCGTCGCCGAGGCCGAGCCGCTGTTCCGGGACGGGGGCGCGACGTCCTTCGCACTGTCCCGGCAGGTGGAGGACCCGGCGCGCTACCGGCTGCTGATCGGCTGGCGCACGCTCGAGGACCACACCGTGGCCTTCCGCGAGTCCGACGCGTTCCTCGCGTGGCGTGCGCTCGTCACCCCGCACCTGGCGCAGCCGCCGGCCGCGACCCACTGGTCCGCCGTCTGACCCCCGCACCCCCCGTTTTCGTTCGGGAAACGGCGGTCCCCGGCGCGTTTTCGTTCGAGAAACGGCGCGAGGGCCGACCGTTTCCCGAACGAAAGTGCCCGACACGCCGCCGTTTCCCGAACGAAAGTGCGGACGGAGACGGGGTCGGTTCAGAGGTGACGGCCGGCCAACCGCGTGAGGCTCGACTGGATGCCCCTCCCGTTGTCCGCCGGCACCCGCAGCAGCTCGTACGCACGGCGCACGGCCGGCCGGGCCCACGAGTAGTCGAAGGTCTCGGTGACCTCGGTGGTGCCGTCCCCGTTGTCCCGGAACGCCCAGCGCCACCGGTGTCCGCCCGGGTGGGCCCACTCCACGAGCTCGTCCTCGTCCACGGCGGTGGCGGTCAGCGTCATCGTGTACGGCACCCCGTACTTTCGCATGGCCACGCGGAACCGGTCGCCCACGGCCAGCCGGTGCGGCCCGCTCACCTTCGGCCGCACGGTCCCGGACCCGTCCGCCTCGTGATGGCGGTGCGGGTCCGCGAGCATCGCCCACAGCTCGTGCGCCGGCGCGGCCACGGTGGCCCGGTAGGACACCTGGTGCTCGCCGGTCTCCACGCGCTCGGGCCACGCCGCCTGCGGGGCGGCCTGCGGCAGCCCGGACGACGACGGCGCGGCGGCGGACTCGGTCTCGGGGGTGGCGGACGAGGGGGTCGGCTCGGTGTTCATGCCGCCCAGTCTAGGAACCGCCGCGGACACCGGAAGTGGAGGCGACGGCACCCCCTCGGCGGGACACCACAGCACTCTTGCCGGGGGCCCGCCCCGGGCC
>NZ_JBQPDO010000021.1:0-22646 GCF_052220525.1 Micrococcus sp. TCR-5
GGTGTCAGTCCGCCAGGCGCCATGTGGCGCCGTCGGCGCCGTCCTCCACCACGACGCCGGCCGCGGCCAGCGCATCGCGGATGCGGTCCGCGGTGGCCCAGTCCTTGTCCGCGCGGGCCTGTGCCCGCGCCTCGATCTGCGAGCGGACGAGCGAGTCGAGGGCGTCCGACACCGGGCCGGCCGCGGCGTCGTCGCCCTCGGGCACGTCGTCCAGGCCCAGCACCGCGGTCATGGCCTCCACCTCGGCCAGGCGGGCGGCCGCGGCGTCGAGGTCCTGCCCGGCCAGCGCCGAGTTGCCGGCGCGCACGGCCTCGTGCAGGGCCGCGAGCGCCTGGGGCACGTTGAGGTCGTCCTCCATGGCGGTGCGGAAGGCCGCGGGCACGCGGTCCGCGAGCGCCCCGTCGGGGGCGGGCGGGACGGCGCCGGCGGCGCGGGCGCGGGCCGTGAAGCCCTCGATGCGCTCGACGGCGGCCTCGGCCTCGTCGAGGGCGCCGGGCCGGTAGTCGAGCTGGGAGCGGTAGTGGGCCTGCCCCAAGAAATAGCGCACCGCCGTCGGGCGGGCCATGCCGAGCATCTCCTCGGGGGAGATCGTGTTGCCCACGGACTTGGACATCTTCTCGCCGCCGTAGGTGACGAGCCCGTTGTGCAGCCAGAAGCGGGCGAAGCCGTCACCGGCGGCCGCCGACTGGGCCAGCTCGTTCTCGTGGTGCGGGAACCGCAGGTCCAGGCCGCCGCCGTGGATGTCGAACTCGGCGCCGAGGTACTTCGTGGACATGGCCGAGCACTCCAGGTGCCATCCGGGGCGGCCGGCGCCCCAGGGCGACTCCCACACGGCGGTGGCGGGCTCGCCGGGCTTGGCGCCCTTCCACAGGGCGAAGTCGCGGGGGTCGCGCTTGCCGCGCGGGTCGGCGTCGGGGGCGTCCTGCATGTCCTCGACGCGCTGGCGGGTGAGCTCGCCGTAGCGCTCCCAGGACCGGACGTCGAAGTAGACGTCGCCCGAGCCGTCCTGCGCGGGGTAGGCGTGGCCGCGCTCCATCAGGCGCTCGATGAGCGCGAACATCTCGGGCACGTGGCCGGTGGCGCGCGGCTCATAGGTGGGACGGCGGACGCCGAGGGCGAGGTAGGCGGCGTCGAACGCCTTCTCGAACCGGTAGGCCAGGGCCCACCACGGCTCGCGGGCCGGGTAGAGGTCCGAGGCCTCGAAGCCGGCCTCGTGGGAGGCGGCCGAGCGGTCGAGGATCTTGTCGTCGATGTCCGTCACGTTCCGCACCGAGGTGACGCGCAGCCCGGTGGCCTCGAGCCAGCGGATGAGGATGTCGAACACGATCGCGCTGCGCACGTGGCCCACGTGCGGCATGCCCTGCACCGTGGCCCCGCAGTAGTACACCGACGCCTCGCCGGGCACGAGGGGCTCGAAGTCCCGGATCTGCGCGGTGCGGGTGTCGTAGAAGCGCTGGGCCATGGGGGCGCGGTCCTTCCGGAGGGGCGGGGTCCTGACGGGGCTCTGCCAGCCTAGTCGGTGCGCCGACGCGGGCTCAGGCCGCGGGGACGACGAGCGCGGTCGCGATCCCGACCAGCCCCTCCCTGCGCCCGATGAACCCCAGCCGGTCCGTGGTGGCGGCGGAGACGGACACGGGGGCCCCGCCGAGGGCGGCGGAGAGGGCGGCCTCCATCTCCGCGCGGCGCGTGCCCACCTTGGGCCGGGGTGCGACCACCTGGACCGCCACGTTCCCGACGGCGAGGCCCGCCTCCGTCAGCAGGCGCAGCACCTCGCGGAGCATGTCCGCGCCGGAGGCGTCCGCCATCTCGGGCCGGTCGACGCCGAACACGGCCCCGAGGTCGCCGAGGCCGGCGGCGGAGAGCAGGGCGTTGCACGCCGCGTGGGCGGCCACGTCCCCGTCCGAGGTCGCGGCCACGCCACGCTCGCCGGGCCAGTGGATGCCGCCGAGCCACAGGGGCCGGGGGGCATCCTCGGGTGCCCACGCGTGCACGTCGGTGCCGATCCCCACGCGCGGCAGGGGGGCGGCCGCGGCGGGGCGGGCGGGCTGGTCCATGGGAGTCTCCTCCTGGGGGATGCGGCGGGCGAGTTCGAGGCGGGCGAGGTCGAGGTCGGCGGGGGCGGTGACCTTGAACGCGGCCGGGTCGCCGGGCACCACCACCACCTCATGCCCCGCAGCCTCCATGACCATCGCGTCGTCGGTGAGCACCGCGGCGTCGAGCGTGGGGTCCGTGCGCACGGCCTCGTGGGCCGCCAGCAGGGTGTCCAGATCGAAGCCCTGCGGCGTCTGGATCGCGCGCAGTTCGGCGCGGGCCGGTGTGGCCGCGACGACGTCGACGCCGCCCCGTCCGGGGGTGACCTGCTTGACGGTGTCCGTCAGCGGCAGGCCCGGGACCGCGGCGACCACGCCGGTCTCGAGCGCCGCCGTGACGGCCCCGAACACGCTCGGCGGGGTCAGCGCGCGGGCGGCGTCGTGGACGAGGACGCGGCGGGGCGCCCCCGCCGGGGCGAGGTCGGCCAGAGCGCGGGAGGCCGCGGTGAGTCCGGCGCGGACCGAGTCCGCGCGCTCGGCGCCGCCCGGCACGCAGTGCACGGGCACGTCCAGGTGCGGGCCGGCGTCGACCTCGGCGGCCACGCGGCCGGCGTCGGCCCCCGCCGGCGGGGTGAGCACCACGACGGCGTCGAGGGCGAGCCCGGCGGCGCGTGCGGCGGCGACGGACGCCAGGCAGTGGTGCAGGAGGGTGCGGCCGTCCGCGAGGGGGGCGAGGGCCTTGGGCAGCCCGGCGCCGAGGCGGGTGCCGGCGCCGGCGGCGGCGATCACGAGGGCGGTGGGCATGGCCTCATCCTAGGGAGCGCGCCGGTGTCCGTGGCCCGGGACCCCCGGCGGCGACGGCCGGGGACGAAACAGGGGAGGGGCCCGCGTCGTGGACGCGGGCCCCTCCCCTGTCGTGTGCTGCTCGTCAACCCTCGAGCACCTTGTCCAGGCGACCCTCGGCCTCCTCCTCGGTGACCTTCTTGGCCAGCGCCAGCTCGGACACGAGCACCTGGCGGGCCTTCGCGAGCATGCGCTTCTCGCCGGCGGACAGGCCGCGGTCCTGGTCGCGGCGCCACAGGTCGCGGACGACCTCGGCCACCTTGTTGACGTCGCCGCTGGCGAGCTTCTCCAGGTTCGCCTTGTAGCGGCGGGACCAGTTGGTCGGCTCCTCCACGTGCTCGGCGCGCAGGACCTCCATGACGTGCTCGAGCCCCTCCGCATCCACGACGTCACGCACGCCGACGAGGTCGACGTTCTCCGCAGGGACCTCGATGGTCAGGTCTCCCTGCGCCACCTTGAGCTTGAGATACATCTTCTCCTCCCCCTTGATGGTGCGCATCTTGATCTCCTCGATCCGCGCAGCACCGTGGTGGGGGTAGACGACGGTCTCTCCGACCTCAAAAACCATGTTGTTGTGCCCCTTTCAGTCGTCTCATTCTATCATGCGGCCCCGTCATGCCGCGCGTGCCGTCACATCGTCGGCCTCCGGATGTGATAGTGGACGACCCCGCACCACAAGCCTGCCGGCGTCCCTGGATGCGGTAGCCTGACCTGGCAGGGCCCCTGCCTCGGGGCTCCTGAGCACGTCATCGCACCTGAGGAGACCTCTGTGAAGAACGCATCCCGGCCCGCCCGGCGCCACCTCGCCGCAGGTGCGCTGGCCGCGGTCGCCCTGCTGGGCGCCACCGGCTGCTCCGCCGTGAGCCCGATCGCCACCGCCATCCAGTACTCCCCCTCGGACGGCATCAACGGCCAGGAGCAGGACTTCCTGAGCTACCGCAACCTCGCCCTCGTCGGCGACGGCGAGTCGGGCCCCGCCCGCCTGATCGGCACCGTGGAGAACACCTCCGGCCAGGATCAGACCTACACCTTCCAGGCCGAGGGCGGCGGCTCCGCGACCCTGAAGGTCCCCGCCGGCGAGAGCCGCAAGCTCGAGGACGAGGCGAACACGACCGTCCTGGAGCGCGAGGGCGTGTGGGTCGGCGAGAACCTGCCCGTGACCGTCTCCGGCAACGGCGGCACCGCCGACCTGGCCGTCCCGCTGCTGAGCGCCACCCAGGAGCAGTACCGTGACCTGCTCCCCGAGGGAGTCGAGCCCTCGGAGGAGGATCTCGTCGGGCACCTCCACGAGGAGACCCACCACTACGGCGAGGAGCACTGACCTCCGCCGGGCCTGCGCCCGGCACGCCACGGCCCCGGCCCCACCGTGAGGTGGAGCCGGGGCCGTCGTCGTCCCGGGCGGAGCGCCCCGGTCAGGCCTCGAACTTGTAGCCCAGGCCGCGCACCGTGACGAGGTAGCGGGGGCTCGAGGGATCGGGCTCGATCTTGGAGCGCAGGCGCTTCACGTGCACGTCGAGGGTCTTGGTGTCCCCCACGTAGTCGGAGCCCCACACGCGGTCGATCAGCTGGCCGCGGGTGAGCACGCGCCCGGCGTTGCGCAGCAGCATCTCCAGCAGCTCGAACTCCTTGAGCGGCAGGGACACCTGCTCGCCGTCCACGGAGACGACGTGCCGCTCGACGTCCATGCGCACGGGGCCGGCGCTGATGGTCGCCGACATCGGCTCCTCCTGCTCCCCCTGACGGCGCAGCACGGCGCGGACGCGGGCCACCAGCTCACGCGAGGAGTACGGCTTGGTCACGTAGTCGTCCGCCCCGAGCTCGAGGCCGACGACCTTGTCGATCTCCGAGTCCTTCGCGGTCAGCATGATCACGGGGACGTTGGAGCGCTGGCGCACCTGACGGCACACCTCGGTGCCGGACATCCCCGGGAGCATCAGGTCCAGGAGGATCAGGTCCGCGCTGTCGCGCTCGAAGACGCTCAGCGCCTCGTTGCCGTCGGCGGCGACGGTGACCTCGAACCCCTCCTTCTCCAGGAGGTAGGACAGGGGGTCGCTGAACGACTCCTCGTCCTCCACGATCAGAATGCGGCTCATGCGCTCGTCTCCTTCCGGGTCGGGGGTGCGGCCGAGGCGGTCACCCGGTGACCGCGCCGCTCGGTGACGTGGGCGGCACCCGGCGCGCCGTCGACGGCGACACCGTCCCCCCACTCGGGCAGGCGGATGGTGAAGGTCGACCCGCGGCCCGGCTGGGACCAGAGGGTGACCTCCCCTCCGTGGTTGATGACGACGTGCTTGACGATGCTCAGCCCCAGGCCCGTGCCGCCCGTCTGACGCGACCGCGCCGCGTCCACGCGGTAGAAGCGTTCGAAGACCCGCTCCTGCTCCTCCGGACTGATGCCGATGCCCTGGTCCGTGACGGTGACCTGGGCGAGCCCGTCCACGGAGCTCAGGCCGATGCCCACCGTGGTGCCCTCCGGGGAGTAGCGCACCGCGTTGTCCACCAGGTTGCGCACCGCGGTCATCAGCTGGTCCTGGTCCCCGTGCACCACCGCGTCCACGCGGCCGCCCACGCGCAGCGCGATGCCGCGGTCCTCGGCGGTCAGGCGCAGGCGGTCCACGGCGTCGGCGACGACGGCGTTGAGGTCCACGGGCCCCCCGTCCTGGACCACGTCCTTGGCCTGCAGCCGGGAGAACTCGATGATGTCCTGCACGAGGGCCGAGAGCCGGCGGGACTCGACGCCCAGGCGTGCGGCGAAGCGACGCACCGCCTCCTCGTCCTCCGCGGCGTCGCCGATGGCCTCGGAGAGCAGGGAGATGGCGCCCACCGGCGTCTTGAGCTCGTGCGAGACGTTGACGACGAAGTCGTGGCGCATGGCCTCGGTGCGGGTCACGTCCGTGCGGTCGTCGGCGAGGATCAGGATGTACTCCTCGTCCAGCGGGGCCACGCGCAGCTCGACGACGAGGCTCGACTGCCCGAGGGGTCCTCGGGACAGCTCCATGCGGCGCTCGACGATGACACCGTCGGCCCGCACGGTCCGCGTGAGCTCCCGCAGCTGGTCCTGGACGAGCGAGTGCCCCCGCACGAGACCCAGGGCGTAGGCCGCGGGGTTCGCCCGCACCACGCCGTCGACGTCGTCCACCACCGCGTACGCGCGGCCGACCACGGAGAGGACCTCGGCGGCGCCCGGGGCGAGGGTGGGCTCGCCGACCGTCAGGTCCACCGTCCGCGAGCGCTCGGACGCCCGGAAGGCCAGCATGGAGGCCACTCCGGTGAACAGTCCGACCGCTCCGCACAGCAGGCCGATGATGACGGGATCCACGGCACCAGACTAGCCTCTGGCGGCCCGGAGACGGGCTGCCCCGGCGTCGCCAGACGCCGGACGATCGGCGTTCATGGGCCGTTCATCTTGCCCTGCCAGGGTGGACCGTTGCCCCGGGGAGTCGGGGGCGGCGGCGCACGGGCGTCGCCGGGGAGAGGAGACCATGCGCGAGCTCTACCGAGCCGACCTCGAACGGCTGGGCCGCGACCTGACCGAGATCGCCCGCCTCGTGCACCGCGCCATGATGGACGCGCAGGCCGCCCTCGAGGCGGCCGACGTGCACGGCGCCGAACGGGTCATCTCGGAGGACGCGCGGATCGACCAGCTGCAGGAGTCCCTCGACGAGCAGGCCGTGCGCATCCTGGCGCTGCAGGCGCCCGTGGCCACGGACCTGCGCACCGTCGTCGCCACGCTGCGGATGAGCTCCTCGCTCGAGCGCATGGGCGACCTCGCCCGCCACGTGGCCCAGCTGACCCGGCTGCGCTACCCCGAGCACGTCATCCCGGAACAGGTCCGGACCGTGATCACCGCGATGTGCGACGCCGCCGTGGAGGTGGCCGAGGAGGTCGTCCTGCTGCTCGAGACCCAGGACCTGGCGCACGGGGACCGGATCGACGCCCTCAACGAGGACGTCAACGCGCTGCACCTGTCCGTCTTCCGCGCGATCGCCGCCCCGGACTGGAGCGCGACGCCGGCCACCACCACGGACGTCACGCTGGCCTCGCGCTACCTCGAGCGGTTCACGGACCACGGCCTGTCCGTGGCCGCCAAGGTGCGCTACCTCGTCACGGGCGAGTGGGCGACCCACCGCCCGGACGCCACCGGCTCCTGACCGTCCCCGACGCCACGGGCCGGGCCCCCAGGCGGGGTCCCGGCCCGTCGTCGTCGGGCGCGTCAGTGCGCGGAGCCCTGGGCGGCCACGGCGGCGGCGCCGGCCGCGGCGGCCTCCGGGTCGAGGTAGCGGCCGTTCGCGGTGATCGGCTTGAAGTTCTGGCCCAGCTCGTAGACCAGCGGGATGCCCGTCGGGATGTTCAGGCCCGCGATGTCCTCGTCCGAGATGCCGTCCAGGTGCTTGACCAGCGCGCGCAGCGAGTTGCCGTGCGCGGCGATCAGCACGGTCTTGCCGGCCTTGAGGTCGGGCAGGACCTGCTCCTCCCAGTAGGGCAGCAGGCGGTCGATGACCTGCTTGAGGGCCTCGGTGCGGGGGGCGTCCTTGCCCAGGTCCGCGTAGCGCTCGTCGCCGACCTGGGAGAACTCGGAGTCGTCGTCCAGGGCGGGCGGCGGGGTGTCGAAGGACCGGCGCCAGACCATGAACTGCTCCTCGCCGAACTCCTCCTTCACCTGGGCCTTGTCCTTGCCCTGGAGGGCGCCGTAGTGACGCTCGTTCAGGCGCCAGCTGCGCTTGACCGGGATCCACTGGCGGTCCGCGGCCTCGAGGGCCAGGTTGGCCGTGGTGATGGCGCGCTTGAGCAGGGACGTGTGGACCACGTCCGGGCGGATGCCCTCCGCCTCCAGCAGCTCACCGCCGCGGGCGGCCTCGGCGCGCCCCTTCTCGGTCAGCGGGACGTCCACCCAGCCGGTGAACAGGTTCTTCTCGTTCCATTCGCTCTGACCGTGCCGCAGCAGGACCAGCGTGTACGTGGTGTTCGCCATGTCACCATCCTAGGCGGACCCGTCCCGCCGCTCCCCTACGCTGGAGCCCATGGTGGAGAAGGCCCGGCGGCTGCGCGCGCGCACGACGCCCGGCCCCGGCCCCGCCCGGGGCCCGCAGGGCCACATCACCCGCGGCACGACGGCGGCGCAGCGGATGCGCCGGGTGGACCGCTGGCTCACGGACGTGCACGGCCCCCTGCTGCGGCGCACGCCCCGCCCGCTGGCCGTGGACCTGGGCTTCGGCGCGGAGCCGGTGACCGCCGTCGAGATGGCCCAGCGGCTGCGCGTGCAGAACCCGGCCCTCGAGCTGGTGGGCCTCGAGATCGACCCCGCTCGGGTGGCCCGGGCGCGGGAGCGGGCCGGCGGCCTGCCGGGGGTCACCTGGGCGGTCGGCGGCTTCGAGCTGCCCGTGCCGCGGCCGCCCACCGTGGTGCGCGCGTTCAACGTGCTGCGCCAGTACCGGGAGGAGGACGTGCCCGCGATCTGGTCCCTGCTGCGCGCGGGGCTCGCCGACGACGGCGTCCTCGTGGAGGGCACCTGCTCCGAGGACGGCCGGCGGGCGGCCTGGGTGGACCTGCGTCGGGACGGGCCGGCGAGCCTGACCGTGGCCCTCCGGCTGGGGTCCTTCGCCCGCCCCTCGGACGTGGCGGCGCGCCTGCCGAAGGTCCTCATCCACCGGCACGTGCCCGGGGAGCCCGTCCATCGGCTCCTGGCGGAGGCCGACGCCGCGTGGGCCGCGCACGCCCCGCTCGCGGCCTACGGGACGCGGCAGCGGTGGCTGGCGACGGTCGGCACGCTGCGCGCGGCGGGCTGGCCCGTGCTGGGCGGCCCGCACCAGTGGCGGCGCGGGGAGCTGAGCGTGCGCTGGGCGGCGGTGGCGCCGTCGTCATGAGGGCCGCGCCGGCGGCGCGGGGTCCTCAGCGGCGCAGGGCCGGGCCCATGTCCTGGCGGGGGCCGGCGAGGTAGACGCACGCCACGCACGCGGCCACGAGGCCGAACATGCCCATCCCGCCGCCGGCGAGCACGCCGAGGAGCCCGACGACGGCGGCGACGCCGGTGAGGATCAGCCAGAAGCTCCTGTCCCGGCCCCCGATGCGGGCGAAGTCGTCGGGGCGGCGCCGGACGACGTCCACCAGCGCCCAGACCTCGAGCACGAGCGCGGCGATCGCCAGGACGCGGAACAGCCAGTGGTCGACGAGCAGGGCGAAGTGCATGGGGGCGCTCATGCCGGTCAGTCTAGGCGGTCGGCCCGGCCGGGTTCCCTCCCCGTCCGGGGCGGCGTCTAGGCTCGAGGCGTGAGCACCCAGACCGAGCATCGCGGCCTGTTCGTCGCCGTCGAGGGACCGGACGGATCCGGCAAGTCCACCCAGGCCCGCGCCCTGACCGAGGCCCTGCGCGCCGCGGGCCACGAGGTGGTGCTCACGCGCGAGCCCGGCGGCTCGGACCTGGGCGAGACGCTGCGGGAGCTGCTGCTGGACCCCGGGCACGCCCCCGTGGACCCCCGCACCGAGGCGCTGCTGTTCGCCGCGGCCCGGTCCGCCCACGCCGTCCGCACGCTGCGCCCCGCGCTGGCCCGGGGCGCCGTCGTCGTCACGGACCGGTATGTGGACTCGTCCGTGGCCTACCAGGGCGCGGCGCGCGGGCTGGGCGAGGCGCGGATCGCCGCCCTGAACGAGTGGGCCACGGACGGCCTCGTCCCCGATCTGACGGTGCTGATCGACGTGGACGCGGCCACCGCCGCGGACCGGCGTGACCGGCGCGCGGCGGGGGGCGAGGGCACCCCCGACCGCATGGAGCGGGAGACGGCGGACCGGCACGAGGCCCTGCGCGCCGCCTTCCTCGCGCGCGCGGCGGCCGCGCCCGAGCGGTACCTCGTGCTCGACGGCGCGCTGCCGCCGCAGGAGCTCACCGCCCGCGCGCTGGCCCGCGTCACCGCCCAGGCGGCCGACCGATGACGGCCCCCGCCCCCGCCGTGTTCGCGGACCTCGCGGGCCAGGAGGCCGCGGTGGCCCAGCTGCGCCGCGCCGCGGCCGAGGACCGTCCCACCCACGCCTGGATGTTCACGGGCCCGCCCGGCTCCGGCCGGTCGACGACGGCGCGTGCGTTCGCCGCGGCCCTGCAGTGCGAGGTCGCAGACCCGGCGGCGCGCGGCTGCGGCGAGTGCCACGCGTGCCGCACCGTCCTCGGCGGCACCCACCCGGACGTGACCGTGTTGGCCACCGAGGCGGTGAGCTATCGGATCGAGGACGTCCGCGCCCTCGTGGAGGCCGGCCAGTCCACCCCCGCCACCGGGCGCTGGCGGATCTTCCTCATGGAGGACGCGGACCGCATGACGGAGCGCGCCACGAACGTGCTGCTCAAGGCCATCGAGGAGCCGCCGGCCCGCACGATCTGGATGCTGTGCGCCCCGTCCCCCGCGGACGTGCTCCCCACCGTCCGCTCCCGCTGCCGGCTGATCACGCTGAGCATCCCCGCCGTGGAGCAGGTGGCGGAGCTGCTGCACCGCCGCGACGGGCTGGACCGCGAGACGGCGCTCACCACCGCCCGGATCTCCCAGTCGCACGTGGGCATGGCCCGCCGCCTCGCGCGGGACCCGGAGGCCCTCGAACGCCGCGAGCGCATCCTCTCCCTGCCGCTCCAGGCCACCGCCGTCTCCGACGCGATGGCCCTGGCCGCCACGTTGGCCGAGGTGTCCAAGGCCGAGGCCGAGTCCGCCGCCGAAGCCCGGGACGCCGAGGAGCTCGAGGCACTGCGCCGCTCCCTGGGCCTCGAGCCCGGCGAGCCCGTCCCGCCCAAGCTCCGCCACCACGTCAAACGGCTCGAGGAGGACCAGACCCGCCGGCGGCGCCGCGCCGTCCGGGACTCGCTGGACCGGGCCATGATCGACGTCATGGGCCTGTTCCGGGACGTGCTGCGCGTGCAGCTGGGGGCCGACGGCGAGCTCATCAACGAGCACCGTCGGGACGAGATCGAGGCGTACGCCCGCGGCGCCGCCGGCGACTCGGCCGAGGTGCTCGCCCGGATCGACGCCGTCACCACGGCCCGGGAGCGCATCGCCGCCAACGTGCCGGAGCAGCTGGCCCTCGAAGCCATGATGCTGGCGCTGCTGCCCCGCCGGGTGCGCACCCCGCGACGTCGCTGAGCGGCCGCGCGGGGCGGGCCGGCGCCGGCTCAGCGGGTGCGGACCACCAGGTCCGGCACGTCGGCCAGGCCCGGCACCACCCGGTCCGCGCCCGCCGCCAGCAGGACGTCGTCCGCGTCGCGACCCGTGCGCACGCCGACCACGAGTCCGGCCCCCGCGCGGCGCCCGGCCGTCATGTCCTCCGCGGTGTCCCCGACCACCAGGACGCTGCGGACGTCGTCGAGGTCGAGACCGAGCAGGGCGGTGAGGATCATGTCCGGGTAGGGGACGCCGCGGCCGGCGTCGTCCGGGGAGAGGCTCAGATCCGCCAGGCCCATCCACCCCAGCGACTCGAGGATCATGTTCTGGGTGTGGCGGGCGTAGCCGGTGCAGAGGCACACGTGGAGGCCGAGGGCGCGCAGGCGGACGAGCGCCTCCTCCGCGCCCGGGACGGCCTGGACGCCGTGCTCGGCCAGCAGCGCGTCGAAGGCCGCCTCGAACGTGCGGGTCGCCGCCGCGGCCACCGCCCGGTCGGCGAACACGCGGGGGAACACGGCCGTGCGCGAGGTGGGCCGGAGCGCGCGGAACCGCCGAGCGGCGTCGTCGTGCTCCGGCGTGCCCGCCGGGACGCCGTGCTGGTCCAACGTGCGGGCGAACGCCGTGTCCTGGAGCCCGTGCTCCACGATGGACGTGCCGGACATGTCCACCACGGCCAGGCGGAGGGGCGCGGCTGACGAGGCCGCGGCGGGGGGTGCCGGGGTGCGAGGGGCGTGGGGCAGGCTCATGCGTCTCCCGTCGACGGTGTGTGCCCACCAGGGAACCGTCCCCGTCTGGCCGCGGCGTGGCCTGGGGGTGAACGCCTGCGGAAGGCGCGGGCCACAGTCGGTGGCCCGCGCGCCCGGCCGCGCGGTGGAATCGGGGCCGCGAAACCGGTATGCTCGTCAGCCGTGGCCGTTCACGGTCACGTGCCTCCTTAGCTCAGCTGGCCAGAGCAGCTCCCTCGTAAAGAGCAGGTCGCCGGTTCGAATCCGGCAGGGGGCTCCCCCGGACCCCGCCGCGTGATCACGCGGCGGGGTCCTCTCGTCTTCGGGCCGGCCGTCCGGGGCGCGCCGCCGTCAGAGCCCGGCTCCCAGCTCCTCCGCCCGGTCCAGGTGGCCGAGGGTGCGTTCGGCGTGCCGGCCGACCGACTCCGCCGAGCCCTGGCCGAGCCGGTACAGGGCGAGGGCCTGGGCGGTGGCGGCCAGCTCGTGCGCGGCGCGGGAGAGCTCACGGTGGACGTCGGCGGCCTCGGCCGGGATGTGCTCGCCGTCGCCCTCGTGGTCCCGGTGCAGGCGGACGCACAGGGCACGGACCGCGGGGAGCCGTTCCGTGAGGACGTTGCCGGCGTGGACCACGCCGTTGCGCTCCTCGGGGCTCAGCACGTCCGTGCCCCGCTGGCCCTCCAGCACCTGCCAGTAGCGGTCCAGGGCCCGGCTGAGTCGGTCGTGGGCACGGCGCCACAGCCCCGTGCCGAGCTCGCGGTCGTCGGCACGCTCCTGACGGAAGCGTGCGAAGGGCCCCCTCATGCGCGGTCGCCGGACGGCCGGCGCGCGTCGGCGGGGTCGGTGACGAGCACGACCTTGCCCGTGCGGGTGGCGGAGTCGAACCAGTCGAACGCCTCGGCGGCCTCGGCGAGCGGGAAGCACGCCCCGACGCTCGCGTCGATGCGGCCCGCCGCCACCAGGGGCCACACGGCACGTTCGGCCGCGGCCACGATCCCGGCCTTGTCCACGACCGAGCGGGAGCGGAGCGTCGCCCCCGTGAGCCAGCCGCGCTTGACCACCAGCTTCATGATGTTGAAGTCCTCCGGGACGGCGCCGCCCTGGACCGCGAGCGTCACGATGCGTCCCTCGGGGGCGAGCGCGGACACGTTGGGCGCCAGGTACGGGGCGCCGACGACGTCGAGGATGACGTCCGCGCCGTGGCCGTCCGTGACCTCCTTGACCCACGGGGCGAAGGCACCGGACTCGGCGGCGCGGTGGTCGAACATGTGCTCGGCGCCCAGCCGCCGACCGAGCGCCACCTTCTCCGGGCCGCCGGCGGTGCCCAGCACCCGTGCACCGAGCGCGGCGAGGAACTGGACGGCGAAGGAGCCGATGCCGCCGGTGGCGCCGTGCACGAGCACCCGGTCCCCGGCCTGCACGCCCGCACGGCCCACGAGCGCCGAGTGCACCGTGCAGGCGACCTCCGGCAGGGCCGCCGCCTCGACGAGGCCGACGCCGTCGGGGACGGCCATGAGCTGGCCCGCCGGCACGGCGACGTACTCGGCGAAGCCCCCGCCGGCCAGGAGAGCGCACACCCGGTCACCGACGGCGAAGCGCCCCTCCCCCGGCATCCCGGCCTCGGGTCCCAGCGCCGCCACGGTGCCGGAGACCTCGAGCCCGGGGATCTCGGAGGCGCCGCGCGGCGGCGGATAGCGGCCCTCGCGCTGCGCGATGTCCGCGCGGTTGAGACCCGCGGCGGCCACGTGCACCAGCACCTCGCCCGGGCCGGGGTCCGGCACGGGCTCGTGGCCCACGCGGACGACGCCGTTGTCGCCGGCACCGGTGAATCGCACGGCGCGCATCTGTGCGGGGACGTCCATGGGGGTCTCCTCCTCTGGTCGGGGGTCGAGGGTCCATCCTCGCGCGCGGGGGCCGGACTCGCCACCGGCCGCCCGCCGGGCCACGGGCTAGAGTGGGTCCTCGACGCGGCGGCCCACACCGTCGCGGTCAGGCCCGGGATGGTTGTCCGAGCGGCCGAAGGAGCCGGTCTTGAAAACCGGTGCGCGGTGACCCCGTGCCGAGGGTTCGAATCCCTCACCATCCGCGTGCACACGACGAGAGGCGGCGGGCCGGCCGGCCCGCCGCCTCTCGTTCACCTGGAGGCCACCTGGATGTGATGGACTCCCCGCGTCACCCCGCCGTCCACCGGCGGCGCACCTCTGTCATCACGCATCCCGGGGAGAGCCATGCCCAGCCTGTTCCGCCGCCGTGCCGTCACCACGGCCGCCTGCACCGTCCTCGTCCTCGCGCCCGCGAGCGCGGCGCCCGCCCTCGCCGTCGAGACGGCCGCCGCGGACGAGACCACCATCTCGATCCTGTCCTTCAACGACTTCCACGGCGCGCTGTCCGCGGACTACATCGGCACGCAGTTCGCGGACACCGTGGAGGACTACCGCACCGCGTTCGAGGCCGAGCACGGCGCCGGCTCCACGCTGCTGACCAGCGCCGGCGACCTGATCGGCGGCTCGAAGTCCGTGTCCAACGTGCAGCAGGACAACCCGACGATCGACGTGATGAACGCGCTCGGCCTGGACGCGCTCACCGCCGGCAACCACGAGTTCGACAAGGGCCTGGACGACCTGCAGGGCCGCGTGGAGTCCCGGGCCCAGTTCCCGGTGCTCTCCGCCAACCTGGTGGACCCGACGACCAAGGAGCCCGTCCTCACCTCGCACGCCGTCTTCGACGTCCACGGCGTGCGCGTCGCGGTCATCGGCGCCTCCCCCAACGAGCTGTACGCGACCACCACCGGCGCGGGCCTGAAGGGCAACGAGGTCCTCGACGAGGTCGCCGCCGTGAACGCGGTCGCGGACGAGCTGGAGGCCCAGGACGCCGCCGACGTGATCGTGGCCTCGTACCACGACGGCGCCGCCGGCGCGGGCGAGCTGGCCGCCGAGCGGGCGGCCCGGGCCGAGTTCGACCGCATCGTCGGCGAGACCTCCTCCGCCGTGGACGTCATCTTCAACGCCCACACCCACCAGCTCTACCAGTACGACGCCGCGGCCGGCGGCGCCCACCGCCCCGTGATCCAGGCGGGCGCCTCCGGCAGCCACCTGGCCGCCGTCGAGCTGACCGTGGGCGCCGACGGCGAGGTCACCGGGCTCACCCCGCGCCTGCTGGCCCGGTCCACGCAGGCCCCCGCCGAGGCCGCCGCGGAATCCCCCGTCACCGCCCAGGTGTACGCGATCGAGCAGGAGGCCGTCGCGGTCTTCGAGGACCTGCAGGGCGAGGTCGTGGCCGACCTGTCCGCCTCCATCACCACCGACTACCAGAAGCTCATCGACGCCGGCGGCTCCTGGAAGGCCGGCGGCACGCGCGCCGCCGAGACCACCCTGGGCACCTGGGTGGGCGACGCCGTCAAGCGCGCCGCCGAGCAGGCGAACCCCGAGGTGGACCTCGGCGTGACCAACCCCGGCGGCCTGCGCTCCGAGCTGCTGACGGACCGCTTCACCGACGGCGGCGCGTTCCCGGCCAAGCCGGCCGACCTCGTCGGTCGCCTCACCCTGGGCGAGCTGCTCGACATGGCGCCGTTCGGCAACACCATCACCTACTTCGACATCCCGGGCTCCTCCATCAAGCTGGCCCTCGAGGAGAACTGGCGGAACGACGTGCGCAAGTTCACCCTCGGCTGGTCCGAGGAGCTGACCTGGACCTACGACGAGTCCCGCCCGCAGGGGGACAAGGTGACCGGCGTGTGGATCGACGGCGAGCCGCTCCAGGCGGACCGCATGTACACGGTCGCCAGCCAGTCGTTCCTGTCCGACGACACCTGGACGACGCTCGGGGACCCGACCAAGGCCCCCGACGGCTACACCGCCTTCGCGACCGGCCGCCAGAACTTCGTGAACATGGGCCTGTTGGACTCCCAGGCGATCACGGACTACGCCCGCGCCCAGGACGCGGCCCGCGGCGCCGTCGCCCCGGACTTCGGCAAGAACGGCGTGCCGGTCACCGACGCCCCCGCCTCGGTCGAGGCCGGGCAGGCCGTCGGCCTGACCCTCGGGGACCTCGTGGTGGACTCCGACGGCGCCCCCGCGGCGACCGCGGTCGACGTCGCCTTCCGCACGGCCGGCGGCGCCGAGACCGCCCTGGGCACCGTGGCCGTCCCCGCGGGCTCCGAGACCGTCACGCTCTCCGGGATCACCGCCCCCGCCGCCGCGGGCACGGGCGAGCTCGTGATGACCGTGCGCTACGCCGACGGCAGCACGACCGTGGTGCGCCATGCCCTCGAGGTCACCGCGGCCCCGACCCCCACCGAGCCGGAGCAGCCCGCCCCGACCCACCCGGGCAAGGGTCATGGCAAGGGTCATGGCAAGGGCCATGACAAGGGCGCCGACCACCCGGGCAAGGGCCGCGTGAAGGGCGAGGACCACCCGGGCAAGGGCCGCGGCGTGCAGCGCGGCGCCGCCACGCACCCCGTCTTCTCCGCCCATGCCTGGCTGACCGCCGCGGGCCTGTCGCGCTGACCCATCGAGAACGAGACCGAGGACGACATGACCCCCCTGCCCCGCTTCGCCGCGCGCACCGCGGTGACCACCGCCGCCCTGGCCCTGCTCGCCCCCGCTGTGGCCCTGCCCTCCCAGGCCAGCCCGGCCGGCGACTCCCTCGTCATCAACGAGGCATACACCAACGGCGGCTCCGCGAACGCCGTGTACACCCACAAGTTCGTGGAGCTCTACAACCCCACCGACCAGCCGATCAACCTCGACGGCTGGTCCTTGCAGTACCGCTCCGCCGCCGGCACGGCCGCGACCCAGGGCACGGTCGCGCTGTCCGGCACGGTGCCCGCGAAGGGCCACTTCCTGGTCTCCGGCGGCTCCAACGGCACCGCGGGCGCGGCCCTGCCGCAGGCGGACCTCGTGGCCGGCGGGGCGTTCAACCCCGCGGGCACCAAGGGCACGATCGTGCTCGCGCGCCAGGCGGGCACCGTGACGGACCTGCCGGTCGGCTCCGTGGTGACCGGCCAGGTGCCGGGCGTCGCGGACGTGCTCGGCTACGGAGCCACGAACACCTTCGAAACAGCGGCTGCCGGCGCCCCCTCGGCCAACTCGGACCCGAAGTCCCTCACCCGCACGAACGGCGTGGACACGGACGACAACAGCGCCGACTTCACCGTCACCGGCCAGGTCACCCCGACCAACGCCGCCGCCACCGGCGGCGAGCCGACCCCGGAGCCCGAGCCGCAGCCGACCCCGTCCGAGCGGATCACCATCGCCCAGCTCCAGGGCACCGGCACGGCCACCCCGTACGCCGGGCGCCAGGTGACCACCACCGGCGTCGTCACCGCCGTGTACTCCACGGGCGGCTACGACGGCTACTACATCCAGACCGCCGGCACCGGCGGCGACACCCCCGACGCCACCCCGGGCGCCTCCGACGGCGTGTTCGTGTACTCGCCGGACACGGTCGGCTCCGTGACGCTCGGCGACCACGTCCAGGTCACGGGCGAAGCGGCCGAGCACTACGGCCTCACGCAGATCAAGGTCGCCGCCGACGGCGTGCTGCCGGTCGCCGAGCCCGGCGCCGTGGCCCCCACGCCGGTGGAGTTCCCGCTGGAGGAGGCCGACCGTGAGGCGCTCGAGGGCATGGTCCTCGCCCCGCAGGGCGACTGGACGGTCACGGACAACTACTCCCTCAACCAGTACGGCTCCCTCGGCGTCGTCCCCGGCACGAAGCCGCTGGACAATCCGACGTCGGTGGCCCGGCCCGGCGCCGAGGCGCAGGCCGTCGCGGCCGCCAACGCGCAGCAGCTGATCGTGCTCGACGACGGGGCCTCCACGAACTTCATGCGCTCGCCGGGCAACCAGAACCCGCTGCCGTACCTGGACGCGGACCAGCCGGTGCGCGTGGGCGCGGGCCTGGAGTTCAGCACCGGAGTCATCCTCGACTGGCGCTTCGACGCGTGGTCCTTCCAGCCGCTGGGCCACCTCACCGATGCCACGGCGGCCGCCGTCCAGCCCGTGACGATCGAGGACACCCGCCCGGCCGAGGCCGCCCCCGAGGCGGTCGGCGGCAACGTCACCGTCGGCAGCTTCAACGTGCTCAACTACTTCACGACCCTGGGCCAGGACGTGGCCGGCTGCGGCGCCTACCGCGACCGCGCCGGCACCCCCGTCACCACGAACGGCTGCCTGCCGCGCGGCGCCTACACCCCCGAGGCGTTCGCCCGCCAGCAGGAGAAGATCGCGGCCGCGATCAACGGCCTCGGCACCTCGGTGGTCGCGCTCGAGGAGATCGAGAACTCCGAGAAGTTCGGCCTCGACCGGGACCACGCGCTGGCCCACCTCGTGGAGGCCCTCAACGCGCAGGCGGGCGAGCAGCGCTGGGCCTACGTGGCCTCCCCGTCCGCCCGTCCCGCGCTCGCGGACGAGGACGTCATCCGCTCCGCGTTCATCTACCAGCCGGCCGAGGTCACCCCGCTGGGCGAGTCGGTGATCCTGGACGACCAGACGAACTTCGACAACGCCCGCGAGCCGATGGCGCAGCTGTTCCGCGCCGCCGACGGCACGGCCGAGGGGGCGGCCGGCACCGAGTTCGTGGCGATCACCAACCACTTCAAGTCCAAGGGCGGCTCCGGTGCGACCGGGGACAACGTGGACTCCGGCGATGGCCAGGGCGCGTACAACGCGGACCGCGTGGGCCAGGCCGAGGCCCTCGTGGCCTTCGCCGAGCGCATGAAGGCCGAGACCGGCACCGACCGCGTCCTGCTCATGGGCGACTTCAACGCCTACGAGAAGGAGGACCCGATCCGCGTGCTCGAGGCGGCCGGGTACGTCTCCCAGGGTGCGCTCACGGGCGAGTACTCCTACGCGTTCGGCGGCGCCGTCGGCAGCCTGGACGGGATCTACGCCTCGCCGTCCGCGGCCGCGGCGATCACCGGCCAGGACATCTGGATGATCAACGCGAACGAATCCGTGGCCCTGGAGTACTCGCGCCACAACTACGTGGCCGAGGACCTGTACTCCGCGGACCAGTGGCGGTCCTCGGACCACAACCCGATCCTGGTGGGCCTCCAGCTCGACGCGCCCGTGACCGAGCCGACCCCGGAGCCGGAGCCGGAACCCACCCCGGGTGAGACCTGCGACGGTGTGACCGATCCGCGCGGCGTGCCCGGCAAGCCCGCGAACTCCGTGCGCGAGTGGCTGCGCTGCATCGGCGCGACCCCGGGCCACGGCGGCGACCACCCGGGCAAGGGCCACGGCGGTGACCACCCGGGCAAGGGCCGCGGGCCGGTCCGTCCCTGACGGGGCGCGGGGCGCCGCACCCGGCATGACGACGGCGGGGCCGTCCGGGATCCACCCGGGCGGCCCCGCCGTCGTCGTGGGGTTCAGCCGGCGAGCACGGCCGCCGCGGCGGCGTCGGCGTCGGCGAGGAAGAGGGCACGTCCGGCCGGATCGGCCCCGGCCTCGGCCGCGATCGCGGTGCCCCACTGCACGCCCGAGAGCTGCAGGCCCAGCACGAACACGTGCGCGTGGACCGTGCCGTCCGCGGCCCGCAGCCGGTACGGGCGGGCCGTGACGTCGAAGCCGGTGGCGGGCACGCGCACACCCTCCTCGTCCTCCCACGTCCCGGCCGCGGCGACACCGTCCGCCAGCATCTGACGGACCAGCGGGGAGGCGGCGGCCTGCACGCGGTTGGGCGGCATCATGGCCTCCACCAGCCAGGCCCCCTCGACGACGGCGGGCTCCAGCGAGTCCTGCGCTCCTACCTGGGGGCTGCGGGCCGTGAAGCCGTGGTCCTCGGCCTCGACCACGGGCGCGGGGCCGGCCCAGGTGAGCAGGCCGGCCCGGTGCACCGCGAGCATCTGCTCGACGCGCCACAGGGGCGGGCCGGAGGCGAGGCCCTCGACCAGCGGCTCGAACCAGCCCTGGACGTCCCGGATGCGGGAGGCCTCGGCGATCCGGCCCTCGGCGATCCACGCCTTGATCCGCAGTCGGCCGGCATGGAGCGCGCCGACGGCCATCATGAACGGGGACTCCTCCCCGAGGGCGGCCTCCACGCAGGCCTGCCCCATGAGGTCCGCGACGGCCCGCTGATAGTCCTCATGGGAGGCGAACACGGCGTCCTCGAACGGGGACCCATAGGCCAGGATGTCGAGGAAGCGGCGCCCGGGGGCGTACCGCTGGAGGAGCTCCTCGGCGTGCGCGGAGGTCACGGGGGCGCCGCGGCCGGCCTCCTCGAGCTGGCCGACGAGCTCCCCGAGGAACCGGCGCGCCTCGACGGGCCCGCCAAGGATCTCGGGCTGGGCCCGGACGAGCGTGGCGTAGTAGTGCCGGACCACGTCGCGGTGCAGCAGCGGCCAGAGGTGCTCGGCGAGGTCCAGGGCCCCGTGCCGGGCGGTGAGGGCGTCCACGGCGGCGTCGGAGAGGTAGCTGAGGGTGACGCCGCGGGGCACGAAGGCGTCCACCTCGGCCTTGGGCAGGTACGGGATGCCGCGGCGGGACATCAGGTGCAGGCGCGGCTCGTCCCCCGTCGGCTCGTACCGCAGGGCCCGGCCGGGTCCGTCGCCGGTGCGGCGGTACACCCCGCCCCGGCCCTGGGTGAGCTGGGCCAGCAGGTCGAACGCGTTCAGGCCCATGCCCCGCACGAGGACGTCCGCCCCAGCCTCCACGGTCTCCCAGTCCACGTCCGAGGGGATCTGCGGGCCCTGGTAGTGCAGCTCGTCCCGGCCCCGCGCGGCGGCGGCCATCCGCATCTGGCCGGGGCTGAGCTCCGCAGGCTGATGGCCCAGGCAGAGCACGACGGCGTCCGCGTCGAGCACGGAGACCGAGCCGTCGGCGTCCCGCAGCTCCAGGCGGGCGCCGCCGTCGGGCCGGGGGTGCAGGGCGGTGGCCTCCGCGCGGTGCTCGATGACCTCGGCGACTTCGGGACGGGCGCGCAGCCCGGCGACGACGTCCTTGTACAGATGCCGGAGGTAGCGCCCGTAGACCGCACGGGCCGGGTACTGGTGGCGGCGCACGCCGAGGCTGGCCTCCGGGTGCACGCGTCGCCACTGGTCGAAGGTCTGGGCGGCGGTGGAGGGGCGCAGACCGGGGTTGTCGGCGGCGCACGCGGTCGGGAAGAACGCGGGGGTGTTCATGAGGTACAGCTCGGACTGGTCCGTGCGCCACACCCGCCCCGGCCCGGGGGGATAGGGGTCCACGACGTCGATGCGCAGCCGCCGGGGGTGCGCGTCCGGGGCCGCGCCCTCGAGTCGGGCGAGGATCCGCTCCAGCAGCATGACGCCGCGGGGGCCGGCTCCCACCACTGCGAGGCGGCGATCGGCCACCAGGGGCTCGGACATGGGGCCTCCACTCTCCTCGGGATCGTTTTCACGCCTGCGGCGCGCGTATTCCACACATTATCGGTGGCCGTCAAGGGTCGCGGACCGCATGCGCCACACTCCCACCGATCCCCCAGGGTCCGGAGCGGGCCCGGACGAAGAATCCGCGGAATCACGCGGATCACACCGAGATTCTGGGAGAAGTCTTGGAATTTGGAATCTGGGGGGCCGATGGTTGACGCCACTCGGGCCCATGGGGAATTGTGAATGAGCGTAAGGCAACAAAACACCAATTCAGAAGGAGAATTCCTCATGGACCGCAACGCTCTCGACCAGCTGCAGAACTCCACCGTCTTCGCCACCGACGGCGACAAGATCGGCTCTGTCGGTCAGGTTTACCTCGACGACGTCACCAACGAGCCCACCTTCATCACGGTGAAGACCGGCCTGTTCGGCGCCCGCGAGACCTTCGTCCCGCTGCAGCAGGCCCAGATCACCGCCGACGGCATCACGGTGCCCTTCGAGAAGTCCTTCGTGAAGGACGCCCCGAACGTGGACGCGGACGGCTCGCTGACCCCCGAGGAGGAGCAGCGCATCTACGAGTACTACTCCATGGAGTACTCCGCCGCGGATCACGACGGCGACGTGCGTCGTGACGACGTGCGCACCGACGCCGGCGCCGCTGGCGTGGCCGGCACCGCGGGTGTGGCCGGCGTGGCCGACCGCCGCGACGAGGCCGTCGTGGACGGCGACCGCCGCGACGTGACCGACCGCGATCGCCGCGACGTGACCGACGCCGACTCCGTCGTCGTCAAGGACGAGCACCTGAACGTCGGCACCGAGCGCCGCGCCTCCGGCCGCGTCCGTCTGCGCAAGCAGGCCTACACCACCACCGAGACCGTCGAGGTGCCCGTCACCCGCGAGGAGGTCGTGGTGGAGCGCGAGTCCGTCGACCCGAACTCCGCCGAGGCCCGCACCGCCGGCCGCGACGGCGACGTCGAGGTGACCACCTACGAGGAGACCCCGGTCGTCAACAAGACCGTGGACGCCGAGAAGGTCTCTCTGGGCAAGCGCCAGGTGCAGGACACCGAGACGGTGACCGAGGAGGTCCGCCACGAGGACGTCAAGGTCGACGGCGACGCCACCGATCGCGACCTCGACGGCCGCAACGACCGCAAGGATCGCATCTGATCTGAACGGACGCGTCGGCCTCAGGCCGGACGGCTGACAGATCACGCGGGGCCCCGGATCGATCGATCCGGGGCCCGCTCGTGCGCGATGGTGGTCCGACCGTGAGCACGGCGCTCCTTTGCCCTGCCCTGGCCTGGCGCGCTAAGCTGGACCGGTCTGACCGCGCGTCGCCCCGTGCGAGGCGCGCCGGACGGAGGAGACGTGCCAGAGCGGCCGAATGGACTTCACTGCTAATGAAGGGCTCGGCGAAAGTCGGGCCGGGGGTTCAAATCCCCCCGTCTCCGCCAGAGAGGGCCGGAATCCACGCGATTCCGGCCCTCTTCGCGTCTGTACGCGGGGACCTGACATACCGACCGGCTGGTGACTAGTTGTAAGAGGGCATGACGTTGTTGACTCGGGCCGGGGCCAACGAGGCCGGAGGGGCGTC
>NZ_JBQPDO010000022.1:0-22607 GCF_052220525.1 Micrococcus sp. TCR-5
GCGAACGGCGAGCTCAGGCTTGGTGTCCCGCGCTCGGTTCGCGACCATGATCCTCCGCGCTGCACAGCTGGAGGCCCAAGATCTTCCGTTGTTGCCTTTGTCTTCAGATCCCACTGAACTGCGTGTCGTAGCGCGTGGCCATGCGCATGATCATCGAGTCGTAGTGAAAAGCGTCCCCCGGCTGCGGTGCGGGTCGGGAATGAACGACTTTCACAGGACTGTCATCGTTCCGAAGGTCGAGGACAGTTACGCCAATTGCATCAAAACCGATACCGATGGAACTGGAACGAGTCCGAAGAGTATTAAGGGTGTCCAACACCCGTTGACAATCACCGGGCTGCTTGTGAGAAGTGACAACGGGTTCCTGCCCGAGATGAATGCGCTCAACGTTTGCAGGGTTAGAACTTACAAACACGTCTGCGACATTAACCTGTGCGTATCCAATCGCCAAGGCTGTCTGGCTCTCACCGTGTACAGAGATGTGGGAACTGGTCAATTCATCATGAAGACGCGGAAGTGACTTGACGTGAGCAGTCATCGTGGCCTTAGCTTCTAGAGCCACCAGAACCGACCCGACAGGCGCCACAGGAATATCTGGTAGCGACGTCAGCTCGCCCATCTCTTCTCCGGAGAGGTTCATGTTGTAGCGCTGCGCGAGAGAGACCAGGGACTCGCCGCGGGCCGATGTCGCCGCTCCTCCTGGTCGGGCGATGACCAAGTCAAGCACCTTGCTCTTCTTCGTTTCGAAATCACTCAACTTCAGATTGACACCAAGGACAATCTTGCCGTCGCGGGCATGTTGCCGCATCACACTCGACGAGCGAAGCAAGTCGAAGGCGACGCCCCAACTGGCCACTTTTCCATGACGATCTGATCGAGAATGATATTGCCAGCGAATTCCATATTTGGTGGGGTCTGCCGGTTCGCTCATGGTTCGAGCCAGAATATCGGGGCCAAACACGTTCATGCCTCCAACTTGGTAATCAGCTGATCTTCAGTCAATGCCCTGTCCGCCTCAGCCACAGCCTCGCGGAATCCCGGATATCGGCCCAAGTTCCCCTGGAGAAGGCGCGAACGGAAACCCGACACCGCACGCCGGCTCAACGCCGGGGCTGACGACACGTCAACATGCTCCAGCAAGTGCTCATACGGTTCCAGAGTGGGAAATTCGCTGGCCTCCACTCGCCATCGCTTCCCGCCCATACCAGCAGCAGCGTTCGGCCACTGCCTGGATGAGCCCCAATCGACGGAGGGGCACACCACTTCGCCTGGCGCGAAGACTCGCCGAGCCACCCACTCTGCAACACGCACCGAGACTGCATTGCCAAGGAGTTTGCTCCGGGTTCCGCGCGTCCGCGCAGCGCTCAAGCCGAAGTCGAGATCAGTCCACCCGCGGGGGAACCCCTGCAATGATTCCATTTCTGCTTCCCTCGGCACCACCAAGGCGCGAGTGGCGTCCTCCGCGCCACGGACCCAAATGGCAGGAGGTGAAGCGATGCCGATCGTGGAGCCACCCTTGAGCGTCGGAATCGCGTCGGGTGCCCACCCCAATCCACCCTTACCCTCCGTCCAGTAGAATCCAAAGGCGTCGGAGGAATAATGATCATCAGGGCGTGACGCCGCCTCGTCCGCAAAAAGGACCTCCGACGGGTTGAGGTTCACCGAGGCAACAACGATTACACGACGGCGCCTCTGCGGCAGTCCCGTAAAACGAGTGTCGACGACCCGGTAAGCCCAAGAGTATCCAAGGGTCTCCATCTCCTGGACCAGGAACTCCATCGCAGCACCCTTGTCGAGGGCCAGCATGTTGGGGACGTTCTCAATGAGCAGTGTGGGAAGTCGTCGTCCAGCAGAGATGCGACGCCGAAGCAGCTCGAACAAATGCGTCACCAACCCGGACTGCTCCCCGCGAATGCCCGCAGTTCGACCTGCCTGTGAGAGATCCTGACAGGGGAACCCAGCGGAAAGTATGTCAGTTGCCTCCGGCAGGGATGCCAGCTCTCGAACGTCTGGGTGCAGCTCAGCACCGGGAAACCGATTCTTCAGAACGATTTGAGCAGGGGCCCAAGACTCACACAGAAGATCTGTCTCGACCTTTGATCCCAACGCATTGTGGAAGCCCTGCTCAATGCCACCGATACCTGCGAATAGACCCGTCAAGTGGACCATACGACGCCTACCTCTCTGCATGGCCTGGTGGGCCATGACCTACGACTCTACCCGTGTCCAGCTCGGCCCCACATGGAGCCGCGGGACGGTGAGATGCTGTCTGAGGCCATCGTCTCGCGCACCCCGGACACGTTAGGCGAAACTGCCCACGAGCGGTCCACCGCACTCAAGGTTCTCCTCATTCGGTGCGGACCGCACGCCTAATGACAAGCTCAGGGTTCTTGTCCACCGTCGTGAAGATCGGGGCGGGGCTCCACTCGCCCTTGGGATACGTCCAACCAGTCAGATCAGGCCCCTCACCGCAGCAGGTCCTTCACGATCTTCCCCGTCCCGTTCTTCGGCAACGAGTCCATGAGCGTCACCGGCTGCGGCCCCTTGTACGAGAGTAGGCGCTCGCGCACGAACGCGGAGAACTCGGCCTCGGCGACGTCGGGGTGCACATAGAGCGCATCCTCGACCTCGCGCGGGTACACGTTGTAGCCGTTGCGGATGTTGATGTCCTTCAGCCGGCCCACGATCCGGTAGTAGCCCTCCTCGTCCCGCCGGGCGAGGTCGCCGGTGCGGAGCCAGCCGTCGTCGTCGAACGCGGCGGCCCCGGCCTCCGGCAGGCCCAGGTACCCGGACATGACCACGGGCCGGTGGATGCGCAGCTCGCCGGGGGTCTCGGTGTCCCTCTCCGGCACCTCCACGCCCTCCGGGGTGACGATGCGGAACTCCACACCCTCCAGCGGCCGCCCCACGGTGCCGGGGCGGCTGGGGCCGTCCATGGGGTTGAAGCACACGGGCCCGCAGGACTCGGACAGGCCGTAGGCCTCGCGCACCGGCACGCCGAAGGCCGCCTCGGCCTCGGCCTCCCGCAGCGTCTCCACGGCCAGTGGCGCGCCGCCAGAAAGCACGTAGCGCAGCGCGCCGATCAACTCACCCGAACTCCGCCCACACCCGCCTCTCCACCCCATCCACGGTCATCACGCCGCCGTGCGGCAGCACCCACTGCGGCCGGGTGTGGCCGAACGGGACGCCCACGCACACCACCGCGTCCGGGTTGTAGCGCCCGACCTCCTCCACCACCACATCGGCCTGCTCCGCGCTCCGCCGCGCCCGCTCCTCCGCACCGCGCGGCGCCTCGAAGGAGCTCGTCGGCGGGCGGGCCGCCAGCACGGCGTCCACGGCGCCGAGCACGCCGCGCTCCCCCAGGATCCGCAGCAGCCGCCGCACCTCGCCGGCGCTCGGCAGCTCCTCGCTGGTCTCGATGAGCAGCACACCGCCCTCGAGCACCGCCATGTCCGCAGGCCCGCGGCCGGCCGCCATCACCCACGGCAGCACCTCGAGGCAGCCGCCCCACGTCCGGCCGGTCACCGCGCGCCGCGGCCCGGCCCAGCGCCACGGTGAGGCGCCCTCGCCGACGCCGCGCGCGCCGTCGTCGTGCGGGCACGGCACCGGATCCCGCTCGCCGAACTCGGTGAGCGCCCGCGGGTCCAGCCAGTCGACGCCGTGGTCCTCCGACTCCCCCGGCTCCGTGATCTCCAGCCGCCCTCCCGTCAGCATGGCGGCCCGCATGGACGCGGCGTGCACCTCATCCACAGCCGGCCCCGGCCCCAGGTGCACCTGGGTGGAGCCTCCGTAGAAGCTCGCCACGCCGTTCGCCCACAGCCACTGGTGCAGGTTGGTGTTGTCGCTGTAGCCGAGGAACGGCTTGGGGTCCGCGCGCACTGCGTCCGCGTCCAGGTGGCCGATCACGGTGATCTGGTCCTCCCCGCCTACCGTGGCGATCACCGCCCGGATCTGGGGGTCCGCGAACGCCGCGTTCAGGTCCCGCGCCCGGTCCTCGGCGCTCGCCCCGAGCTGCCGGGTGGTGGGGTACTCGACCGGCACCAGTCCGGTCACCTCGGCCAGGCGGCGCATCGCCTGCTCGTGCACCGCGGGCGCGAAGCCGGGAGCCGCGAACGACGGCGAGACGACGGCGATCCTGTCGCCCGGCTGGGCCTTGGGCGGGTGGACGAGCGGCTGAGTCATACCGGGAGCGTAGCGAGAGGCCATCTGTCCGTCGTTCCTCTCACTCAGACCAGACCACCCGTGTCCAGACCGCCACACGCCCCTCACCCCTGACGCAGCTCGCGGCGCAGGATCTTGCCCGTGGCGTTCTTCGGCAGCCCGTCCAGGACGGTCACCTCCCGCGGCTGCTTGTAGCGGGCCAGCCGTTCGGCCGCGAACGCCTGGAGCTGCTCCCCCGTGACGGCGCTGCCCGGGGCCAGCGAGACGAAGGCGGCGATCTCCTCGCCCAGCCGCTCGTCCGGCACACCCACCACGGCGGCCTCGACCACGTCCGGGTGCTCGTAGAGGACCTCCTCCACCTCGCGGGGGTACACGTTCATGCCGCCGCGGATGATCACGTCCTTGAGCCGGTCCACGATCATCACGTACCCGGCCTCGTCCCGGCGGGCGATGTCCCCGGTGCGGAACCAGCCGTCCTGGTCGAACGCCGCCGCCGTGTCCTCCGGGCGGCCCCAGTAGCCGGCCATGATGCCCTCGCCCCGGATGCGCAGCTCACCGGAGGTCTCGAGGTCCTCCTCGGGCACCTCGGTGCCGTCCATCGCGACGATCCGGAACTCGAAGCCGTCCACCGGCCGGCCCACGGTGCCCGGGCGGGTCGGCGCGTCCACGGGGTTGAAGAAGCACGCACCCGCGTTCTCGGACAGGCCGTAGCCCTCCAACACGGGCACGCCGAACAGCTTCTCCGCCGCGCGCAGCGTCTCCACCGGCAGGCTCGCACCGCCGGAGAGGGGCATGCGCAGCCGCGAGAAGTCCTCCGGCTCGGCCCCGGCCTCACGGCGGGCCCGGGCCACGGAGAGGAACGCCCCGTGCATGGTGGGCACGCCGGGCAGGAACGTGACGCCGTGGTCCTGCAGCTGGTCGTAGGCGGCCTCCGGCACGAACCGCGGCATCAGGGACAGGGTGGACCCGGCGAACACCGCCCCGTTGAGCACCACCGAGAGCCCGAACACGTGGAACATCGGCAGCGCCGCGAACACGACGTCGTCCGGGCCGAGCCGGCCCAGGCCGGTCGCCGTCGCCATGGCGTTGGAACGCAGGTTCGTGTGCGTCAGCCGGGCACCCTTGGGCCGCCCCGTAGTGCCCGAGGTGTAGAGCAGGACGGCGTCGTCGTCGGGGTCCCGCGGGGTGATCTCCGTGACCGGGGCGATGCCCTCGGCGGCGCACTCCCGCCCGACCGCCTCCAGGTCCAGGGTGACCACCTCGACGTCGACGTTCCCGGCCACCTCGTCCACGGCTGGCAGCCCGGGCATGGCCCAGAGCATGCGCGCCCCGGAGTCCTCGAGGAAGTACCCCAGCTCACGGGCGGTGAACAGCGGGTTGAGCGGCACCATCACCGCGCCCAGACGCATGAGCGCCTCGTAGACCGCCACGAAGGCCGGGACGTTGGGCAGCATCACGGCCACCCGGTCCCCCGGGCCCACCCCGCGGTGGCGCAGCCAGCCGGCCGTCGCGGCCGTGACCTGGTCCAGTTCGCGGTAGGTCATGCGGGCCTCACCGATCCGCAGGGCCACGGCATCCGGCTGCCGGGCCACGGTGGCCGAGAGCAGCTCGGCCACATGACCCCGGCGCTCGGTGGGCCGGCCGTGGGTGGTCGCGGAGGTGTCGGGGGTCTCGGAGGTGGTCTCGGAGGTGGTCTCGGAGGTCGTCACGGTGGCTCCTGATCTGGTGGGGCGGTCGTCGGAGGGGGGTCAGAGGAAGGCGGAGTGTCCGGTGAGGCCGCGGCCCACGATCAGCGAGTTCACCTCGTAGGTGCCCTCGTACGTGAAGATCGCCTCGACGTCGCAGAAGAACCGACCGAGCCCGACGTCGGCGAGGATGCCGTTGCCGCCCATCATCTGCCGGCCCAGCGCGGCCGACTCGCGGCACATCTGGGAGGTCTTCAGCTTCACCAGGGAGGCCTGCGTCATGGACACCTCGCCGGCGGCCTCGAGCTGCACCGCCCGGTGCGCCATGCCCAGGGTGGCCGCCAGGTTGGCCGCGATCTGCACGAGCAGGGACTGCACCAGCTGATGCCCGGCGATCGGGCGGCCGAACTGGGTGCGCTCCAGCGCGTAGCGGCGGGCGGCGTCGAGGATGCCCTGCTGCGCGCCCACGGCCTGCCAGCCCAGGCCGTTGCGGGAGCCCAGCAGGATCACGTTGGTGTCCGCGAAGGTGTTGGCCTTCTCCAGCTTGTTCTCCGCCGGGATGCGCACGTCCGTGAAGGTGATGTCCGCGTTCTGGACGATCTTCACCGCGGTCTTGTGCTCGATCTTGGTGGCCTCGTAGCCGGGGGTGTCGGTCTCCACGATGAAGCCCTTGACCTGGTCGTCCTCCTCGTCCCGGGCCCACACGATCGCGATGCGGGACATGGTGCCGTTGCCGATCCACCGCTTGGCCCCGTTGATCACCCACTCGTCCCCCTCTCGGCGGGCCGTGGTGGCCATGCCGCCGGCGACGTCGGAGCCGTGCTCCGGCTCGGTCAGCGCGAAGCAGCCGGTGTACTCCATCGCGTACAGGCCCGGCAGCCACGTCTGCTTCTGCTCCTCCGAGCCCAGGGCCTCCAGGGTGGCCCCGACGAGGTCGTTGTGCAGGGCGAAGTACACGCTGAGGGAGATGTCCGCGCGGGCCAGCTCGGCCATCAGGTGCCCGCGGAACAGCGGGTCCTCGGTCATGCCGCTGATGTGGTTGTAGCCCAGCTCCCCGACGCGGCGGGCGATCTCGTGCGGGAACTCGTCCCGACTCCAGGCCTCCGCCACGTGCGGGGTCACGATCTCCGCCAGGGCGGCGCGGATCTCCCCGAGCTTCTCCTGCTGCTCGGGCGTCAGGAGGCGGTGGTACTCGAGGACGTCGACGTCGATCAGCGAGCGGGTGCGGGAATCCTTGGTGGTCATGGGGGTGCTCCTCGGGGTCGTTCGTGGGTGGTGCTGAGTCGTGGGGGTCAGGCGGTGGGGCTGACCAGGGCGGTGAGCGGGATGCCCCGCTTCTCCCCCCATGCCTGCCAGTGGGCGGCGTCGTGCCGGGAGAGGGCCTCGGTGAGCTGCGCGCGGACGTCCCCGTCCGCGTCCAGCCCGAGGCCCTCGACGAGCGCGGCCGCGAAGTGCGGCTCGAGCGCCCCGACGGCCACGTGGCCCTCGGCCGCCGGATACACCCCGTAGTGGGGCAGGGCCCCGCCCAGGGGGCTGCGCGGGTCCGTCATGCGGTGCCGGTTGGGCAGGGCCAGGGCGTGCGCGGCCTCGGCGAGCGCCACCGTGGCGTGCCCGCCGTCCCCGTCCGCGCCGCGGGCCCACAGCAGGGCCAGCGCGGTGGAGACGGCCCGCTCGGCACCGTGCAGATCCGCCGCGAGGATCCGCGGCGGAGCCCCCGGCGCCAGCAGGCCCGCCGCGGCCTGGTAGTTGATGTCGTGGCCCGGCACGTCCGTGCGGTCCCCGGCGTATCCGGTGATGTCCACCTGGCAGATCCGCCGGTGGCGGGCGCGGACGGCGTCGGCGTCCAGGCCCAACCGGCGCAGCGCCCCGGAGCGGTGGGAGGTGAGGAACACGTCCGCCTCGGCCAGGATCTGCTCCATCTCGGCGACCCCGGCCTGGGACTTCATGTCCACCGTGCGCACCGACTGCCCGCGGTGCAGCTCCTCGTAGAGGGCCGGCACCAGGGTGGCCACGGGGTCCCCGCTGGGCGGGAGCACCGTGACGACGTCGGCGCCCAGCTCCTGCAGGCGGGCCGCGGCGGCAGGCCCGGGCAGGTTCAGGGCGATGGTCACCACGCGCACTCCGGCCAGCGGTGCGGCGCTCATCGGCCCGGCCCCTCGCCTCGCTCGGCCCGCTGCCGGAGGGTGTCGCCGGGACGGAACCGCTCGCCGTAGCGGTCGGCCAGCTCATCGGCGCGGGCCACGAACGCGGCCGGTCCGCCCTCGCGATGCGTCATGAACGTCACGGGCCCACCGGTGTGCGGCGGGAAGCCGATGCCGAACACGCCGCCGAGGTTCGCCGAGGGGGCGTCGGTGAGGACGCCGTCGTCGAAGCAGCGGGCCGTCTCGATGGCCATGCGGTACAGCAGGCGGTCCTGCAGGTCCTGCTCGGGCACGTCCGCCCCGGTGGCGAAGTGCTCGGCCAGGCCCGGCCACAGGTGCTTGGGGCCCTCCTCCGGGTACTCGTAGAAGCCGGCGCCCTGAGCGCGGCCCGGGCGGCCGAACTCGTCCACCATGCGCTCCACCACGCGCTCGCCCGGACGCACCGGACGCTCACCGCCGGCCTCGGCGACGGCCTTCTCCTCCTCGCGGCGGATGTGCTGGATCAGGGTCAGGGAGACCTCGTCCATCATGGCCAGCGGGGAGGCCGGGAAGCCGGCGTGGCGGGCCGCCCGCTCGATCCGCTGCGCGTCCACGCCCTCCTCCACGAGGGCCGCGGCCTCGAGCACGAGCGTGCCGTAGACGCGGGAGGTGTAGAAGCCGCGCCCGTCGTTGACCAGGATGGGCAGCTTGCGGATCTGCTGCACCAGGTCGTAGGCACGCTCCACCGTGCGCTGGGAGGTCTGCTCACCACGGATGATCTCCACGAGCTTCATCCGGTCCACCGGGGAGAAGAAGTGCAGGCCGATGAAGTCCTGGGAGCGCTCCCGCGGGCCCTGCAGCAGGGTGATCGGCAGCGTGGAGGTGTTGCTGCACAGCAGGGTGTCCGGGCCGACCACCTTCTCCACCTCGGCGAACACCGAGTCCTTGAGCTCGACGTCCTCGAACACGGCCTCGATCACCGCGTCCACGTGCGCGAGGTCCTGATAGTCCTCGGTGGGCTGCACGCGGGCCAGGACGGCGTCGGCGTCCTCACGGCTCATGCGCCCCTTCGCCACGCGCCCCTCGAGGAGGGCGCCCACCCGCTCACGGCCGCGCTCGGCGGCCTCCAGGCTGACGTCCTTGAGCATCACGTCCACGCCGTTGAGCGCGAGCGCGTGGGCGATGCCCACGCCCATCATCCCGGCGCCCAGCACCGCCGCCGTGGTGATCGTGCTGCGCTCGCGGGAGGGACCGCCCAGGGCCGCGCCGGAGCGCAGCGCCTGCATGTCCGAGTGGAACGCCTGGATCATGGCGGAGGAGGTGTGGCCCGTCACGAGGGACACGAAGTACCGGGTCTCGATGCGCGAGGCGGTGTCAAAGTCCACCTGCGAGCCCTCCACCGCGGCGCTGAGGATCGCCTTCGGGGCGGGCAGGTCCGCGCCGTGGAGCTGCCGGCGCAGGGTGGCGGCGAACGCGGGCAGGCGGGAGGCGAAGGAGGCCTGGGCGGGGGTGCCGCCGGGGATCCTGAAGCCCTTGACGTCCCAGGGCTTCGCGGCGGCGTCGGCGTCGTCGCGGTGCTCCAGGATCCAGCGCTTGGCGGCGGGCACCAGGTCCGCGGGGTCGGTCACGACCTCGTCGATGATCCCCTTCTCCATCGCGGCCCGGGCGTCGCGGGCGGTGCCCTGCAGCAGCCACTCCATCAGGGCGCGCTCCACGCCCACCATGCGCACCAGGCGGGTGATGCCGCCGCCTCCGGGCAGCAGGCCCAGGGTGACCTCCGGGAGGCCGACCTTCAGCCCCGGGTCGTCCACGGCGATGCGCCGGTGGCAGGCCAGGGCGATCTCCAGGCCGCCGCCGAGCGCCGTGCCGTTGATCGCGGCGACCACGGGGCGGCCGAGGGTCTCGAGGCGGCGCAGCTGGCCCTTGACCCGCTGCGTCAGCGCGAACACGGACTCCACGTCCTCGGGGCCGGCCTGGGCCAGGGAGTCCAGGTCGCCGCCGGCGAAGAAGGTCTTCTTCGCGCTGGTCAGGACGACGCCGGTCACCGTGTCCCGCTCCGCCTCCAGGCGGTCCACGACGGCGTCCATCGCGTCCTGGTACCGCTCGTTCATCGTGTTGACCCGCGCCTGCGGGTCGTCCATGGTCAGCGTGACGACGCCGTCGGCGTCCTGGTCCCAGGTGATCATGTGCTCACTCATGCCGGTGCTCTTCCTGCCGTGCTGGTCGGTCGGGTGGGTGGGGCGCTCAGACGCGCTCGACGATCGTGGCGACGCCCATGCCGGCGCCGATGCAGAGCGTGGCGATGCCGGTCCGCAGGTCGCGCCGCTCGAGTTCGTCCACGAGGGTGCCGAGGATCATGGCGCCGGTGGCCCCCAGGGGGTGGCCCATGGCGATCGCGCCGCCGTTGACGTTGGTCTGCTCCTCGGTCCAGCCCATCTCCTTCATCAGCAGCAGCGGCACGGCCGCGAACGCCTCGTTGATCTCCACGAGGTCGATGTCCGCGGCGGTCATGCCGGCCACCTCGAGGGCCTTGCGGCACGCCGGGGTGGGGCCGGTGAGCATGATGGTGGGCTCGGAGCCGACGACGGCGGCGGAGACGATCCGGGCCCGCGGACTCATCCCGGCCCGCCGGCCGGCCTCCTCGGAGCCGATCAGCGTCAGCGCGGCGCCGTCGACGATGCCCGAGGAGTTGCCGGGGTGGTGCAGGTGCTCGATCCCCGCCAGCGAGCTGTACTTCTCCAGCGCCACGGCGTCGAAGCCCGCCTCCCGGCCCAGCGCCTCGAAGGAGGGCTTGAGCGTGGCCAGGGTCTCCACGGACGAGTCGGGGCGGATGGTCTCGTCCCGGTCCAGCACGGTCATCCCGTTCATGTCCGTCACCGGGACCACGGAGCGGGCGAACCGGCCCTCCTGCCACGCCGCCGCAGCACGGCGGTGGCTCTGCGCGGCGAAGCGGTCCAGCTCTGCGCGGCTGAATCCCTCACGGGTGGCGATCAGGTCCGCGGAGACGCCCTGCGGGACGAAGTCGGTGGCCAGGGAGGTGGCCGGGTCCATGGCCCACGCGCCGCCGTCGGAGCCCATGGGCACGCGGGACATGGACTCCACGCCGCCGGCCACGAGCAGAGACTCCCAGCCGGAGCGGATGCGGGCGGCGGCCTGGTTCATGGCCTCGAGCCCGGAGGCGCAGAACCGGTTCAGCTGCACGCCGGCCACGGTCTGCGGCAGGCCCGCCTTGAGGGCGGCCACCCGGGGCAGGACCGCGCCCTGGTCGCCCACCGGGCTGACGCAGCCGAGGATCATGTCCTCGATGTCGGCGGGGTCGAGCCCCTCATGGCGGTCGCGCAGGGCGTGGGTCAGGCCGACGACGAGGTCGATCGGCTTGACCTCGTGGAGGGAGCCGGAGGGCTTGCCGGCACCGCGCGGTGTGCGGAGGGCGTCGTAGAGGAAGGCGTCCTGGGTCACGGGGTCTCCTGGGGTCGGGGTGGGTCTGGGGAGGGGGCGGGCCGGTCAGCGGCCGGAGGTGAGGGCGTCGGCGTAGTCGGCGCGCAGCTTGCGCTTGTTGACCTTCCCGACGCCGGTCCGATCGATCTCCGTCACGAAGCGGACCTCGTCGGGCAGCTGCCAGGTGGCGAAGCGCTCGGCGAGTGCGGCGAGGACGGCGTCCTGGTCGACGTCGGAGTCCTCGTCCCGCACCACGAGGGCCAGGGGGCGCTCCTCCCACTGGGGGTGGGGGACACCGATCACGGCGGCGTCGCGGACCCCGGGGACGGTCATGATGTGGTTCTCCAGGTCGATCGAGGAGATCCACTCGCCACCGGACTTGACCACGTCCTTCAGGCGGTCGGTGACCTTGAGGTAGCCCTCCGGGGAGAGGTAGCCCAGGTCCCCGGAGCGCCAGTAGCCCTCGTCGTCGAAGCCGGCCTCGGTGGCCTCGGCGTTGTCTGCGTAGGAGGTGGTCACCCAGGGCCCGCGCAGGCGGATCTCGCCCACGTTCTCCTCGCCGGGCGGCAGCAGCTCGCCCAGGGGGTCGGTGATCTTCACGTCCACCCCGACGACGACGAGGCCCTGGAACCGCTTGAGGTTCCACCGCTCATCCTCGGAGAGGGTGTCCATGAGGCTCGGCTTCATGCGGTTGAGGGAGACGATGGGCGAGGTCTCCGTGGCGCCGTAGGCGTGGATGACCTCCGCGCCGGTGAGCTCGTCGAAGCCGCGCATCATGGCCACGGGGGGCTCGGTCGCGCCGCACAGCAGGCGCACGCCGTCCATCCGTGGGGGCGTCTCGAGGGTGCGGAGGTGGTGGAGCATCGGCATGAGGATCGCGGGGGCGGCCGGGGCCACGGTGACGCCGTGGTCCACGAGGGTGGAGGTCAGCCACGGGGTGTCCGTGAGGTTGAACCGGCCCGGCAGCACCAGGCGCGCGCCCACGGCGACGGCCGCGAACGGCAGGCCCCAGCACTGCGCGTGGAACATGGGGGTCAGCAGCAGGGCGGTGTCCGCCATGGTCATGCCCAGGGTGGACACCACGGCGTGCGCGTGCAGCCAGGTGGCACGGTGCGAGTAGAAGACGCCCTTGGGGCGGCCGGTGGTGCCCGTGGTGTAGCAGGCGCCGGAGGCGGAGCGCTCGCTCACGTTCGGCAGGCCCCCTGTCTCGAGCGGCTCGTGCCCGTCGAGGAGGGCCTCGTAGGAGAGGACGTCGTCGCGACCGGCCCAGTCGGCGGGGAGCTCACCGTCGCCGGCCACGATCCAGCGGACGCCGTCGGGCAGGTGCGGTTCGAGCGCGGCGGCGAGCTCCAGGAGGGTCTCGTCCACGACGATCGTCCCCACCTGCGCGTGGGTGATCACGTAGGCCAGGTCCGTGGGCGCCAGGCGCAGGTTGAGCTGCACCATGGTCGCGCCCAGCAGCGGGACGGAGAAGTAGGACTCGAGGTGGCGGACGTCGTTCCACAGCAGCAGGCCGACCCGGTCCCCCGGCCCGACGCCCTCGGCGCGCAGGGCCGCGGCGATGCGGCGCACCCGCTCCCACACGGCCGCGTAGGTGGTGGTCTGCCACGGGGAGCCGCCGCCGCGGGTGTGGATGATGTGCTGATCCCCGAAGGTCCGGGCGGCGTCCCGCAGGAGGCGAGTGGTGGTGAGCTGCTCGTCGTCGCCCATGGTGGACGGGGTGCCGAGGACGGTGTCGGTGGTCTGCATGGGTCCCCCTGGGAGGTGTGGTGGTCGCGGAGGCGGGCGGCAGTCATCTGTGACGTGCCTCACTGGGCTGGTGTTGCACACTCAAGCACGATGTTGCACTAGCGTGCAAGAAGGGTGCGGGGGGCGTTTCGATCCCTGCCGTAGGGTTCAGCGAGCCCCCGCATCCTCATCTCCCGACCACGGGCCATCCCATCCGCCGACCCAGCCCCGAGGACCCGATGAACACCCCCCTGCCCTTCGATCAGGACGATCTCTCCTCCCCCGCGCGCCTGCGCCTGGCGGCCCTCGAGCTGTATGCCGAGCGGGGGGTCGAGATGGCCAGCGTCCGCGAGATAGCGCAACGGGCCGGCGTCGCCCCCGGGCTGGTGCGGCACCACTTCGGCAGCAAGGCGGGGCTGACCCGCGCCGTCGACGACGACGTGCTGCGCCTGATCGCCGCGACCCTCGACGAGGTCCCGCTCGTGGGCACCCCACAGGAGGTGTCCGCGGCCCGCGACGCGGCGTTCGCGGACCTGCTGGCCGACCACCCGGTGGTGGGGGCCTACGTGCGCCGCTCGCTGCTGGAGGCCGGCGGGGAGACCGAGTCCCTGCTGGAGCGCCTCGTGGACCTGACCACGGAACAGACCGAGCGCCTGCGCCGGTCCGGCTTCGCCCCGCGGCGCAGCATGCCGACGTCCGTGTTCGGCACCGTCATCCGGCAGATGGGGCACCTGATGGTCGACCCGTCGGCGGACCGCATCTGGCGCCGGATCGCCGAGACCCAGGAGGGCGCCGCCGAACAGGCGAGCCCGCGGGTGCGGCTCGTGGTGGATCCGCCGCGGTGAGCAGGATCGCCGCCCACCGCGGCGGCGTCCGCGTACGCCTGCGCCGCCCAGTCCTCGCTGACCCCGACGAGCTCCTCCGGGTCCTCCTGGGTGGCCACGACGCCGGCCCGCCCGTTCCGGGAACGCCTGCGGTCGGTATGAGCGCACTTTTCAGGCTCGGAGCGACCGCACGCGTTCCAGGTCCGCCAGCTCACCCGCCCCCGCACGCGCCGTTTCCCGAACGAAAACGCGAGGTGGGGCGTAGCCTGGCCGCCATGACCACCGTGTTCTACGACGACCAGGGCCGCCCCGAGCCGCCCTTCGCCGCGGGCGAGGCCGCCACCCTGCTGGGCTTCCTCGACTTCCTGCGCGCCACGATCGAGTGGAAGACGGCGGACCTGGACACGGCCGCGCTGCACCGCCGGCTGCCGGGGCACCCGTCCGCGATGACGCTCGGCGGCCTGCTCAAGCACCTCGCGTTCGTCGAGTTCTGGTGGTTCGAGGCCGTCGCCCTCGGCGAGCCCACCTCGACGCCCTGGGTGGGCGCGGACTTCGACGCGGACCCCGACTGGGACTGGCACAGCGCGGCGCAGGACTCCGCGGCGGACCTGCGCGCCCTCTGGCAGGGCCAGGTGGAGCGGTCCCGGCAGATCGTGGTGGACCTGCTCGCGGCGGACGGCGACGACGGCGCCGCGGCCCTGGCCCGCGCCCACCGGATCCGGGAGGGGCGGGACCCGGTCTCGCTGCGGTGGATCCTCACCCACATGATCGAGGAGTACGGCCGCCACGCCGGCCACGCCGACCTGCTGCGCGAGGGGATCGACGGCCAGGCCGGCGAGTGAGCCCGCCCCACCCGCGGTCCCGCCTGCGGTCGCACCCGGGTTCATCCCCTCGTCGGATGCCCGGCCCCACGCCGGCTGGGTAGATTCTGTGCCATGGCCTCCCCCTCCCCTGCGTCCGCGCACCCGTCCGCCCCCGAGAGCGGGACGGGCCTGGGGTTCACCGGCGCGGCGGGGATCACCGGGCTCACCGCCGCCGAGGTCGCCGAGCGGGAGGCCGCGGGCCTGGTCAACGTCCAGTCGCGGGACACGTCCCGCTCGCTGGGGCAGATCCTGCGCGTGCACGTGTTCACGCTGTTCAACCTGGCGATCGCGCTGTGCGCCGTCGTCGTGATCCTGATGGGCCGCTGGCTGGACCTGCTGTTCTCGTTGGCGGCCGTGGCCAACGTGGTGATCGGCGTGGTCCAGGAGTACTCGGCCAAGCGGAAGCTGGACCGGATCGCGCTGCTGCACCAGGACGACGTCGTCGTCATCCGGGACGGGGCGCGCGTGCCCCTGCCGATGGCGCAGATCGTGCGGGACGACGTCGTGGTGCTGCGCCGCGGCGACCAGGTGCCCGTGGACGGCGAGGTCCTCGTCTCGGACGGCCTGGACATGGACGAGGCGCTGCTCACCGGGGAGAACGACCCCGTGCCGAAGACCCCCGGGGACGCCGTGCTCTCGGGCTCGGCCGTCGTGGCCGGCGCGGGCCTGGTACGCGCGACGGCGGTGGGCTCGGCCTCGCACGCGGCCCGGCTCAGCGCCGAGGCCCGCCGCTACTCCGCCATCCACTCGGAGCTGCGCGGCGCCCTGGAGAAGGTGGCCCGCTGGCTGACGATCGCCCTGGTGCCGATCATCGCGGTGATCGTGCACGGCCAGATGACGGCGGTCGGCGGCTGGGCCCTCGCCCTCTCCCAGCCGCGCGAGGCCGCCCTGGAGCCCGCGCTGATCGCGTCCGTGGCGGCGGTGACCAGCATGATCCCGCAGGGCCTGGCGCTCATGACGACCATCGCGTTCGCCGTGGCCGCGCTCAAGCTGGCCCAGCAGGAGGTCCTCATCCAGGAGCAGCCCGCCGTGGAGGTCTTGGCCCGCGTGGACACCGTCTGCCTGGACAAGACCGGCACCCTCACCGAGGGCGGCGTCCGGTTCGACCGGCTCGCCGCGCCCGCCTCGGCCGACGCGTCCCCGGACGCCCACGACGACGGCGCCCCGGCCGAGGTCGCCGACGGGGCTCGGGCCGTGCTCGCCTGGTTCGGCGCGGACCCGGACGTGAACCCCACCGCGGCGGCCCTGCGCGAGCCCTTCACGGCCGTCCCGGCCGTGGACCCCGCGGCCCAGGTGGCGTTCTCCTCCGCGCGCCGGTGGTCGGCGGTCGCGTTCGGCCCCGAGGCCGGGGCCGCGGCCGGCACGTGGCTGCTCGGTGCGCCCGAGGCCCTCGTGGACGAGCGGCTCCTCGGCCCCGATGCCGCCCAGGCCGTCCGCGCCCAGGTCCACGCCGACACGGACGCCGGCCGCCGCGTGCTGCTGCTGGCCCGCACGGACGAGCCCCTGATCGGGGATGCGCTGCCCGCCGGAGGCGTCCCGGTCGCCGTCGTGACGTTCCGCGAGAACGTGCGCCCGGACGCCGCCGAGACCCTCGACTACTTCCACGCGCAGGGCGTGCGGACCGTGGTGATCTCCGGGGACAGCCCGCGCACCGTGGCCGCGGTGGCGCGCGAGGTGGGTCTCGAGGTGGCGGGCCAGGCCTACGACGGGCGCACCCTGCCGGAGGACCCCGGCGCGCTCGCCGACGTGATGGCCGAGCACGACGTGTTCGGCCGCGTCAGCCCGGACCAGAAGAAGGCGATGGTGCAGGCGCTGCAGTCCCGCGGGCACGTGGTGGCCATGACCGGCGACGGCGTGAACGACGCCCTGGCCCTGAAGACCGCGGACCTGGGCATCGCCATGGGCAACGCGGCCCCGGCCACCAAGGCGGTGTCCCGGATGGTGCTCCTGGACGGGCGCTTCGACCGCCTGCCACGCGTGCTCGGCGAGGGCCGCCAGGTGATCGCCAACATGGAGCGGCTCGCCCACATCTACCTGACGAAGACGACGTACGCGCTGCTGTTCGGCGTGGTGTTCTCCCTGTTCGCGTGGCAGTTCCCGCTGCTGCCACGGCAGGCCTCCACCGTGGACTTCATCATGATCGGCGCACCCACGTTCTTCCTCGCCCTGCTGCCGAACCCGCGCCGCTACGTGCCCGGCTTCCTGGGGCGGGCGCTGCGGTTCGCGATCCCCTCCGGCGCGGTGATCCTGCTGTCCATGGTGACGTTGCAGACGTACGTGCGCCTCACCGCCGGCGACGTCGACCTGCCCCGCCAGCAGGCCGCCTTCATGATCACCCTGACCCTGCTGGGCCTGTGGGTGCTCAGCGTGATGTCCCGGCCGCTGAGCGCGCGCGTGGTGGTCCTCATCCTGGCGATGTACGCGGTGCTGGCCGCCGTCGTGCTGGTGCCGGCCTCCCGCTGGTACCACCAGATGGAGGTCCCGCCCACGGACGTGCTCGTGGCCGCGCTGGTGATCGCGGCGCTCGGGTGCGGACTGATCGAAATCATCCACCAGGTGCACCGCCGCCACGTGGCGCGGGTGCTGGCCGCCGCGGGGGCCTGAGACCCCTCAGCGGCGGGCCCGGCGCACCGCCGCCCGGTAGCCGCACCACTCCGACACCAGCACGACGACGGCGACCAACAGGTACGCGACGTCCCACGCGCTGAGCCGCTCCCCGGCCACCACGCCCGGGAGACGGGTGGCCAGGATGAGCAGCACGAGCGCGGTGACCGCCCAGGCCCGCCGGCGGGGCGCGGCGACCCGGTCCTTGCGGAAGCCCACGGCGTACGACTCCGGGGAGCCGAGCTCCTCGGCCAGCGGGCGCCCGGCCGCGGCCCCGCGTGCCCGCGCGTCACGGACGATCTCGGCCACCCGTGCGTCGGGCAGGTCCTTGCGCAGCCGCAGGACGCCGGCGAGGCGGCGGGCCCAGGCGTCGTCGTCGAGGGCGGCGGGGGGCTCTTCCACGGGACGGCGGGCCGCCGGGAGCAGCCGGTGTGCGAGCCAGGCGAGGCCCGCGCAGACCGGGGCGACGGCGAGCAGCCAGAACGTGCTCCCGGTGAACAGGTGCGTCTGCGCGTTCACCTCGACGAGCCACCATGCGAGCACCAGCCCGAGGGCCAGGAGGGCGGCGACGGCCACCAGCGTGGCGGCCAGCCGCGGGACGCGGGCGAGGAGCCGCTCCCAGAGGACCATCACCGCCGCCCCGAGCACACTCATGAGCACCGGGGACAGCAGCAGCCCCCACGTGTAGTCGGTGGTGAGTCCGTCCCGGAGCAGCCAGACCAGGCAGAACAGGACGGCGATGCCGGCCGCGACCGTGAAGCCGAGCACCGGCACATCGCGCCAGGTGGCGTCGGGTGTGACGGGGTCGGAGTGGGGGCGGATGGTCATCGGCCGGGTCCTTCCTGTGTGCTCCGTTGCGGATCCCTTCCGGCGACCCTACGGCCTGCTCGAGCACGTCTCCGCATCGGGCGCCCTCCCTCGTGCCGGCGTCGGCGTCGCTCTACCGTGGGGCCATGGACTCCACGCTCTTCACCCGTTCGGCCGACCGCGCCGCCCACGACGACGTCAACTTCCGCACCCGCAAGTGGGTCAAGCCGGAGGACCTCAACGCGAACAACACCCTCTTCGGCGGCTCGCTGCTGCGCTGGGTCGACGAGGAGGCGGCCATCTACGCGACCCTGCAGCTGGGCAACCCGCGGTGCGTGACGAAGCTGATCTCGGAGATCAACTTCCTGGCCTCGGCGAAGCAGGGCGACATGATCGAGATGGGCCTGCGCGCCACCGAGTTCGGGCGCACGTCCCTGACCATGCGGGCGAAGGTGCGGAACATCGTGACCGGCGAGATGATCCTGACCATCGACAAGATCGTGTTCGTGTCCCTGGGCGAGGACGGCAAGCCCGTGCCCCACGGCTTCACCGAGATCACCTACGACCGCGACCGTCTGCCCCTGGACAACCCCCTCTGAGCCGGCCCGCCGCCCCACGCGGTCCGGGGGCGGGCGGCTCTAGTCGATGCCGCGGGCGGCCAGGGCGTCCCCGACGTCGTCCGCGTGCTTGAAGCTGAGCACCAGCAGCGGCAGCGCCCAGGCCCACGGCGCCATCCGCACCCCGCGGGCGGCCTGCGCATGCCGGATCTGCTCGGCCAGGGCGCGCAGGTGCCCGATCGAGGAGAGCACCAGGCCCATCGCCAGGCCCACGCGGTCGGCGCGGAACCCCGCCCGCGCCAGGCGCGGCCCCGCCCACGGGATCCGCTCGACCGGCCGCAGCACCGCCTCGGCCACCCCGGTCATGTCCGCGATCCGGGTGGTGCGCGTCAACACCTGCGCGGTGAGCACGAGCCCGAGCACGCGCGCCACCATGAGTCCGGCGGCGAACGCGTCGGTGAAGATCCACTGCGCCGCGAACAGGACCACGTAGAACAGCCACAGAGCGCGCAGGTCGGAGGCGATCATCGCCGCCCCGCGCCGCAGCCCGAAGCCCACGAGATACGCGGTTACGGCGCCCACGACGGCGGCGCCCGCGGTCCACAGGGACAGTGGCAGCAGGGTCAGGGCCAACACCCACACCGCGAACAGGCCCGTCTTGAGGCCGGCGCGGGCGTGGTGCAGGGGCGAGTCGCCGTGGATGTACAGGGAGAGCATCAGCGCAGCTCCGCCGCCACGGCGTGATCCAGGAAGTGCTCGTACGCCTCGACCACGTCCTCGGCCGGGCCGGTCCGCTCCACACGGCCGCCGTGGACCCACACGGCCTCGTCGCATGCACGGGCCAGCTCGAGGTCGTGGGTCACCAGCAGCAGCTGGAACCCGTCCGGGGCGGAGGGGTCGGCGGCCAGCAGCCGGTCGGCCACGATCCGCCGGTGCCGGCCGTCCAGCAGGGAGGTCGGCTCGTCGGCGATCACCAGGGACGGCCCGGTGGTCATCACCGAGCACATCGCCAGCCGCTGCGCCTGCCCCGAAGACAGGGACAGGCACGCCCGGTCCGCGAGCGCGGTGAGCCGGTGCTCCTGGAGCGCCGCGGCCACGCGCGCGGCGACGTCGTCCTTGGTCAGGCGGCGGCCGGCGTCGTCCCTGAGCGACTTCACGGTCAGCTCCACGTCCTCCCGGACGGTGGGCATGACCATCTGCGCGGCCGGGTTCGCGAACACGAAGCCGACGGTGCGGCGCAGCGCCTTCACGTCCCGGACGGCGTCCACCCCGTGCACGGTCACCTCCCCGGCGACGACGTCGGCCAGCCCGGCGATCGCGCGGGCCAGCGTGGACTTGCCGGAGCCGTTCTCCCCGATCACCGCCACACGCGGGGCGGTGAGGGTGAGGTCCACGCCGTCGAGGAGCACGACGACGCCCTCGGGGCCATCGGCCTCGACGCGGACGCCCGTGAGGGTGACGGAACGGTCCGGGCTCATCGGAAGGCGCGGGGGTAGGCCTTCCACAGGCCGACGACGAGGATGACGGACACGACGAGCTTGAGCAGGTCACCGGGCACGAACGGGGCCATGGAGAGGACGGCGGCGCCGAACTCCATCCCGGCGATCCCGACGAAGCCGAGCACGCCGAAGAAGTAGACCATCACGACGCCACCGATCAGCCCGGCGACGGCCGCCCCGAGCGCGACCCGTCCGGCGCCGAGGCCGGGCCGGGCCCGGGAGGTGAGGGCCCAGAAGATCAGGCCGACGATCAGCGCGGACGGGATCCAGCCGAGGATGAAGCCGGCCGTCGGGCCGGCGAACACGCCCAGGCCGCCGCGGCCGCCGCTGAGCAGCGGCAGGCCGAGCGCCACGAGGCCGGCGAACAGCGCCATCGAGGCGGCCCCGCGCCACGGGCCGAGGATCACACCGGCCAGGATCACGGCGATGTTCTGCAGCACGATCGGGGCGGGCACACCGGCGACGGCGATCGGCGGCACCAGACCGAGGACGGCCATCAACGCGGTCATGACGGCGATGCGCGCGAGGCTGCCGCCGGCGGAACCGCGACGGGGGCGGCCGGCGTCGGTGGGGCGGTCCGCCGTCGTGGTGGCCGCGGGGCGGACGTGGCCGTCGTGGGACGAGGGCACGGAAGTGCTCATGGAGGGACTCCTGGTGCGGAAGCGAGTGCGAGGGGGCGCTCAGCCGAGGCGCGGGGCGCATGGCGAGTGCCCGACGAGTTGAACAGTGTTCAGGAGTCTACTGCAGGGGCGGAGGTGTGGGCGGCCGGGGTGCGTTCCCGGGGCGACACCGAGGCAGCGGTTGTCGAGATGCAACGAAGATTTCAGAAACGCGCGAATTTGATTCATACGCCGGTCAGGCCCTGAAGGGTTGACATCGGCTCCTCCTGCCCCTCGCCTGACCAGCGCACGGGATCACGGGCGCTACGCTCGATCCATGTGTCGAGATGCAGCGAAGATTTCACAAACGCGCAAGTATGTTTCATACGACCACGAGTCACTTAGGTCTTGACCTTTGAACATCGATCGACTAAGGGTCATAGGGGACTGGTGCACGTGTAGGTGACAGCCGTCTTCACGCCGCGTCTGCGGGCGTGTGGTCCATGATCAACTCGTACTCGACCGGCGTCAATCGGCCCAGGCGCACCTGCCGGCGGCGGCGGTGGTAGGTCCGCTCGATCCAGGTGATGATCCCGGCCCGCAGCTCGTCCCGGGTGTCCCAGTCGCGTCGGTCCAGCACGTTCTTCTGCAGCAACGCGAAGAAGGACTCCATAGCCGCGTTGTCCCCGGCAGCACCGACCTGACCCATGGACCCGATCAGCCCGTGGGTGGTGAGGGCGTCCTGGAATAGGGCCGAGCGGAACTGCGAGCCGCGGTCCGAGTGCACGATGCACCCGGCCACCGCATCGGTGCCGCCGCGGCGTGCCACGGCCTGCTCGAGGGCGTTCACGGCCAACGAGGCCTGCATACGCCCGGCCATGGAGTACCCCACGATCCTGCCGGCGTAGAGATCCTTGATCGCGCAGAGGTAGAGCTTGCCCTCACTGGTGGGGTGCTCGGTGATGTCGGTCAGCCACAGCCGGTTCGGAGCTTCGGCAGAGAAGTCCCGGCGGACGTGGTCGTCGTGCACGGGTGGGCCTGGGCGGGTCCCGTACTTGCCACGCTTGGCCCCGAACCCGCAGTGCCACCCGTTCTGGCGGCAGAGCCGCCAGGCAGTACGGGCGGCCATTCGCTCCCCGGCCGCCTCGGCCTCGTCCCGCAGCAGCCGGTACCCGAACTCCGGATCGTTCAGGTGAGCGGCGTGCAGGGCGTTGGCCCGGTAGGCCTGCTCCACCTCAGAAACGGCGACGGGCTGGTCCCGCCAGCGGTAGTAGGGCTGGCGGGCGAGCTTGAGGACCCGCAAGGACACCGCGACCGGGATCTGGTCGGCGGCGAGCTCGGACACGAGCGGGTACATCATTTTTTCGGCAGGTTCGCCTGGGAGAGGTAGGCCGCGGCGCGGCGTAGGACTTCGTTCTCCTGCTCGAGGAGCCGGATCCTGCGGCGGGCTGCGCGGAGTTCTTCGGCCTCGGCCTTGGTGGTGCCTGGGATGTTGCCTGCTTCGATATCGGCCTGGCGAATCCAGTTCGTCAGGCAGGACTCGGAGATGCCGAAGTCCTTCGCGATGTCTTTCAGATGGGTGCCGGGCTCACGGTTCTGCGCGACCCGGACGACATCATCGCGGAACTCTTTGGGGTAGGGGGCGGGCATGGTGCACATCCTTCCCTGTGGTGTGGGAACACCACAGATCGTATGTCACCTGTACGTGCGTCAGTCCCTCCC
>NZ_JBQPDO010000023.1:0-14099 GCF_052220525.1 Micrococcus sp. TCR-5
CCTAGGATGGGTGCGAGGACCGGGCCCCTCAGGCGGCCCGCTGGACGTCGGCCGCGCGCCGCCGCCGGGCATGGAACGTGCAACCACGAAGGATGATGAGGACGTCATGACGGAGCTGAGCCGCAGCGAGGACAAGCGACTGGTGCTGGCCACGGGCCGCGCCCACCCCGAGCTCGCGCAGGAGATCGCGGAGGAGCTCGGCACCGAGCTGCTGCCCATGAGCGCCTACGACTTCGCCAACGGCGAGATCTACGTGCGCTCGGGCGAGTCGGTGCGCGGCAAGGACGTGTTCATCATCCAGTCGCACCCGGCGCCGCTGAACAACCACCTCATGGAGCAGCTGATCATGGTGGACTCCATGAAGCGCGCCTCCGCCCGCCGCATCACAGTGGTCTCGCCGTTCTACCCATACGCCCGCCAGGACAAGAAGGGCCGCGGCCGCGAGCCGATCTCGGCCCGCCTCGTGGCGGACCTGTACAAGACCGCCGGCGCCTCCCGCGTGATGAGCGTGGACCTGCACACCGCCCAGATCCAGGGCTTCTTCGACGGCCCGGTGGACCACCTGTTCGCCATCCCGCTGCTGGCGGACCACATCCGCTCCAGCGTGGAGGGCGAGGAGGTCACGGTGGTCTCCCCGGACACCGGTCGCGTGCGCGTGGCGGAGCAGTGGGCGGACCGCCTGGGCGGCGTGCCGCTGGGCTTCGTGCACAAGAGCCGGGACCTCACCGTTCCGAACAAGGCCGAGTCCAAGACCGTGGTCGGGGACGTCGAGGGCCGCGTCTGCGTGCTGATCGACGACATGATCGACACCGGCGGCACCATCGCCGGCGCCGTGCAGATCCTCAAGGACGCCGGCGCCAAGGACGTCATCATCGCCGCCACGCACCCGGTGTTCTCGGACCCGGCCGCCCAGCGTCTCGGCGAGTGCGGCGCCCGTGAGGTCGTGGTGACCAACACCCTGCCCATCCCGGAGGAGAAGCGCTTCGAGACCCTCACCGTGCTCTCGATCGCCCCGCTGATCGCCCGCGCGATCCGCGAGGTCTTCGAGGACGGCTCGGTCACCAGCCTCTTCGACGGCGTCGCCTGACCATGGCCGAGCGCGTCGAGCCGGCCCACGGGGAAGACGGCGGCGCGGTGGCCGCGCCGCAGCCTCACCGTCCGCGCCTGCCGTTCTGGGCCTCCCTGCTGCTGAACGTGGTGGTGGCCCTCGCGGTCGTCGCCGTGGTGCAGGCCCTGTGGGTGAAGGTGTACTCGGTGCCGTCCGGCTCGATGGAGAACACCCTCGAGGTGGGGGACCGCATGCTGGTCAACCGCACCGCCTACCCGGACGGGGCGGCCGACGCCCAGGACGTGGTGGTCTTCACGGCCAACGAGGACTGGGCGCACCCCATGCCACCGGAGGGGGCCGTGGAGAACGCCGTCCGCACGTTCGGCGACCTCACCGGCATCGGCCGCTCGCACGAGCAGGCCCTGGTCAAGCGCGTGATCGGCACCGCGGGGCAGACCGTGGAGTGCTGCACCGCCGAGGGCGCGGTGACGGTGGACGGGGAGCCCCTGGACGAGCCGTACATCCACAACGACCTGCCGTTCCTCCGGGACGAGCTGGACTGCGAGTCCGAGGTGATCTCCGCGCGCTGCTTCGGCCCGGTCACCGTGCCGGAGGACTCGATGCTCGTGCTCGGCGACCACCGCTCCAACTCGGCCGACTCCGTGATCGCGTGCCGCGGCATCCCCGCCGACCAGGCCGGGGACTGCGCGCGCTTCGTCACCCGCGAGGACATCGTGGGCGAGGTCTTCGTGACCGTCTGGCCGCCCACGCACTGGGGCGGGCACTGATCTCCTGAGGGGGCGGGGCGTCCTGGGCGCCGGCCGCCTCCGGGCCGTGCCGGCTCAGCCGGTCGTGGCCAGCTGCGCGGTGACCAGGGCGTCCATCGCCTCCCGCACCCGGGCCTCGGCGTCCTCGGGCACGGGCCCTTCGGCGCGGAGGCGGGCCACTACGTCGGCGGCCGTCCGCGGCTCGTCCAGCAGGAGCCAGACGGACGGGCCCAGACCTTCGAGCACGACCAGGCGGTCCGAGGCGAGCAGGACCAGGCGGCCGCTGTCGGTCAGGATGCCGTCGTCGACGGTGCAGCGGGACACCGCGCCCGGGGCCGCCGCACCGACCGAGGCCCGCAGCTCTTCCTCGGTGAGCGCCTCCCAGGCGGGGGTGACGGGCGTGGGCGGGGCCGCCAGGAGGCCGTCGACGACATCCCGCAGGTCCTCCGCTTCGGCGTAGACCAGGCGTTGGGCGCCGCCGACCGTGTCGAGGACGCGGCAGAGCGTCACGAGACCGCGGGGGAGCAGGGAGAGGGAGGAGGTCTGGGGGACGAGCGCCTCGAGCGCGGCCACGAGTTCTATGGCCTCCGCCCGCGGCGTCACCGGGCCTGCCGGATCCCGCACGCGGTCCAGCACGGCGATCCGGGCCAGCCGGGCGTCGGGGAGGGTCGGACCGAGACCCAGGTCGTCCGGGCCCCGCTGGGTCTTCGGGCGCACCCCCCGTGACCCCAGCAGGGACAGCGGCTTGGGGTAGGGCGTGACGGTCAGGCCGTCCGGTGCGATGATCGCCGTCTCGTCGGTGAGGTAGGCGAAATGGGGTCCCAGCCGGCGCGTGGCCGTCGTCTTGCCCGTCCCGGACGCCGCCACCAGGACCATCGCCGCCCCGGTGTCCGGTGCGGCGAGGCACGCGGCATGGAACAGCAGGTGGGTGCCGCGGGCGGACTCGATCGTCCGTGAGGTCGCCAGGAACACCAGGTCCTCGTGCCACTGGAGCCACGGAGACGCGGTGTGGGCGCCGCGGTGCGCATCGGTGTGGGTGGGCGGCTGCACGACCTCCACACCGCACCGGGCCCAGGACGCGATGACCTCAGCGCGCTCGTCTCCTGTGAGGCCGCTCACCGTCACGGCATCGAGACCGGTGCCGATGCGCAACGCGGTGGTCTCGCTCATGGCTTCGTCCTCCCCCTGGGCGCCGGGCATGGCTCACCCTTTCCATCCCGTGGCTGTCCGGTCAGTGTACTGAGCGCCGTGCGGGCGGCCATGGCGCCGCCCCACTGGCTGGCACGGGTCTTCGCCAGAGCCTCCCTATACTCGACACAGGTTCTCGGGCGCTGAGTGCGCCGTCCATCCGAGCTGAGGGAGGAGCCCGCATGACAGCCCAGTCGCCCACGGCGGCGGTGACCGTGGTGATCCCGCACTACGGCGATCCGGCCCCCACCCTCGCCCTCGTCGACCGCCTGCTGAGCGATCCCGGAGACGCGCTGGCCGCCGTCGTGGTCTCGGACGACGCCTCGCCCACCCCGTACCCCGAGGCGCACGATCCGCGTCTGACCGTGGTGCGCCGCGAGCGCAACGGCGGCTTCGGGGCGAACGTGAACACCGGCCTGGCCGCGGTCACCACCGAGCTGGCCCTGGTCCTCAACTCGGACGCGGACATCACGGGTGCGCAGATCGACGCGCTGGTGGCTGCGGCCGCTCCGTACCAGCCGGCCGTGGTGAGCCCGCAGGTCGTCAACGAGGACGGCTCGCCGCAGTGGTCTGGCCGGCACTTCCCCACGGTCCTGCACCAGACCGTCGAGTGGCTGACTCCGCTGGCCCGCTTCCGTCACCTGGACGTGCTCCACGAGGCCGTGGGGCACGACGTCGCGGCGGCCCGGTCCGCCTCGCCCGTGGCGGTCGACTGGGTGATGGGCGCCGTGCTGCTCCTGCCGATGGCGCAGGTCCGCGCCGTCGGCGGGTTCGACGAGGAGTACTTCATGAATTCCGAGGAGGTCGACCTGCAGCGGCGCCTGCGCGAGCGCGGCGTGCCGTCGATCGTGGTCCCGGCCGTCCGTGTGCCGCACGGGCTGCACGGCTCCTCGGATCCGCTGCGCCGGCGCGGCTGGCTGGTGGACTCCCGGTACCGCTACGCCCGGAAGTTCGGTCACCCCCGGGTCCTCAAGGCCGCGCTCACCGCGGCGACGGGGGCGAACTTCGCCGTGAACGCGCTCCGGCAGGCCCGGGGTGTGGACGTGGACGCCCGCGCCGTGCTCCGGGACGAGCACGCGCTGGTCTGGAAGGGGCGGCGCCGATGAGCGCCACCGGTTACACCGTGCCCGCGCCGCCCGACGCGCGGGGCGGCCGCTCCCCGGAACGGCTGTTCCTCGTCTCGCCGGCGTTCCACGGCTATCACCGCTCCATCGCGTCGGCGTGGGCGGCCCAGGGCTTCGACGTCGCGGTGCACTGCTACGACGCCTACGCCACGCTCGGCATGAAGCTGCGGAACAAGGGGCTGCTCGAGCTGCCGCAGAAGGCGGGCGTGGACCGCACGGCCGCGCGGGTCGCCTGGGACACGGGGCGGGCCGTGGCCGCGCTGCGTGAGGCCCGGCCGGACCGCGTGCTCGTCATCAAGGGGGACTCGCTGGGCGAGGACTTCTGGTCCGCGATCCTCGATGCGGGCCTGCCCCGCATGCTCTGGCTGTACGACGACCTCGCGCGGCACGACTACTCGATGGAGTTCCTGCGCTCCGTCGGGCCGGTGCTCAGCTACGCCCGCTCCGAGGCCGAGCTGCTGGCCGGCGAGGGCGTGGACGCCCACTACATGCCCAATGGTTTCGACCCGGCGATGGCGCTGCCGGAGGTGCCGCGGCGCGACGAGCTGGTCTTCGTGGGCTCGCGCTACCCGAACCGCGTGGAGCTGCTCTCGCGCCTGACCGCGGCCGGGGTGCCGGTGCGCGCCTACGGGCGTCAGTGGAGCCACCACCCGGTGGACCGCCTGCGCACGTGGGAGCTGACCCGGCCGGACCTGCCGGCCGAACGGGACATCCCCCTCGAGGAGGCGTACGCCGTGCAGGCGGCCGCCGCGGGCGCCATCAACATCCACGGGTTGCAGGCCGGCCACGCGATGCGGACCTTCGAGGTGCCCGGCATGGGCGGTCTCCAGCTCGTCGATCGGGCCGACGTGGCCGAGTTCTACGTCCCGGACGAGGAGGTGCTCGTCTTCGAGGACGCGGACCACCTCATCGAGCTGGGCCGCCGGGTCGTCGCGGATCCCGCCTGGGGAGCGCGCATCCGGGAGGCCGGCCGCCGCCGGTCGCACGCGGAGCACACGTTCGCGCGCCGGGCGGCCATGGCCCAGGGGTGGTGGGCATGACCGACGCGCCCCTCTTCTGGCGCTCCGAGGACCTGCCGCGCTGGCACGCGTGGCAGCGCGCCCAGTGGCCGCTGACCCGGCGGGCCGCGGACACCGCGCGCTCGACCGTGCGCGGCGTGGCCGGCGCCCTGACACGCCGCCGGTCCACCGGCGACGACGTCCCGCGCCTGCTCCTGCCGGCGGGGGACGTGCACACCCTCGTCGCCCTGGAGTCCTTCGGCCCCACGCAGCTGGCCGCGCTGGCCTCGCCCGTGGCCGCCCTGGCCACGGTGCGGCCGGAGGTCGCCGCCGGGGTCGGCTGGGTGCTGCCCGCCGGTGACGCACCCGCCCTGCCCGGGGCCGCGGGCCACCGGGAGCACGCCGCCACCGCCGACGTCGTGAGGGATCGCCTGTCCGGGCTCCGCCGCGTCCTGGTGGCGGGGGAGTACCTGCCCTCGGGTCGCGCCGCCGTGCGCTGGGCCCGGCAGCGGGGAGCGCGCATCGGCGTCGTCCAACACGGGCTGCTGGCCGTGTCCACGCCGCCCGTCCCGCAGGACGCCACCCTGTACGCCTTCACGAGCACGGACGCGGACTGGTGGACCCAGGGCCGCGCCGATGTGGAGGCCGTCCCGGTGGGCTCGGCGCTGCTGGAGCAGGCCCGCCGGACCGCGCCCGCGCTCTCGGGTGCCGGGGACGACGGCCCCGGGGTGTTCCTCGGTCAGCTGCACGGCGCCGAGCTGCCCCGCCGGGACTTCGCCGCGCCCGCCGAACAGTACGTGCGGGCCACCGGCGCCGCCTACCGCCCCCACCCGGCCGAGCGGGACCGTCTCTCCCGCGGCCAGCACGCGGCCTGGCGCAGAGCCGGTGTGCGGATCGACGACGCCGGGGCGCCCCTCGTCGCCATGCGCGGGCCCGTGGCCGCCGTCTTCTCCACCGGGATCCTCGAGGCCGCGCAGGCCGGCAGACCCGCGTGGGCCGTCCACCCGGACCCGCCCGCCTGGCTCGAGGGGTTCTGGCGGCGCTACGGCATGACCCGGTGGCGGCCCGGCCGCACCCCGGAGCCCACCCCGCCCCTGGCCTCGCCGACCGCGGACCCCGCGGCCGCGATCGCCGAGCACGTCTGGAAGGAGTCCGCGTGAGCATCCTGTGCGTCATCCCCGTGCGCGGCGGGTCCCGGGGGCTGCCCGGCAAGAACATCCGCCTCCTCGGCGGCCACCCGCTCGTGGCCTGGACCATCCAGGCCGCCCTCGAGGCGGAGGAGGACCTGCACGTGGTGGTCTCCACGGACTCGGCCGAGATCGCCGAGGTCGCCCTCCGCTACGGCGCGGACGTGCCGGGCTTGCGCCCTGCCCACCTGGCGCAGGACTCGACCCCCACCGAGCCGGTGATCGAGCACGTGCTCGCGGCCGAGCGCGCGGCCGGCGTCGAACCCGAGGGCGTGATGCTCCTCCAGGCCACCAGCCCGCTCCGCCTGCCCGGCACCCTGGACCGCGCCGTGCGGCAGTTCCGGGATACGGGGGTGGACTCGCTGGTCGGCGTCGTCCCGGTGTCCCCGTTCCTGTGGCGCCATCCCGAGGATCCCGGCGGGGAGCCGATCCCGGACTTCGACGTCACGGCGCGCAAGCGCCGGCAGGACATGACGCGCACCGACCTGCGGTTCCGCGAGAACGGCTCGCTGTATGTGACGCGCCCCTGGGTCTATGACCGGCTGCACAACCGGCTCGGCGGCCGGATCGGCATGCTGGAGCTCGACGACCTCGAGGGCGTGGACATCGACACCGAGCTGGACTTCGCCCTGGCCGAGCAGCAGATGGACCAGTACCTGGCGGTCCAGAAGGTGCTCCAGCACCACCCCGACCTCGGTGCCCCGCGCACCGCCGAGACCCCCACCACCGGCCCGAACCGCACCCCCGGAGGCGCGCAGTGATCATCGAACGCAGGCTCACCCCCTACCTCGTCTTCCCCGAGGACTCGCTCCTGGCCGCCCTGCAGAAGATGACCGACAACCGCGAGCGCACCGTGTTCGTGGTGGACTCCCACGGCTTCCTCGTCGGCTCGCTGACGGACGGGGACGTGCGCCGCTGGCTCGTGGCGCATCCGGAGGCGTCGCTGGACGTGGCCGCGGTCGACGTCGCCCATCGCGACCCGGCGACGGCGCCCCTGGGCGCCTCCCCGGCCGAGATGCGCGAGGCCCTGCCCGCCGGGGCGCTGCACCTGCCGCTGCTGGACGAGCGCGGCCGCCTGACGGCCCTGGCGATCAACCGGGAGGCGGAGCTGCGGGTCGGCGGGCACCGGATCGGGGAGGGCCACCCGGCGTTCCTGATCGCGGAGATCGGCAACAACCACCAGGGCGATGTGGACCTGGCCCGCCGTCTCGTGGACCTGGCCGTCGAGGCGGGCGCGGATGCCGTGAAGTTCCAGCTGCGGGACATGGACGCCCTGTACCGGCAGTCCGGTGCGGCCACCGCCGGTGAGGACCTGGGGGCCCAGCGCACCCTGGACGAGCTGGCCAAGTTCTCGCTCTCCGCCGAGGACATGGTGCGGGTGTTCGACCACGTCCGGGACGCCGGCGTCGCCCTGATGTGCACCCCGTGGGACGCCCCGTCCATGCGGGTGCTGCGCGAGTACCCGGTGGACGGCGTGAAGATCGCCTCGGCGGACCTGACGAACCACGGTCTGCTGCGGGACGCGGCCGCCTCCGGCCTGCCGATGGTGCTCTCCACCGGCATGTCCCGGGAGGAGGAGATCCGCGAGTCGGTGGCCCTCGTGCGCTCCTCCGGCGTCCCCTTCGCGATGCTGCACGCCCAGTCCACGTACCCCGCCCCCTACAAGGACGTGAACCTGGCCTACCTGGACCGGCTCGCGGAGATCGCGCAGACGCCGGTGGGCTACTCGGGGCACGAGCGCGGCTTCCACGTGGCCCTGGCCGCGGTGGCCCGGGGCGCTGCGATCATCGAGAAGCACTTCACCGTGGACCGCGGGCTCGAGGGCAACGACCACAAGGTCTCCCTGCTGCCGGAGGAGTTCGCGCAGATGGTCCGGCAGACGCGGGACATCGAGGAGTCGATCGGCGTCGGGAACGAGCGCGTGGTCTCCACGGGCGAGGCGATGAACCGCATCAACCTGGCCAAGTCCCTGGTGGCGGCCCGTCCGCTGCGGGCCGGCGCCACGATCACCGCGGACGACGTGACCGTGAAGTCCCCGGGCCGCGGCCTGCAGCCCAACGAGCTGCCGCGCCTGGTCGGCCGCACCCTGCACCGCGAGATGGCCGAGGGCGACTTCTTCTTCGCCGGCGACCTCACGGACACGGTGCCCACCGGGCGCCAGTTCCAGTTCCGGCGCCCCTGGGGCCTGCCGGTGCGCTACCACGACGTCGAGGCGCTGACGAAGGACTGCACCCCGGACTTCCTGGAGTTCCACTTCTCCTACAAGGACCTCGAGATCGACATCGACTCGGTGTTCAGCGAGCCCATGCCGATGGGCTTCACCACCCACCTGCCGGACATCTTCTCCGGCGACTTCCTCGTGGACCTGGCCAGCGACGACGACGCCGTGTGGGAGCGCTCGATCGCCGAGGTGCAGCGCACGATCGACATCACCCGGGACCTGAAGCGCTGGTTCCCGTCCGAGGAGGCGCCCATCATGGTCATCACCATGGGCGGGTTCACCCTGGACCGGCACATCCGCCCGGAGGAGCGGCGGCCGAAGTACGCGCGCATCGCCGAGGCCGTGAAGCGCCTGGACACCTCCGGCATCCGGATCGCCGCGCAGACGCTGCCGCCGTTCCCGTGGCTGATGGGCGGTCAGCAGTACCACAACCTCTTCATGGACCCGGACGACACCGTGGCGTTCGTGGAGGCCACGGGGGTGCCCCTGTGTCTGGACATCTCCCACTCCAAGCTCTCGGCCACGTTCCTGGGGATCCCCTTCTCGGAGATGGTGGAGAAGCTGGCCCCGCACACCATCCACCTGCACCTCGTGGACGCCACCGGTGTGGACGGGGAGGGACCGCAGATCGGCGAGGGCGACGTCGACTGGCCCGTGCTGTGCGAGCAGCTGGACCGCCTGGCCCCCGGGGTGAGCTTCATCCCGGAGATCTGGCAGGGCCACATCAACAACGGCGAGGGCTTCTGGACGGCCCTGGACCGCCTGGAGCAGTGGCTGTGATCCCCGAGGCCGCGACGACCACCCCGGCCCCGCTGACGCTCTGGGTGGTGCCCGTCGCCGACCTCGGCGGCGTGGCCCGGCACGTCCTCGACGTCGCGCGCGTGGGCCTGCCCGGCCTGCGTCTGGCGGTGCTCTGCCCCGAGGGGCCGCTCGCCGAGCGCCTCCGCGAGCAGGGCGCGGCGGTGTTCACCGGGGCCGTCGGTCCCGACGCCGGTCTGGCCGCCTCGGTGCGCACGCTCCGGACGGCGGTGCGCACCCTGCGCCCGGCTGCGGTCCACACGCACCTGGCCTACGCCGACCTCACGGCCTTCACCGCGCTGGGCACGGAGCGGGCCCTGCGACGGGCCGGTGCGCCGGCGCTGCTCAGCACCGAGCACGGGATCGCCCCGGACGACGGGCTGTACAACCGCGCCGCCGCGGCCCGGGTGAAGAACGCCGCGCACCGCGCCCGGCTGCGCGGTACGGACCTCGTGATCGCGGTGGCGCAGTCCACCGCGGACGTGCTCCGGCGCAAATGGGGTGCGGGGGCGCCCCTCACCGTGGTGCGCAACGGCGTGGACGTGCCCGCGGTGCGCGCCGCGGCCGCGGGGCGGCGGCGCGCACCGGGGGAGGGGCTGCGGATCCTGTCCCTGTCCCGGCTGGCCCCCGAGAAGAACCTCGACCGGCTGATCGCCGCGCTGCCCGCCCTGCTGGAGCGGGACCCCGGGACGCGGTTGACGCTGGCCGGCGCTGGCCCCCTGGAGGGGGAGCTGCGCGCCCAGGCCGAGGCGCTCGGTGTCGCGGATGCGGTCCACCTTCCCGGCTTCGTGGAGCCGTGGGAGACCATGGCCGAGCACGACGTGCTGGTGCAGCTCTCCGCGTGGGAGAACCTCAGCTACACCCTGCTCGACGCTGCGGCCGCGGGCCTGCCCGCCGTCGCCACGGACGTGGGCGGCAACGGGGAGATCCTGCCGCCCGAGCGCCTGGTCCACGAGACCACTCCGGCGGCCATCGCCGACGCCGTCGTGCGTGCCGCCGCCGACGGCCCGGGTGAGGTGCGCGTGGGCGACGTGGAGACGATGGCCCGGGCGACCGCCGAGGCGACCCTCGAGGTGCTCGGGCGGCGGGCAGGGAAGATCTCGGGATGACCGGTCGCATCTGGATCCTGGCGAACCAGGGCGAAGTGGGTGGCGGCGAGGTGATGCTGCACCACCTCGCCACGGCCCTGCGCGAGCTGGGGCGGGACGTGGGCGTCGTGGCCCCGGTGCACCCGGCCGAGACCGCCGATCGTCTGGCCGCGGACGGTTTCGACGTGGTCCGCGTGGGCGGGCCCGGACGCCTGGGGTACCTGCGCGCTCTCCGGGCCTGGGACCGTGGCCGAGGCAAGGACGACGTCGCGTGGTGCAACGGGCTGCTGCCGGCCGCGGCGCTGGCCGGTCGGCCGCGCCGGATCGTGCACCTGCACCAGGTGCCCGAGAAGCCGGTTCTGCGCGTGTTCTCCGCCCTGGCGCGTCCCGGTGCGCTCGCGGTTCTCGTGCCCTCCCGGTTCGCGGCGGACCGCATCCGCGGGGCCCGCGTGCTCCACAACTGGGTTCCGGCCCCGACGGCGCCACAGACACGGCGGGCCCGCGGTGCCGATGAGCCGGTGACCGTAGGCTTCCTTGGCCGCCTGTCCGAGGACAAGGGCATCCTCACCCTGCTGGAGGCCGCCGCGCTGCTGCGGAGGACCGACCCGCGCGCCTTCGTGTTCCGGGTCGCGGGGGAGAGTCGATTCGTGGCGGAGGACGAGGCCGAGCGGCTCGCCACCGCCCTGAAGGCAGCCGGTGAGGACGTCCAGGTGCTCGGCTGGCAGGACACGGGCAAGTTCCTGGCCTCCGTGGACGTGCTGGCCGTGCCGTCGCAGTGGGCCGAGGTCTTCGGCCTGGTGACGGCCGAGGCGATGGCCGCGGGCGTTCCGGTGGTGGCCTCCGATGCCGGGGCCGTTCCCGAGGTGGTCGGCAGCGCTCACCCCTTCGTTTTTCCGCAGCGAGACGCGGCCGCGCTCGCGGACTGCCTGCGGGCCGTGCGCGCGGTCGATCTGGGCACGGTGGCCCACTCCCAGCGGCACCGCTGGGCGTCGCTGTTCTCACCCGAGGCCGGACGCGCCGCCGTCGCCGAGCTCCTGGATGACCTGTCCCTATGAACCCCGCGGAGGACTCATGACAGAGACGCCCCTGACCCCCGAGGCCAGCGTGATCGTCCCCAGCCGAGGCGGCGCCCAGCGGCTGCCGCGCCTGATCGGCGCCCTCGCCGCGCAGGAGGACGCCCCGCCGTTCGAGGTCCACGTGGTCGTGGACGGGGATGTGGACGGGTCGGAAGCGGTGCTCGCCCAGTTGGCCGCAGAGCATCCGGGCCTGGGCCTGAGCTGGACCGTCTTCCGGGAGAACCGCGGACGGGTCGCTGCGCTCAACGCCGGTGCCGACGCGACGTCCGGCCGCATCCTCATCCGCGCGGACGACGATCTCGAGCCCGGACCGCACTACATCCGGGACCACGTGGCCGCGCACGCGGGCGGGCATGGCGGCGTGATCGGATTGACGGCCAATGTCCTCCCGGACTCCGCCTATCAGCGCGTCTACGGTGACGCCCAGGACGAAGCGCACCGTCGCCATGCCTATGCCCTTCCGGCAGAGCAGCAGTGGCGGCACTGGGCGGGCAACGTGTCCGTGCCCCGCACCCTCCATGCGGAGCTCGGCGGCTACGACCCGGACTACCGCCGCTATGGCTGGGAGGACGTGGACTTCGGCTACCGCCTCCACGTCGCCGGGTATCCGGTGGAGATCCGGCCGGAGCTGGAGACCCGTCACCACGCGGCGGCGGTCACCACCTACACCAAGGCGCGCCGGGCTCTGCATTCCGGGTCCGCCCGGCAGATCTTCATCGCCAAGCACGGGGCGGACGCACTCGGCGGGGACCGCGCCCCGGGCGGGCCGTGGGGCGCCGCCGTGCGGGCGGTGGCTGCTCTGAGCACGGAGCGCACGATCCAGTACAGCTCTGCCGTCGTCGAGCGTGCCGCTGCCGTGTTGCCAGCCCCGATCGCACGAAAGCTGATCGCCTTGCAGGTCGAAGCCGCGGCGGAGACCGGACGCACTCGGCCGGGGCGTGCCCGCCGACAGTTCTGAGGGGATCACCATGACCGACATGACACGCGGCCGGATCGCCATCGCCCACGACTACCTCACCCAGAAGGGCGGGGCGGAACGGGTGGTGCTCGCCCTGCACCGGATGTGGCCGGACGCGCCGATCTACACGACGTTCTACGACCCCGAGGGCACGTTCCCCGAATTCAAGGACGCGCACATCATCACCTCACCCCTGAACCGGGTGGGGCTGCTGCGGAAGGACCCGCGGCGGGCACTGCCGCTGCTGCCCCTGGCCTCCTCACTGCTGCATGTGAAGGAGCCGATCGCCGTCGTCTCGACCTCGGGCTGGGCGCACGGATTCCGGTACGACGGCGACACGCTCGTCTACTGCCACACCCCGGCGCGCTGGGTGTATCTGCTGGACGACTACCTGGGCGACGGCGGCCGGGACAGCATCAAGGGCCGGATCGCGCGCGTGCTGCGCCCGGGTCTGCGCAGGTGGGACCGCGTGGCCGTTCGGCGTCGATCACGCTATGTGGCCAACTCCACGGTGGTGAAGGAGCGGATCGAAGACGTCTACGGGCTCGAGGGCGTGGACCTCGTGTTCCCGCCGCACTCCGTGAGCACGGACGGCCCGCAGGAGCCGATCCCCGGTGCCGAGCGGCTGGCGGAGGACGGCTTCCTGCTATCGGTGGCGCGACTCATGCCGTACAAGCACGTGGACGTGGCGATCGAGGCAGCGGCCTGCGCGGGGCGGCCGCTCGTGGTGATCGGCAAGGGCCCGGAGGAGGCCCGGCTGCGGGCGATGGCGGGGGAGGACGTGGTGTTCGGCCAGGACCTCACCGACGCGCAGCTGCGCTGGGCGTACGCACACGCGACGGCACTGATCGCCGCGAGCCACGAGGACTTCGGCATCACGCCGCTCGAGGCGAGCGCGTGGGGCGTGCCCACCGTGGCGCTACGGGCCGGCGGTTACCTGGACACCATCGTGGACGGCGTCAACGGAGTGTTCGTGGAGGAACCGACGGTGGAGGCGGTGGCCGAGGGGGTGGAACGTCTGCTGGCGCATGACTGGGACCGGGCAGCGATGCAGGCGCACGCCGAACGGTTCTCCGAAGTGGAGTTCGGGCGGCGGATCCGTGGCCTGTTGGGCGAGGTGGCACACCCGTAAGCGGGGGACGGCCCGGACCCGGGGCGGGCCGTACGAACGCGAAGTACGGGCCCAGGGTCTACCTGGTGTTGGCCTCTGCGGTCCTCAACGGATTGTTGGTCGTGGCCCTCCTGTGGGTCGTGAGGCAAGTGGGCATTCGCACCTTGACCCAGGAAGCAGGCATCGTCGAGCCTCGCTGAAGCGCCCTGGGTTTCGTTCCGAGGTCAGGACGCAACGGGCGCTACGTCTCGGTCGTGAGTGTAGGCCGCCTCGACCTCCGCCGGAGTGCGGTAGCCGAGGGCCTCATGCAGGCGGGCGGTGTTCCACCAGTGCACCCACCCCATGGTGGCCAGCTCAACCGCCTGCACGGACTCCCACACGCGCTTGGAGTGGATGAGTTCGGCCTTGTAGAGGCCGTTCACGCTCTCCGCGAGGGCGTTGATGCTCCTATAGTTGTCAACTCGCGATCTGACCGGTGCGAGGGTTGGTCTTCACGAGGTGGTATACCTCGCGGATCACGTACTGGGCTGTCACG
>NZ_JBQPDO010000024.1:0-12273 GCF_052220525.1 Micrococcus sp. TCR-5
CCCCGTACACCTCCGGCTCCGGAGAGGTGCGGGCTCGTGAAACTCACCGGCACCTGGATCGAGAAGGTCATCGGGTGGTCCCGTGTCGCAGCGACGCCAGCGGCCAGTGGCTGGGCGCCGGCGCCATCCAGCCCCGGCCTCAGCGGGCGTCCTCGCGCGCGGCGGGCGCGCCGTCGTCGTCCTGCTCCTCCGCCTGTTCCCCGCCCTGGAACTGGCTCCTGTACAGCCGGAAGTACGCGCCCCGGGCGGCCAGGAGCTCCTCGTGCGAACCCTGCTCCACGATGTCGCCGTCCTCCATCACGAGGATGACGTCCGCGTCCCGGATGGTGCTCAGGCGGTGGGCGATCACGAAGCTCGTCCGGTCCGAGCGCAGCGCCGCCATGGCCTCCTGTACGAGCACCTCGGTGCGGGTGTCCACGGAGGAGGTGGCCTCGTCCAGGATCAGGATGGACGGCCGGGCCAGGAACGCGCGGGCGATCGTGATGAGCTGCCGCTCGCCAGCGGACACGTTGGCTGCGTCCTGCTCGATCACGGTGTCGTAGCCGTCGGGCAGGGTGTGCACGAAGCGGTCCACGTAGGTGGCCTTCGCCGCTTCGACGACCTCCTCGTCCGTGGCGTCGAGCCGGCCGTAGCGGATGTTCTCCCTGATGGTCCCGCCGAACAGCACCGCGTCCTGGAGCACCATGCCGGTGGCGGCGCGCAGCTCGCCGCGGCTGACCGTGCGGGTGTCCACGCCGTCCAGCAGGATCCGCCCGCCGTCCACCTCGTAGAACCGCATGATCAGGTTGACCAGGGTGGTCTTGCCGGCACCGGTCGGCCCGACGATCGCGACCGTCTGCCCCGGCTCCGCCACGAAGTTCAGGTCCGTGATGAGCGGCTTCTCCGGCGTGTAGGAGAAGCGCACATGCTCGAACTCCACGCGACCGCGCAGCGGGCGCGGGAGGTGGGCGACGCCGTCGGGCCCGGGGGCGGCGGAGGGCGCCGTTTCCCGGACGACAGTGCTCTCGGAGGGCGCCGTTTCCCGAACGAAAGTGCGGGCGGGGGTGCCGGCGGGGGTGCCGTCGGGGGTCTCCTCCGGCTCGTCGAGGAGCTCGAAGATGCGCTCGGCCGACGCCACGCCGGAGATCAGCATGTTGGACATGCCGGCGATCTGCCCGAGCGGCTGGTTGAACTCGCGCGAGTACTGGATGAACGCGGTGACGGCGCCGAGGGTCATCTGCCCGTTGGCCACGCGCAGGCCGCCGACCACCGCGATGCCCACGTAGCCCAGCCAGTTCACCCACTGCATGATCGGCATGATCATCCCCGAGTAGAACTGCGCCGTGAACGCGGCCTCGTACAGCTCCTCGTTGCGCTCGTCGAAGCGCGCGGCCATGTCCCGCTGACGGCCGAACACGGTCACCAGCTCATGCCCCGTGAACGACTCCTCGATGTGCCCGTTGAGCCGGCCCGTCTCCCGCCACTGCGCGGAGAAGAGCGCCTGGGACTTCTTGCCGATCACGCCCACCACCACACCGGCCACCGGCAGGGCGACCAGGGCGATGAGCGCGAGCTGCCAGGACAGCCAGAACATCATGCCGACGATGCCGATCACGGTCAGCACCGAGTACACGAGCGAGGCGAACGCCTGCTGGAGGGCCTGCTGGACGTTGTCCACGTCGTTGGTGGCGCGGGAGAGCAGGTCGCCGCGCTGCCCGCGGTCGAAGTAACTCAGCGGCAGCCGGTTGATCTTGGCCTCGATCTCCTCGCGCAGGCGGAAGACGATGCGCATGACGATGTCATTGAGCACGCGGCCCTGCAGCCACATGAAGGTCTGCGCCACCAGGTACATGCCCAGGACGATGAGGATCAGCCGGCCCAGCTCGGTGAAGTCGATCCCCTCGCCCGGCGTGAACGCCATGCCGGAGAGCATCTCTGCGGCCTGGTCCTCGCCCTGGGCGCGCAGCCCGTCGATGACCTGCTCGCGGCTCAGCCCGCCGGGCATCTGCGCGGAGACCACGCCGCCGAAGATCACGTCCATCGCCCGGCCCAGGACGTGCGGGGCCCACACGTTGAGCACGACGGCGACCAGCACCATCAGCGCGACCACCACCAGGCCCAGCTTCTCCGTGCGGAACAGGCTCATGAGCCGCTTCGCGGACGGCCAGAACGCCTTGGCCTTGCGGGCCGGCCCGCCGCCCCAGTCGTCGGTGGCGCCCTGCTCCTGGATCTCGAGGATCTCCTCGTCCGTCAGGTGCTCGCTCATGCCACGTCCTCCGCGGTCAGCTGGGAGTCCACGATCTCCCGGTAGGTCTGGTTGTCCGCCAGCAGCTCGGCGTGGGTGCCGCGGCCGACCACGCGGCCCTCGTCCAGCACGATGATCTGGTCGGCGTCGGTGATGGTGGCCACCCGCTGGGCGACGACGATCCGAGTCACCCCGGCCGCCGCGCGGTCGAGCGCCGCCCGCAGCCGCGCGTCGGTGGTGACGTCCAGCGCGGAGAACGAGTCGTCGAACACGAGGATCCGCGGCTCGGCCACGAGGGCACGCGCGATGGACAGGCGCTGGCGCTGGCCACCGGAGACGTCCGTGCCGCCCTGGGAGAGGCGCGAGTCCAGACCGGAGGCCGCCGTCTCTGCCTTGCCGGTGGTGCGGGCGCGCACGAAGTCGGCGGCCTGGGCCGTCTCGAGGGCCGCCCAGATGCGCTCGTCCGAGGCGTCCGGGGCCCCGAACTGCATGTTTTCCCGCACGGTGCCCGAGAACAGGTACGGCTTCTGCGGCACGAGGGCCACGGCCTCGGTCAGCTCGGCCCGGGCCAGGTCGGTCACCGGCACACCGTCCACGAGCACCTCGCCGGACGTCGCGTCGTACAGCCGCGGCAGCAGGCTGATCAGCGTGGACTTGCCGGAGCCGGTCGAGCCGATGATCGCCGTCGTGGTGCCGGGGGCGACGGCGAAGCTGACGTCGTCGAGCACCGGCGCCTCGGCGCCGGGGTACTGGAAGGTGACGTGGCGCAGCTCCACGGCGCCGTCGCGACGCGCGGGGGTCACCGGGCGGACCGGCTCAGCGAGCGTGGGGACGGTGTCCAGGACCTCGCCGATGCGGCGGGCGGAGATCACGGCGCGCGGGAGCATCATCATCATGAAGGTGCCCATCATCACCGCCATGAGGATCTGCAGCAGGTACTGCATGAACGCGGTGAGCGCGCCGACCTGCACGAGCCCCGCGTCCACGCGCTCGCCGCCGAACCACAGGACGGCGGCGGTGGCGAGGTGGAGGATCATCGTGATGACCGGGCCGAGCAGCACGAACAGCCGGCCGATCCGCACGGACGTCTCCGTCAGGGCGGCGTTGGCGTCCGTGAACCGGCGTGTCTCGTGGCGCTCGCGCACGAACGCGCGGACCACGCGGATGCCCTGGATCTGCTCGCGCATCACGCCGTTGACGTCGTCGATGTTGTCCTGCATCCGCTGGAACAGCGGCATGAGACGGGCGACGATCCACGCCACGATCACCAGCAGCACCGGCACGGAGACCCACACGAGCCAGGACAGGCCCGGGTCCTCGCGGATGGCCATGATGATGCCGCCGACCGCCATGATCGGCACGGCCACCATGAAGTTCAGGGCCATGAGGGTGAGCATCTGGACCTGGTTGACGTCGTTGGTGCCGCGCGTGATGAGGGTCGCGGCGCCGAAGCGGCCGAGCTCCTCCGCGGAGAACGCGTCCACGCGGGTGTAGACGGCGCGGCGCAGGTCCCGGCCGACGCCCATCGAGGCCTTCGCCCCGAACCACACGGCGGCGATCGCGGCGACCACCTGCACCAGCGCGACGCCGAGCATCACGAGGCCGATGTCCCAGATGCGGGCGGTGTCACCGCGGGCTACGCCCTCGTCGATGATGCGGGCGTTGAGGCTGGGCAGGTACAGCATGGCCAGCGTGCTGATCAGCTGCAGCACGACGACGGCCGCGACGGCGCCGCGATAGCGCCGGCCGTGACGGCGGAGCAGGGTCCAGAGCATGGGGCTCCCAGGGAGTCGGGATGGGCGCGCGGCCGCGTGGGGCCGCAGTGAGGTGGGCCGACGTGGGCCGGGTTCATTGTGCCCCAGCCGCGGGCGAGGAGGTCGGGCAGCAGCCGTCGTCGTCGGACGCCGCGGGCGCACCCCGGACAGCCGGCTGCCGAACCACCCGCTGGCGGACCCGCACGAGGACTGAGCGACGCCAGACGGGGGGCGTGAGCCAGACGTTTCCGCTGCTGAGGGTCCCTCAGAACAGCACGAACATCTGGCTCACGCCCCCGGAACGCCTGGCTCAGCGCCCGAAGAGCCTCGCGAAGAACCCTGCGGCCCCGGCACGGCCCGCGCGGGCTGCGTCGCGCTCGGCATCAGAGTGACGGCCATCGCACCACTGCGCCGCGGGGACGACGGCCTTGACGGACTCGACGTGCCGGCCGCATCCGGCCCAGGTGGCCCTGCGGCAGACGCGGCAGCGCGCAGGACGGCACATGAGGGATCCTTTCGGCGAGGGGGCTTCGGGGTGGCCGGTCAGGCCAGGGTCATGAAGAGCTTCTCGAGCTCGGCGACGGTGAGCTTCTCCTCGTCCTCCGCCTTCTCGGGGTCGGCGAGGCAATACTGCATGGCCGCAGAGACGATCGCGAAGCCGGCGCGATCCAGCGCGGTGGAGACGGCGGAGAGCTGCGTGACCACGTCCTTGCAGCGACCCTCGCCCTCGACCTCGCGGATCACGGCGTCCAGCTGGCCGCGGGCCCGCTTGAGGCGGTTGAGGATCTTGCGCTGGGTCTCGGCGTCGGCGGTGCGCACGGCGACCTCCTTTGTCACGGTGGCGGGGAGGGGAATCATATCCCCAGGGGTATCCGGCGACGTCGCCGGAGGTCACACGAGGAGACCGATGAGTTCCCGGACGAGGATCACCAGGCCCATGGCCAGCACGAACCAGCCGAAGCCCTTCTTCAGCGCCTTCTCCGGGACCCGCTTCACGAGCGGAACGCCGATCAGCCCGCCGACCACGGCCACACCGGTGACCCACAGCAGCAGGTCCCACGGCAGCGTCACGCTGGTCAGGTAGCCGCCGAGGCCCGCGAAGGACTTCATGGCGATCACCAGCAGGGACGTGCCCACCGCGGCGGACATCGGCAGGCCGCCGAGCAGCACGAGCGCGGGGACCACGAGGAACCCGCCGCCGGCGCCGATGATGCCCGTGACGAAGCCGACGACGACGCCCTCCAGCAGGATCTTCCCGAGCGGGTGGCGGCGGGGCTCGACGTCAGCCGAGGCCTCCACTGAGGGGGCGGCCGCCGGCTGCGTCTTCTTGGGCCGGATCATGGCCCACGCCGTGAAGAGCATCATCACCGCGAAGGCGATCAGCAGCAGGGTCCCCGGCAGGAAGCCGCCGACGACGCCGCCCAGGAGGGCACCCACCATCGAGGCCGCGCCGAAGATCAGGCCGGTGCGCCACCGGACGGTGCCGTGCCGCGAGTGCAGCAGCACTGAGACCAGCGAGGTCACACCCACCACGAACAGGGAGCCCGCGATGGCCTGCTTCGGCTCGAGGCCGGCCACGTACGTCAGCAGGGGCACCATCAGGATCGACCCGCCGCCACCCATGAGGCCGAGCAGCAGGCCGACCACGAGGGCCAGGGCGAGGACGATCCACATCACGGGTCAGCTCCGCTTCCCCGCGCCGGTGGGGATGCGGCCGATCACGTCGCCCGCGGAGCGCTCCTGCGCGGGGCGGTTCCACGGCATCTTGGCCAGCACGGACGCCATGGCGCACGTGTTGGACACGGCGGAGAAGGACAGGCCCGCGCCGATCGCGGCGGGGATGAGGCCGAACCGCTTCGAGCCGACCTGGGAGGCCACGGCCCCGACCAGCGCGATGGACCCGGCGGTCATGCGGACCTGACGGTCCATGGACCAGCGGTTGCCGCTGCGGACGACCTCGCCGCCGGCCTCGGCGTAGGCGGAGATGCCGCCCTGCAGGACGCGCGCGGAGGTGAAGCCGGCCTGGGCCAGACGGTCCTGGGCGGTGCCGGCCCGGCTGCCGGACTGGCAGACGAGCACCGCGGTGCCGTCCAGGCGGGCGGCGACCTCGTCCGCGTGCTCCTGGAGCAGGTCCAGCGGCACGTTGTAGGAGCCGGCGATGTGCTCGGTCTCGAACTCGCCGGGGGTGCGCACGTCCAGCACGACGGCGTCGGGGCGGGCGGCCAGCTCGGCCTTCAGGTCGCGCGGGGCGACGGGGGACAGGGTGACGCTCATGGGAGGGGCTCCTCGGGGTTGGTCTGGGGGTGTGTCAGGACTGCTGCCAGGCGGCGTAGCTGCCCTCGAGCTCGATCACGTCGAACCCGGCGCGGCGCAGCGCCTGGGCGGCCACGATGTTGCGCAGGCCGGACTGGCAGAAGGTCACCAGGGTCTTGTCCTTCGGCAGCTCCTCCTGGTGGAAGAGCACCTTGCCGGCGTTCAGCTGCCGGGCGTCCGCCACGGTGCCGTGGGAGAACTCGGTCTTGTTGCGCACGTCCACCAGCACGGTGTCCTGCTCCGCGCCGACCTCGCCGGCCTCGATGCGGGACCGCAGCTCGTCGGCCTGCACGGTGGGCACCGGCTCCAACGTGAGGCCGTCCACGGAGGTGGTGAACGCGGCGGCGGCGTCGACGCCCACGCGGATCATGTGGTCGCGCATCGTGTGCGCGTCCTCGCGGTCCTCGGCGAGCAGGACGAGGGCGGCGTCGTCGCTCTCCGGGTCGTAGGCCCAGCCGGCGTGCGTGGCGACCTTGCCGCGGGACGGAAAGGCCAGCGCGCCCGGCACGGTGCCGGCGAGGATCTCGTCCACACCGCGGGTGTCCGCGAACACGGCGCCCTCGGCGAGCGTCGCCTGCACGCCCCCGGCGTCCAGCTCCTCGAGCTCGGGCAGCTCGCCCAGGATGGCTGGCCCCTGCTTGTTCTGGCGCTTCATGCGGGCGAAGTAGGCGTGGGCGTCGGGCTGGCCGTCGAGCAGCTCGTCGATGAAGCCCTGCTCGTCGTCGTTCTTCAGGTAGTCGGACCACCACGCGTACTTGCGCTCGTAGCCGACCGTGGTGGAGGGCAGCGCGCCGAGTGCCTTGCCGCAGGCGGAGCCGGCGCCGTGGGCCGGGAACACCTGCACGTGGTCCGGGAGGGTCAGGAACTTCGCCTTGAGGGAGGCGAAGAGCTGCTGGGCGCCCTCAAAGCGGGTGTCGACGCCGCCGGCGGCCTCGTCCAGCAGGTCCGGGCGGCCGAGGTCGCCGGAGAACACGAAGTCGCCGGTGAGCATGTAGCCCGGGGCGTCCGCGAAGGCGCCGTCGGTGACGAGGAAGGACAGGTGCTCGGGGGTGTGGCCCGGGGTGTGCACGGCCTCGACGGTGATGTTGCCGAGCGTCACCGTGTCGCCGTCCTTGAGGAGGTTGCCCTCGAAGCCGTAGGCCCAGTCCTCGCCGCCCTCGCCGGACAGGTGGATCTGGGCGCCGGTGGCGTGGGCCAGCTCGCGGGTGCCGGAGAGGTAGTCCGCGTGGATGTGGGTCTCGGTCACGTGGGTGATGGTCATGCCGTTCTTGGCGGCCAGGTCCAGGTACACCTGGATGTCGCGGCGGGGGTCCACCACCATCGCCTCGTTCTTCGCCTGGCAGCCGATCACGTAGCTGGCCTGGGCGAGGTCCTCGTCGTAGATGCGCTCGAGCAGCATGGTTCTCCTCCGGGTCGGGGGGTCTCGATGTCCATCCGATACCCCCTGGGGTATGTCGAGAACGAGCGTAAGGTATACCCCCAGGGGTATGCAAGAGAGAGGGTGAGCCCGGGCGGCGACGGGGAGGGACGGCACGATCAGGAGACGTCGGCAGGGGGCGTGAGCCAGATGATTTCGCTGCGGATCGGGCGTCAGAACTACAGAAACGTCTGGCTCACGCGGCAGGGGGCGTGAGCCAGATGATTCCGCTGCGAATCGAGCGTCAGAACGACAGAAACGTCTGGCTCGCGCGGCGGGGAGCGTGAGCCAGATGATTCCGCTGCGGATCGGGCGTCAGAACCGCAGAAACGTCTGGCTCAGCGCCCGGGCCCCTCAGAGCAGGGGACGCAGCGGGACCAGGAGGACCTCGACCACGCGGGCGAGGCGGTGACGGTCCTTCCAGCGCGGGGTGTCGATCCGGACGGCCCGCTGGGCGTCGAGAGCGAAGATCTCCTCCATCCGGGCGGCGAAGTCGCGGTCCACGACCACCACGTTGGACTCGTAGTTGAAGCCCAGGGAGAGGCGGTCGACGTTGGCCGAGCCCACGGTGGACCAGATGCCGTCCACGGTGGCGGTCTTCGCGTGGATCATGCTGGCCCTGTACAGCAGGATCGTGATGCCGGCCTCGAGCATCTTCCCGAAGAAGCCGCGCGAGGCCCAGTCCGCCACGATGTGGTTGGAGTCCTCCGGCACCATCACCTGCACGTCCACCCCCCGCCGGGCCGCGTGCAGCAGCGCCTCGAGGACCTGCTGGTCCGGGATGAAGTACGGCGTGTTGATGAGGATGCGGTGCTGCGCCCGCTGGATGGCGTCGAGGTAGCTCAGCCGGATCGGGTAGACCAGCAGCGGCGGTTGGTTCGCGGCCACGGTGATGCGCGGGTCCCACGTGTCCGGGGGGCGCCAGGACATCTGCTCGCCCGCGCGGTGGTGGGCGTTCCACTTGATGGAGATCGACTGGCCCAGCGCCCACACCGCCGGGCCGCGCTCACGCACGTGGGTGTCCCGCCACAGGCGGGCGTAGTCGTCGCCGATGTTGAAGCCGCCGGCGAAGCCGACCTCGTCGTCCACCACCATGATCTTCGAGTGGTTGAACCCGCTGTGCCGGACCACGCCTCGCCAGATCGGGCGGGCGAAGGCCGGCAGCCGGAACACGTGGATGCGCGGGTCCAGCTGACGGTAGAAGCGGGGCGGGACCACGAGGTTCCCGAACCCGTCGTAGGAGACGTAGACCTCCACGCCGCGCGCGGCCGCCCGGTTGAAGGCGTCCATGAACCGCTGGCCCGTGGGGTCGTCCTTCCAGATGAAGGTCTCGAACTTGATGATCCGCTGCGCTCCGTCGATCGCGGCGATCATCTCCTTGTAGAGGTCCTCACCCGAGGTGAAGATGCGCAGCTCGGAGCCCTCCACGTGGGCGTCAAACACGCCGGGGTTCGGCGCGGGTCGGCGCACTCGGCCGCCGCGCTTGACCATGTCCACGCCGGTGAGCCCGGCGGCGACCGTCAGCGGCAGTCCCACGAGACCGACGCCCGCGGCCACGGCCGCTCCCCGGAGGAGACGACGGACCGGCAGGCGGGACAGGGACGGCAGGGACGGTCGACGCATTCGCTCAGTCTACTCAGGGCCCCGTCAGCGCGGATCGGTCGAGCGGCGCATCTCGGTCCAGGCCGCGCTCACCTCGGAGCGCATGCGCACGAGTTCGATCGCCGTCTCCTGCAGCCTCCGGGCGCTCTCGCTCTCGGGGATGTACTGCCGCACCCGCTGGGCCTGGTCCTCCGCGGAGACGTCCACCATGACGGCGATCGAGTGTGCCACCAGGCGGGACTCCGCCCCGGTGCGTCGGCTCGCGTAGACGCGCAGCGCCACATGCATGGACCGCTCCGTGGTGTTCACCAGGAGGGCCTCCACGCGCACGAGGTCGCCCACGTGGATGTTCCGCACGAAGCGCACACCGCCGCCGAACACCGCGACCACGGATTCATGTCCGGTCCAGCGGGCGGCGCAGACGGCGGCCGCCTCGTCCACCCAGCGCAGGATCGCGCCCGCATTGATGGTGCCGCCCACGGTGGCCTCCGCGTTGGGGGCCAGGAACGCGAGGGTGCTCATCTCCTCGGGGGCCTCCCCGGGCGCGGGGAACGGCAGTCGGGCCATGCCACGCTCGACGGCGCGGCGGGCCACGGTGGAGCGGCGGGCCTGTTCGTCGCGCTCGATCTGGCCGGGGGTCGAGGGCTCCCAGACCGGCACGGTCACGCGCACCCCGTCCTCCTCCGCGGCGTAGACCACGAGGGACGAGGTGGCGACCACGGGGTCGCCGTCGTCGTCGCGGATCTCCGGCAGCAGCAGGCGGGTCTGGACGTGCACCTCGGCGCCGTCCGTGTGGACCACGCGCGCCTGCACCACGGCACGGCGGTCCACCGGCACGGGGTGGCGGAACTGGGTGTGCCCCATGTAGCGGGCACGCACGAACGTCCCGGCCCAGCTCGCCGCGACGGCGTAGCCGGCCTTCTCGATCCAGGAGATGACGGTGCCGGCGTCCACCAGGCCGGTGGGATGGTCGAAGCTGTCCGCCCGGAATTCAAGGGCGAGGGCTCCGGGTGGTCTCATGCCGTCGAACGTATCACCCGAGTCCGGGCCCTGTGCGGCCGGTCACGCCCCGTCCAGGAGTCTGCGGGGAACCTCTCGGCCGCGCCCCAAGCGGGTCCGTGCACGGGGGACAATGGACCCATGACCGCCTTCGACCGTCTCCCCCTGCCCGCGGAGCCCCAGACCCCGCACGACCGCCTGCGCCGCCGCACCGAGGCCGCCGTCGCCGAGCGCGGGGAGGCCGCCGTCGCCGGGCTGGCGGTGCGCCTGATGACCGGCGCGGCCACTCCCGATGACGTCACCTCGGGCGCCGCCCGCGCCCTCACCGGCGACGACGGCGACCTCAGCCCCGCCGCGACCGGCGCCCTGGCCCTGATGCACGCGTGGCACCGCAGCGCGCTGCCCGCCCTGACCGGGGCGCTCACCGCCCCCGAGGCGGACGTCCGCTCGGCGGCCCACCTCGTGCTCGCCTCCCGCGCCGGCTCGCTGCGCCGCGACGCCGCCGTCGACCGCACCCTCGTGGACGCGGTGCGGGCCGGCTGTGCCGACCCGGACCCGGAGGTCCGCGCGTCGGCCGCGTCCGCACTGGGTGCCCTCGCCCGCCCCGAGGACCTCGAGTCCGCCCTGCCCGTGCTCACCGGCATGGTGATGGACGTGGACGCGGACCTGGCCGCGGCCGCCGAGCTGGCCCTCGAGCAGCTCGCGATCCGCCTGGACCGGCCCGGCCTGCGGGTCAGCCTCGAGGGCTGAGGCGACGCCCGTGCAGTGCCCCCACTTCGACGTCGGCGAGTGCCGTTCCTGCCCACTGATGGGCGTGCCGTACGCCCGGCAGCTCGCGGACAAGCAGGCCGCGGTCCTGGCCGCGCTGGCGGACGCGCTCGATGCGGACACGGTCGTGGCTGAGCCGTTCGCCTCCGCGGAGGCGGGGTTCCGGAACAAGGCGAAGCTCGTGGTGACGGGGTCGGCGGCGGCGCCGCGGCTGGGCATCCTGGACCCGCGGCAGCACCCCCGCCATCACGACGGCGCCGGCGTGGACCTGCGCGACTGCGGCCTGTACGAGGCCGGCATGGAGGGCGTGTTCGAGGCGTGCGCGGCGGCGGTGACGGCGGCCGGGCTGGAGCCCTACGACGTCGCCGCCCGCACGGGCGAGCTGAAGAACGTGATCGTGACGCTCTCCCCCGACCGGGAGGCGATGGTCCGGTTCGTGCTGCGCTCCGCCGACCGGCTGGACGCGCTGCGCGCGGCGGTGCCGGGGCTGCTGGACGACCTCGCGGCGCGCGGGACACCCGCCGCCGTGGTGAGCGCGAACCTGCTGCCGGAGCACGTGGCCCTGCCCGAGGGCGACGAGGAGATCGTGCTCGCCGGCGGGCCGACGCTCACCATGCGGCTCAACAGGGTGGGCCTGCGGCTGCGCCCGCAGGGGTTCTTCCAGACGAACACCGCGGTGACCGAGGGGCTGTACGCGACGGCGGCGGCGTGGGTCGCCGAGGCCGGCCTGCCGGCGTCGGCGTGGGACCTGTACTGCGGGGTGGGCGGGTTCGCGTTCCACCTGGCCCGGGCCGGCGTGCGCGACGTGTGGGGCATGGAGTCCTCCGCCGAGGCGGTGGCCGCGGCCCGGGAGACGGCCGCGGAGCTCGGCCTGGCCGACCGGGCGCGCTTCTCCGCCGGCGACGCCACCTCCGCGCTTTCGTTCGAGAAACGGCGGGCTCCGGAGGCGCTTTCGTTCAAGAAACGGCGGCCCCGCCCGGACGCCGTCGTCGTGAATCCGCCCCGGCGGGGCATCGGCGCCGAGCTGGCGGACGCGCTGGAGGACTCGGGTGTGCCCACCGTCCTGTACTCCAGCTGCAACCCGGCGACGCTCGCGCAGGACCTGGCCCGGATGCCGAGCTATCGGGTGGCGCGGGTGCAGGTGTTCGACATGTTCCCCCAGACCCGGCACGCGGAGGTGCTCACGCTGCTGACCC
>NZ_JBQPDO010000025.1:0-11482 GCF_052220525.1 Micrococcus sp. TCR-5
CCACTGGCCCGGGTTGTCCGCCTCGAAGTCGAAGACGATGGTTTGCCGGGGTTTGATGATGACCGTGTCCTTGCGGGCGCCATGGTCGGCCAGCTGGAAGGTGTGGCCGTGCAGGTGCATGGGGTGCCACATGTCGGTGTCGTTGGTCATCGTGACCCGCACGCGTTCGTCCAACCGGAGTTCGAAGGCGCCCTCGAAGGGGTTGGCCGGGTCGAAGCGTCGCCCGTTGATGCCCCAGTCGTACTCCATCATCGATCCGGTGAGGCGTACCCCGTGGGTCGTGGTCGGGTCCTTGGGTGGGAGCAGGACGGATTCGTGTGCCTTCAGTCGGCTGCCATCGAGCACGGTTCCGCCCAGGGTCTGTGGGAGCCGACCGGAGAGCGTGGTCTTTGGACCGGCTGCGATGATGCCGTAGGCGTGGCCGGTCTTGCCCTCGGGCAGGGCCAGTACGGGCACCGCCTGGTCGCCGAGGGTGATCAGCACGTCCAGGCGTTCGCCCATCCCCAGGACGACGGCATCGGCCTGGCGGGGCTGGACCGGGAACCCGTCGGTGTGGGTGATGGTCAGTTCCTGGCCGGGGATCCCGACCCGGTAGGCGGTGTCTCCGGCCGCGTTGATCAAGCGCAGGCGGATCCGGTTGCCCGGGGTGCTGGAGAAGGTGTCCGGGTCGGATGGGGGGCGGCCGTTGAACAGGTGCACGGGGATCTTCACGTCGCCGGCGTCCCCGCCCAGATAGTCGCTCTCAGCGCCCATGAGCATGTGCTTCATGGGCATGCCCGAGGAGCTGTCCTGGCTCATGGACCCGTGGTCCATGCCCGCCATGCCGGCCATGCCCTCCATGTCGCCGGACATGTCCATCCCGGCGGAGAGTTCCTCGACGACGTCCTGCGGTGTTCCGGTGATCCCGTCGAGCCAGTCGTCCAGGATCACGACCCATTCCTGGTCGTAGCTGAGGGGCTCGTTGGGGTCCTCGACGATCAGGGCCCCGTACAGGGCGCGTTCGCGCTGGGTGTCGAAGTGGGAGTGGTACCAGTACGTGCCCGGATGGGACAGCCGGAAGCCGTACGTATAGCGTCCTCCGGCGGCGATGGGGTCCTGGGTCACCCCCTGGACTCCGTCGGCGTCGTTGCGCAGGGCCAGCCCGTGCCAGTGCACGCTCGTGTCCTCGGGCAGGTCGTTGGCGACGCTGACCTTGAGCAGGTCCCCGGTCTGGGCGCGCAGCAGCGGCCCGTTGAGGCCGTCGTTGTATCCCCAGGTGGTCAGGCCCCGACCCTGGAGGGAGGTCTCGAGGGGTGCGGCGGAGAGCCGGTCGGTGACGGTGGTGCCCGAGGCGGCGCGTCGTTTCTCGTACTCGGCGACCAGCGGGTCGGTGGGCAGGATGCGCCCTGACGGTTGGGGGCTGATGACGGGATCGGCGCAGGCGGCCAGCCCGGCCAGCGCCAGGGCCCCGACGGAGGCGCCCAGGAAGGTGCGGCGGGTGGTCAGTGAGGAGGTCATCGGTTCTTCTTTCCGTCATCCGGCCCCGTGTCGCAGGCGGGCGCGACGGGGCCGGGCATGGCTGATCAGTTGCTGGGTGAGGCCGGTGGCGTACCGGGGCTGCGTGCCGCTGTCACCCGGAGGTATTGGCGGACCCTGCGCTCACCGGTGGGGCGCGGCCGGGGGCTTTAGGTGCGGCTGACGGCCAGTTGAGCCAGTGAAGGGTCCACGGGGGCCGGAAATGGGCAACCCAGGGCAGGGGTGGTGCGGTCAGTCCCCCACCGGGGCTAGGCAGGAGGGCCCGGGAGGCCAAGTGGGACACGACAGGTGCCTTGGTCAGGGCCGAGGCGCAGGTATCGTCCACGGCCTCCAGGGCACAGACCGGCAGCCCGGGGTCGGCTGCCTCATCCCCGGCAGGCTCGGCCGGGAGCACGACCTCGGGCACCATGCCGGCCGGACCGATGGCGCCCGGCCCGAGGTGATGAACAGTTGTGGCGGCGGCCGTAGCGGTGGCGGCCCAAGCCGCGCTGGTGCCCGTACCAGCGTGCATCCCGAGCAGGCCCAGGATCAACACGAGGGTGCCCAGAACGGTTCGAAGGGCGGGCCAGCCGGACAGGGGGCGGCGGGGGGAGGTCACAGCAGCGATTCGGTGGTGTTCCCGCCGTCCGTGGTGGACAGCACGGTCGAGCCGACGACCAGCAGTGCTTCGGTCTGCCCGTCGTCGGTGATGCCCGTTCCCAGGGCGGTGGCCGTGCCGACCGGGCGGTCGCTGGCGGTCCAGGTGTCGCCGGCGTCGGTGCTGGTCAGCAGGTGTCCCTCGGTGCCGGCGCCCACGGCGGTGGTGTCATCGGCCCAGGCGACCAGGTGCATCAGCTGGGGGGTGTCCAGGGTGGTCCAGGTCGCGCCGTGGTCGGTCGAGCGCAACATGCCGGTTTCGGTGGTGGCCAGCACGGTCCCGGTTTTGGGGGAGATCGCCAGCGATGCCGGGGCGACGGGGATCTCAAGGCTCTGCCAGGTGAGGCCGTCGGTGCTGGCGCGCAGTTGCCCATCGAAGCCGAGGACCCCGTTCGGGCCGGCGGCCAGGGCGTGGAAATCGGATGCGCCGCCGCGGGAGAGCACCGTCCAGCTCTGGCCCCGGTCGGTGGACTCGGCCAGGCCCAGCGGCTCGGGCAGGTCGGTGCGCGGCGCGGGGTGACCCGAGGCCAGGTAGCGGCCCTCGGGAGTCAGAGTGAAACCCATGAAGTCCACGACCGGACCGACCTGGGTCAGCTCCCCGTCCTGGAGCCGGAACAGGCCCTGGTGGGTGGCCAGCAGCACCTCACCGGACTCGGGGTCCCGGGTGAGGGCATGGACGTGGGTGATGGCCGTGCCGGTGCCCTGCGTGCCGGTGCCGGCCGCCGGGGATGTCGCGGGGTTCGGCGCGGCGCAGGCGGTGAGGGTGCCAGCGCCGAGCAGGGTCAGCCCGCCGGCGATCAGGGTTCTGCGGGTCAGGGGGGTCATGGAGCCTTTCCGCCCCGGGCCAAAAGGCGGGGCTTCTACCATTGTCGGCCGGTGACGCGCCGGGATGGGGCGGTTTGCCTTGAAGATTCGATGAAGATTCCCCGCCCCGGCACCGTTCTGAGCCGCCGGGGCGCGAGACAGAGCGAGACTGGACCCATGAACTCTGGCACTGGCACTGGGACTGACACTGGGACTGGTCCGGCGGCCGGCCGGGTGTTGGTGGTCGATGACGAGAAGCCGCTGGCGCGCATGGTGGCCACCTACCTGGAGCGGGCCGGCTACGAGGTGGCCCTCACCCACACCGGCCCGGCCGCAGTGCAGGCCGCCCGGGTTCACGAGCCCGACGTGATAGTCCTGGACCTGGGCCTGCCCGGGCTGGACGGGATCGAGGTGTGCCGGCGGGTGCGGGCCTTCTCCGAGTGCTATGTGCTGATGCTCACCGCCCGCGGCGATGAGCACCACCGGTTGGAGGGATTGGCGGTGGGGGCCGATGACTACATCACCAAACCCTTCAGCGTCCGGGAGCTGGTCGCCCGGGTGGGGGCGGTCATGCGCCGGCCGCGCACAACGGTGTCAGCCCCCGAACCGGAACGGGTCTGCGGTGACCTGGTCATCGACCTGGCCGCCCACGAGGCCCGCGTGTCGGGCCAGGTGGTGCAACTAACGCGCACGGAGTTCGACCTGCTGGCCGCCTTGTCGGGGCGCCCGCACCAGGCCTTCTCCCGGCGCCAGCTGATCGATATCGTCTGGGACCCGGCCTGGGTGGGCGATGAGCGGCTCGTGGACGTGCACATCAAGAACCTGCGCCGCAAGCTCGACGCGGACCCGGCCCGCTATATCGACACCGTCCGCGGGGTCGGCTACCGGATGGCGGAGCAATGACCGGCCGGCGGCGCTACCAAGGATTAGCGGCCCGGTTCTTCCTCGCCCAGCTGCTGGTGGTGGGGGCCAGCGTGCTGGCCGCGGTGGTGGTGGCCTCCCTGGCCGGCCCACCACTGTTCCACGAGCACCTGGAACAGGCCGGGGCCGGACACGATGCAGCCCAGATGCTGCACGTGGAGCAGGCCTACCGGGACGCCAATTTCTGGACCCTGGGCGTGGCCCTGGCCACGGCCTTGATCTGTTGTCTGGCATTGACCTGGCATGTCGCCCGCCGGATCCAGAGTCCGATCAACGCCCTGACCCAGGCGGCCAAGGCCATGGCCGGTGGACGGTACGACACCCGCGTGCCGGCCATGGGCGCCGGCACCGAGGTGGAGGAGCTGGCAGGGTCTTTCAACACCATGGCCGCACGGCTTCAGCGCACCGAGGACACCCGTCGACGGATGCTCTCGGACCTGGCCCACGAGCTGCGCACCCCCGTCTCCGTGCTGACCGTCTACCACGAGGCCCTGCAAGACGGGGTGTCCCACTGGGACGAGCCCACCGGTGAGCTGATGGGCGAGCAGCTGGCCCGGTTGACCCGGCTGGTGGAGGACATCAACGACGTCTCCCGCGCCGAGGAGGGCCGGATCGAACTGGACCGCAGCCCCCAAGGGGTCAGCGGGCTGCTGCATGCCGCGACCGAGGCCCACAAGGAGGCCTACGCCACCAAGGGCGTGGCCCTGACCATGGACGCCGATCCGGGCCTGGCCGTGGACGTGGACCGCCAGCGCATGGGCCAGGTCCTGGGCAACCTGCTCACCAACGCCCTGCGCCACACCCCGGCCGGGGGCCGGGTCACCCTCGAGGCCCGACAAAGCCCGTCCGGGGTCACGCTCAGCGTCACCGACACCGGGGAGGGGATCTCTCCCGAGCACCTGCCGCACGTCTTCGAACGCTTCTACCGCGGGGACACCGCCCGCGACCGTGACCACGGCGGCTCCGGGGTCGGCCTGGCCATCTCCCGAGCTCTCATCCAGACCCACGGCGGCACCTTGAGCGCCACCTCCACCACGGCCGGGGCGACGTTCACCATCGACCTGCCCACCAAGCAGCCCCCGACCAGCCCACCTACCGGCGCACCCGTTTATCCACCGTGAACACCGGCGCTCCACCCCTTGAATGATACCCCTGGGGGGTATATACCAAGAGGAGAGGCGCCGTCCGGCGCCGCCCTCAGACCTGAAGGAGACCGTCATGACCGAATCCGCCCGCACCCCGCTGCCGGGGGCCACCAACGGCTGCTCGTGCTGCGCCCCAGCCGCCGACGCCACCGCCCCCGCCGGGCACCAGAGTGCCGACCCAACCGGGACGAGCGCCGGCGACGCGACCTACCAGGTGGAGGGCATGACCTGCGGACACTGCGTGGGCTCCGTCGCCGAGGCCGTGAGCGCCCTGGACGGGGTGGACGATGTCCGGGTCGAACTGGTCGCCGGCGGGGCCTCCCCCGTCACCGTGACCGGGCCCGCCTCCGCGGACTCCGTGCGGACGGCCATCGAAGCGGCCGGCTACCGCGTCCGGATCTAACCGACCCATCCCCTCGAGGTCGGCGCCCCACCGCCGAGCCGGTCGCCGAACAGACCGCCGAGCAGAAGGAACACCATGAGCACCCCGCACCACCACGATCACCCCACCGACCAGACCGCCGAACACCCAGACCCGAACCCCCACGCCGGCCACGCCAACCACACCGACCATGCCGCCCACCACCCCGCGGACGCGGCCACCCACGGGCAGGCCATGCCCCAGGGCCACGCCCACTCGGCCCTGGACGAGGACCACCAGGTCCACGACCACGGTCAGCACGCCGGGCATTCCACCGCGATGTTCAAGAACCGGTTCTGGGTCTCACTGGTGCTCTCTATCCCGGTGGTGTTCTTCAGCCACATGGTCGGGCAGCTGCTGGGCTACCACGTCCCCGAGTTCCCGGGCTCGGCGTGGATCGCCCCGGTGCTGGGCACCGTGATCTACCTCTATGGCGGCATGCCCTTCCTGAAGGGCGGGCTGACCGAGTTGCGCGCCCGCCAGCCCGGGATGATGCTGCTGATCGCGATGGCCATCACGGTGGCCTTCGTCGCCTCCTGGGTCACGACCCTGGGCATCGGGGACCTGATGCTGGACTTCTGGTGGGAGCTGGCGCTGCTGGTGGTCATCATGCTGCTGGGCCACTGGATGGAGATGCGCGCCCTGGGCGCGGCCTCCTCCGCCTTGGACGCGCTGGCGGCGCTGCTGCCGGAGGAGGCCGAGAAGGTCGTGGACGGTGACACCATCACCGTGCCGATCACCGAGTTGGCCGTGGGCGATGTGGTGCTAGTGCGGGCCGGGGCCCGGGTGCCGGCCGACGGGACCATCCTCGAGGGCGCCGCGGAGTTCGACGAGGCGATGATCACCGGGGAGTCGAAGCCCGTGCTGCGCCAGGCCGGGGACACGGTGGTCGCTGGGACCGTGGCCACCGACAACACCGTGCGGGTGAAGGTGGCCGCCGTCGGGACCGACACGACCCTGGCCGGGATCCAGCGGATGGTCGCCGACGCCCAGGAATCCTCCTCCCGCGCCCAGGCGTTGGCCGACCGGGCGGCGGCCCTGCTGTTCTGGTTCGCCCTGGTTGCGGCGATCATCACCGCGATCGTGTGGACCGCGATCGGCCAGCCCACCGACGCGGTCACCCGCACCGTGACCGTGCTGGTGATCGCCTGCCCGCACGCCCTGGGCCTGGCCATCCCGCTGGTGATCGCCCTCTCCACGGAGAAGGCCGCCAAGTCCGGGGTCCTGATCAAGGACCGGATGGCCCTGGAGCGGATGCGCACCATCGACGTGGTCCTGTTCGACAAGACCGGCACCCTGACCGAGGGCGCCCACGTCGTCACCGCCGTCACCGCGATGCCCGGCGTGTCCGAGGCAGAACTGCTGGCGGTGGCCGCCGCGGCCGAGGCTGACAGCGAGCACCCCGTGGCCCGGGCCATCGTCACCGCCGCCGGGCAGCACCCGCAGGCCAGCACGTTGCGCAAGCGCGGCACGGACTTCAGTGCTGCCATGGGCCGCGGGGTGCGCGCCACCGTGGACGGCTCCGAGATCCTCGTCGGGGGCCCGAACATGCTGCGCGAGCTTAACCTGACCATGCCGGCGGAGATCACTGAGCACACCGCCTCCTGGACCGCGCGCGGGGCCGGGGTGTTGCACGTGCTGCGCGAGGGGTCCGTTATCGGCGCGGTCGCCGTGGAGGACAAGGTCCGCCCCGAGTCCCGGGCCGCCGTGGCCGCCCTGCACGCCCGCGGCATCAAGGTCGCGATGATCACCGGCGATGCCCGCCAGGTCGCCGAGGCCGTCGGGGCGGACCTGGGCATCGACGAGGTCTTCGCCGAGGTCCTCCCCCAGGACAAGGACACCAAGGTCACCGAGTTGCAGTCCCGGGGACTGTCCGTGGCCATGGTGGGCGACGGCGTCAACGACGCCCCGGCGCTGGCGCGGGCCGAGGTCGGCATCGCCATCGGCGCCGGCACCGACGTGGCCATGGAGTCCGCCGGCGTTGTGCTGGCCAGCAACGACCCCCGCGCGGTGCTGTCGATGATCGAGCTCTCCCAGGCCAGCTACACCAAGATGATCCAGAACCTGGTGTGGGCCACCGGCTACAACGTGCTCGCCGTGCCGCTGGCCGCCGGCGTGCTCGCCCCGATCGGGTTCGTGCTCTCCCCCGCGGTGGGCGCGATCCTGATGTCCGTCTCCACCATCGTGGTGGCCCTCAACGCCCAGCTGCTGCGCCGGATCGACCTGGACCCGGAGCACCTGGCTCCTCTCGAGCGCCCCCGGTCGCAGGCTGCCCTTCAACCCGCGACCTCCTGATCGCGCCTCTTGGCGCTAACTCTGATATGAACCCTCAACCCACTGTGGAAGGACCCACCATGAAACGCACCATGACGCTGACCGCCCTGGCCCTGGCCTCCGCCCTGACCTTGACCGCCTGCGGCACCGGCGCCCAGGACGAGAACGCCGGCGCTGAGGCCTCGGCCACCGCGACCAGCTCCGCCCCCGCCGCCACCCCTGCGGCCACGGCCACCGCGACCAGCTCCGCCCCCGCCGCCACCCCTGCGGCCACGGCCACCGCGACACCGTCCACCACGGCGACCGGTTCGGCCGAGGAGGTCTCCGCCGAGCACAACGACGCGGACGTGATGTTCGCCCAAATGATGATCCCGCACCACCAGCAGGCCGTTGAGATGAGCGAGATGCTGCTGGCCAAGGATGACGTCCCGGCGGAGGTGGCCGCGTTCGCCCAGAAGGTCATCGACGCCCAGGGCCCGGAGATCGAGCGCATGAACGCCATGCTCACCGCCTGGGGCCAAGACCCCGTGGACACGGACGGTATGGAGGGCATGGACCACGGCGGGATGTCCGGGATGATGTCCGAGGAGGACATGGCCGCCCTGGAGCAGGCCCAGGGCACCGAGGCCGCCCGGTTGTACCTGGAGCAGATGACCGCCCACCACAAGGGCGCCGTGGACATGGCCAAGGACGAGGTCGAGGACGGCCAGAACCCGCAGGCCGTGCAGCTCGCCGAGCAGGTCATCGCCGACCAGGAGGCCGAGATCACCGAAATGCAACAGATGCTCGACAAGCTCTGAGCACCGTCGTCCGCTGCGGGCATCCGGTGAGACGCGGCTGGCGATAGACCCCGAAACCGGAACGGGTCCTCCAGGAAAGGAGACGAGCATGCAGGACAAGATCAAGGTCGCGGTGAACGGGTACGGGGTCATCGGCAAACGCGTCGCCGACGCGGTCCGGGCCCAGGAGGACATGGCGCTGGTCGGAGTCAGTGACGTCATCGCTGACTACCGGATCGCGACTGCGGCCGGGAAGGGTATCCCCGTCTACGCCTCTACCGAGCAGGCCCTACCGGTGATGGCGGATGCCGGCCTTCCCGTCGTCGGAGGCCTGCACGACCTGCTCGAGAACGTTGACGTCGTGGTGGACTGCACCCCGGCCCAGGTGGGCGCCGGCAACCTGGAGCTCTACCGTGCCCACGGGGTCAAATCCGTGTTCCAGGGCGGGGAGAAGCACGATCTCACCGGCCACTCCTTCGTCGCCCACGCCAACTACGCCACCGCCCTGGGCCGGGACAGCACCCGGGTGGTGTCCTGCAATACCACCGCCACCGTCCGGGCCCTTACCGCGCTGAAGGACGTCGGACTGCTGTCCAAGGCCCGGGGGGTGCTCATCCGCCGGGCCACCGATCCGTGGGAATCGGACCACTCGGGGATCATGAACACCATCGTCCCCGAGGGCCGAATCCCCAGCCATCAGGGGCCCGACGCCCAGTCGGTGGTCCCGGACCTGGACGTGGTCACCATGGCCGCCAAGGGAGCCCACACTCAGAACCACCTGCACTACTGGACGATCGAGCTCACCCGCCCGGCCGAGAAGCAGGAGGTGTTGGAGGCGTTCCGGGCGATGCCGCGGATCGCCTTCGTCCGGCGCTCGGACGGCGTCGTGGCGGTCAATAGCACCGTGGAACTCATGGAGGACCTGGGCCGGCCCCGGGGTGATATGTATGAGGTGGCCCTCTGGGAAGACATCCTCACCGTGGACGGCAACGAGCTGTACTACACCTACACGGTGGACAACCAGGCGATCGTCGTCCCCGAGAACATCGACGCGATCCGGGCCCTCACCGGAACCGTCGACGACGGCGGCGAGTCCATCCGGCGCACCGACCGCGCCTTGGGGGTGCGCCAGGACTTCGTGCGCTCCTCGGTGGCTGCCCGTTGAACTGCGCGGCAGACGCCGCTGAGGCGGTGCCCGGCCCCAGGAATGGGGGGTGGTCGGACACCGCTTCGGCGGCCGCGGACTACCGCAGCGGTCCTATGGCCTCCGGTCAGGTGCGAGAGGCCGTCGCGATCGCGTTGATGGCCTCATCCAACACCGCATTGAACTGCGCTGGGCTCTGGGCCGTACTCAGCCCTTCGGTCAGGGCGCGGGAGAAGCTGGCGATCACGCCGTGGTTGCGGGCCAGCAGGGTGGTGGCCTGGGCCCGGGTATAGCCGCCCGACAGGGCCAGGACGCGGATCACTCGGGGATGGTCCACGAACTCGCGGTAGAAGTCCGCCCGCTCCGGCAGCGTCACTTTAAGGATGACCGACTGGTCGTCTCCGAGCTTGTCCAGTTGGGCGAGGATTGCCGCCTTGAGCTGGTCCTCCACCTCGGCCTTGCGGGGGCTGCGGATATCCCCCTCGGGCTCGATGATGGGCACCAGCCCGGTAACGAGGATCTGACGGGCGAGCCCGAACTGCTGCTCCACGACGGAGCCCACCCCGTCCCCGGGCAGCTTGATGACCGAGCGCATCTTCGTCCCGAACATGTGCTTTTCGACGGCTCGAGACAGTAAGTCATCCAGGTGCGGGATGGGTTTCATGAGCTGGGCGCCTTGCTGTTCCGGGGCCAAGCCCTGGTCGATTTTGAGGAAGGGCACGATGCCTTTGCTGTTCCACAGGTAGTCGCCCGTGGGGGAACCCTCCACCTGGCGGTTCATTGTGTTCTCGAACAGGATGGCCCCCATGACGCGCTCACCGTCGAAGCTGGGGCTGGTGATGATACGTGTGCGCACCTGGTGTACCAGGTCGAACATCTCCTCTGGGCCGGAGTAGGCATCCTTGTCGATCCCATAGAGGTGCAAGGCCGCCGGGGTGCTGCCCCCGCTCTGGTCCAGCGCCGCGACGAATCCGGCACCGTTCCTGACCCTCTGATACTTCTCCGAGTCCATGGGAGCCTTCCGCGGCGAGGGAGCACGGTGGTCCGGGTTCCCTGCGCGCGTCATGGACGACTGGCCGCCCTCAAGGGGGAACGGTCATCAGCAGGCTCAACCCAGGGTGACGAGCAGGTCCACGCAGGCCTGCTCACACCGGCGGCAGGCCTCGGCACACACCTTGCAGTGCTCGTGCATCTGGGCGTGGCTCTCGCATTCGTCCCCGCACGTCTTGCAGGCGGCCCGGCAGGCCTCGAGCAGGGCGCGGGTGGTCTCGACGTTGTTGCCGGTCTGCCGGGACAGCATCCGGCCTGTGGCGGCGCAAACATCGGCGCAGTCCAGGTTCAACCGGATGCACTGCCTCAGGTCGGCCACCATGTCCTCGGCCAGGCAGGCGTCCGCGCAGGCCGTGCAGGTCTGGGCGCACTCGAAGCAGGCCTGGATGCACTCGGCCAGCTTCTGCCGGTCGATGTTGCCCACATTCTTTGGGTAGGTGTCCAGCATGGCGCTCACGTGATGGGTCATGATGTGCTCCTTCGTCGATCTGATCCGACGCACCGGCCTTCGCCGGCCCGCCCTGCCATCGACCGTAGACCGCCCCGCCGACGCGGGTGAAGGGCTCAACCTTGAAGGTTCCGTGAAGATCGCCGGCCACGGAGGCCCGCGGACTCCTTTACGGGCAGGGATGACGAAGGTGTGACCAGCCGCCCCTCAGCCCGGCCGACGGCCCTGAGGACCACGCCGACGGGGAGGACCAGCAGGGCTCGCCTCAACGTGGATCCTGTCGGACCGGACGGTCGGTGTCGGGAAGAGCGCTTATGCGATCCGACCAGGGGCGTCGAGGCCGCC
>NZ_JBQPDO010000026.1:0-10249 GCF_052220525.1 Micrococcus sp. TCR-5
GGTCAGGTCATGGGCGCATGGGGCAGAAACGTCTTCCAGAACGACACGGCGTTGGACATCGTGGACGAGGTCCTCGACGGCACCTTCGACCTGGACGAATTCCGCAGGAACTTCCGTCGCGACGAGGACGAGGGCCACCTGACCGCGAGCCAGGGCGCCGCACTCCTCACCCTCGGGGCGCTCGTGCGGATCGCCCGGAACGAGGACCACGCGGACCTCGAGGCCCTGCTCGAGCACGCGGAGACGGACGAGGTGGACCTCACCGCCTTCATCGATCAGTTCTCGGACGAGGACGTCGAGACCCTGCGCGAGCTGATCGGCGTGGTCATCCGCGAGCCCTCCTGCTCCGAGCTCTACCAGCTCTGGGAGGAGTCCGGCGAGCTCGAGCAGTGGCTCGAGTACTCCCGCGAATGCCTGCCCTGACCGGCCGGCCGGTCCGGGGTGGACCCGGCCCGGCCAGCCCCGCCCCGGCTCAGCGCGCGTAGCGGGTGAGCCGCAGCGAGTTCAGCACCACGAGCACGCTCGAGGCCGCCATCGCGCCGCCGGCGATCATCGGGTTCAGCAGGCCCAGGGCCGCGACCGGGATGCCGAGCACGTTGTAGAGGAACGCCCAGAACAGGTTGGTGCGGATGATCCCCAGGGTGCGACGGCTCAGGTCGAGTGCCTGGACCACCTGGTGCAGGTCGTCGCCCATCACGGTGATCTGCGCGGCCTCGCGGGCCACGTCCGTCCCCGAGCCCATGGCGATGCCCATGTCCGCCGCGGCGAGCGCCGGGGCGTCGTTGACGCCGTCGCCCACCATGGCCACCACGGCGCCCTCGGACTGCAGGCGCGTCACCACGTCCACCTTGTCCTCGGGGCGCACGCCGGACACCACGTCCGCGGCCGGGATCCCGACGGCGTCCGCCACCTGGGTGGCGACGGCGGCGTTGTCCCCGGTCACCAGCAGCGGGCGCAGGCCGAGCTCCTTGAGCCGGGCGATGGCGTCCGCCGAGGTCTCCTTCACGGTGTCCCGCACGGACAGGACGCCCGCCACGCGGCCGCCGACCGCGACCCACACGGCCGTGGCGCCGGCCTGCTCCGCCGCCTCGAACGCGGCACGGTGCTCGGCGGGGATGCCGCCGTCGAGGGCGGTCTCGAGGACGGAGCCGCGGCCGACGGCCACGCGGACCGGATCCGGGCCGGCGGCGCCGTGCGCGCCGGAGCCGAGGGCGCCGTCGTCGTGGGGGAGGGCGACCAGCCCGGACACGCCGCCGCCGGCCGTGGAGGCGAAGTCCGCCACGCCGGGCACGGTCAGGCCGCGCTCCTCGGCGCCGGTCACGATCGCGCGGGCGATCGGGTGCTCGGAGCCGCGCTCGACGGCGGCCGCCAGGGTCAGCAGGACATCGGCGGCCCGGTCCGGCGCCGTTTCGTCAACGAAAACGCTCCCGGAGGCGCCCGTTTCGTCAACGAAAGCGCTCCGGGAGGCGCCCGTTTCGGCCACGAAAGCGGGGTCGAGGACGAGCACGTCCGCCAGCGCCATGCGGCCCTCGGTCACGGTGCCGGTCTTGTCCAGCACGATCGTGTCCACGGTGCGCGAGTCCTCGAGCACCTCGGGGCCGCGGATGAGGATGCCCAGCTGCGCGGCGCGGCCGGTGCCGGCCAGCAGGCCGACCGGGGTCGCCAGGCCGAGGGCGCACGGGCACGCGATCACGAGCACGGCCACGCCGGCGCGCAGCGCGGACGGCAGGTCGCCGGTCACGATCATCCACACCGCGAAGGTCAGCACGGCGATCCCGAGCACGATCGGCACGAACACGGCGGAGATGCGGTCGGCCAGCCGGGCCACGCGCGCCTTGCCGGTCTGCGCCTCGGAGACGAGCCGCCCCATCTGGGCGAGCGTCGTGTCCGAGCCGACGCGCGTCGCGCGGGCCACGAGTCGGCCCGAGGTGTTCAGGGTGGCGCCGGTGAGGGCGTCCCCGGGGCCGACCTCCACGGGCACGGACTCGCCGGTGAGCAGGGAAGCGTCCACGGCCGAGGTGCCCTCGAGCACCTCGGCGTCCGTGGGCACCTTCTCGCCGGGGCGGATCAGCACGACGTCGCCCGGCGCGAGGGACTCGGCGGGCACCGTGCGCTCGGCGTGGGTCTCGGGGTCGTAGAGGGTGGCCTGGGCCGCGCCCAGGTCCAGGAGGGCGCGCAGCGCGGCGCCGGCCTCACGCTTGGCGCGGGCCTCGAGCCAGCGGCCCAGCAGCAGGAACGTGGTGATGACCGCGGCCGTCTCGAAGTACAGGCTGTGGTGGGCCATCTCCGCCATGGTCCCGCCCACGTGGGCGGTCATGTCCGGCGCCAGGATCAGCTCCACGGCCGAGTACACGAAGGAGACGAGCACGCCCACGGACACGAGGGTGTCCATCGTGGACGAGCCGTGCCGGGCCGCGCGGAACGCCGCCGAGTGGAACGGCCACGCCGCCCACAGCGCCACGGGCGCCGCCAGGACGAACGCGACCCAGCCCCAGTGCGGGAACTGCAGCGCCGGGACCATGGAGATCAACACGAGCGGCACCGTCAGCACCGCCGCGCCGATCAGGCGCGGCTTCAGCACGTCCTCGCCCGGACCGTGGGCCATGTGGTCGTGGTGGTCCACGCCGTCATGGTCCGCGGCGTGGCCCTCGCCGTGGTCGGAGGTGTGGGCGTGCCCGGCGTGTGCCGCGTGCCCGGCCTGGCCGGCCGGCGGGGCGGGACGGCGCACCGTGGCGCCGTACCCGGCCTTCTCGACGGCGGCCACGAGCTCCTCGTCCGACACGCCGGCGGGCGCGGTGACGGTGGCCTGTTCGAGCGGCAGGTTCACGGACGCCGTGACGCCCTCGAGCTTGCCCAGCTTGCGTTCGACGCGACCCACGCACGAGGCGCAGGTCATGCCGGTGACGTCCAGGTCGACGCGACGGGTGGTCTCGGGCTGCGGGCCGGCCGGGGCGGAGGAGGCGGGGTGGGTCATGGGGCTCAGCCCTCCACCAGCGTGTAGCCGGCCTCCTCGACGGCGGCGCGCGCGGCGGCGGGGTCGAGGGGGCCCTCGGAGGTGACGGTGGCGGTGGAGACGCCCCCGGCGTTCAGGTCCACGTCCACGGCGGAGACGCCGGCGATCTCGCCGAGCTCCTCCTGGACGGAGGCGACGCAGTGGCCGCAGGTCATGCCGGTGATCTTCAGGTCGGTGGTGGTCATCTCGTGCTCCTCGTGCGGTGGTGGGTGGGCGACGGCGCCGGTCAGCGCAGCAGGCGGCCGAGGGCGGCCGTCGCCTCGGCGACCTTCTCGTCGATGAGCTCGGTGCGGCCTTCCGCCTCGGCCTGCACCGCGGCCTCCGCCACGCAGTGACGCAGGTGCTCCGAGGTGAGGTTCAGGCTGAGGGACTGCAGCGCCTTCGTGACGGCGGCGACCTGCGTGAGGACGTCGATGCAGTACACGTCCTCGTCCACCATGCGGTGGAGGCCGCGCACCTGCCCCTCGATGCGGCGCAGTCGAGCGAGGTGCTTCGCCTTGTCCCGGTGCACCTCGTGCGGGGGCCGGTGGCCGTCGCAGGCGTCCGCCGCGGCGGACGGAAGGGGCGAGGCGGCGGCGGGCGCCGTCGTCGTGCTGTCCGTGCTCATACCCCCTGTTCTATACCCCAGGGGGGTATGGGTCAAGGGGTCGGCCGACGCGGGTGCCCTCCTCCGGCAGCGGGGTGGCGGCTTCGCCCAGATCGGCGATCAGGCCGCGGACCTCCAGGTCCAGGGCGTCGCGCACGCCGCGCACCTGCTCGAGGCTCATGCCGCGGATCGACGGCACGGACCACTTCTGCACCTGCGCGCCCTCGGGGATCTCGAACGGATCCGCGCCGTCGAAGAGCACCACGATCTCGGCGGCCCGGAGCACGTCCGGGTCCAGGCCCTTGGTGTACGTGTGGTGCAGCGGGATGCCGATCTCGTTCATCGCCTCGAACGCGGTGGAGATGACCTCGCCGGCGGGCTCCGTGCCGGCCGAGCGGGCCCTGACCTCGCCGTGGGTGCGGTTCTCGAGCAGGGCCGCGGCCATCTGCGAGCGGCCGGCGTTGCCGTGGCAGACGAACAGCACACGCGGGTGGCGGGACTCGATGCTGCCCTGGTTGATCGCCCTGGCGCGCAGGCGCGAGGCGGCATGCTGCACCGAGGTGGTCGGCAGCATCTCCGGGTGGCGGCTCGTCTCGGCGAGCTCGGCGTAGGAGTCGAACAGGAGCTGACGCACCGTCGCCTCGTCGGCCACGCCGGGGAAGCGCGCCATCAGCGGCCCGACCTCGCGCTCGAGCACGTGCGCGGCCATCCCGTGCGGCACGGGGTCCACCGCGGCGGGGATGTCCGGCGCGGCCGTCGTGTCCAGCGGCATGTCGTCCACCGCCGGTGCGTGATCGGCGTGGGGGTCCGGGGGGATGGGGGCCATGATGCGAGTCCTCCGGGGAAGGCGGTCGGTTGAACGCGAGGTGAACGGGTGCCCCCACCCTGCGACGTCGGGTGTGCCGGCGCAAGCCTTGACGGGATCCCTCCGCGCCCGACGACGCCGCTCGCCGCCGTCGGGGCGGTGGCCGAGGCCCGGGCCCGGAGCGGGGGTCCGCCGAGGTGGGAGAGAATGGGGCCATGTCTGTCCGCTCCCTGCTCCCGGACCTCGGCACCTCCGCGACCGGGACCCCCGAGGCCGCCGTCCCCCCGTTCGCTCGGGCGGTGCTGTGGGCGCACGGGGACGACGCGTGGCGGGGCGAGGGCGGCTGGACCGTGCTCCTGGACGGCCCCGACCGGCTCCGCCGACTCTCCGCGCTGTGGCAGGCCGCCGTCGCCGGGCGACCGGACCCGACGGCCCCGCTGCGGGGCTGGATCTCCTCGACCTTCGCCGATGACTCGCCTGAGCCCGCGGTCCTGCGCATCCCCGCGGATCTGCGCCGCGCCACGCCGTCCGGCGTGCGGGACGTGGCCCAGCACGTGGACGCGGACGCGCTCGCAGCCGCCGTCGCCGCGGACCGCGGAGCCCGGCTGCTGGCCGACGGTGCGGTGCCCCTGCCCGCCGGCGTCGCCGACCGTGCCTGGGACGACGCCGGCTACGCGGCCGGGGTGCGCGAGCTGCTGACGCGGATGGCCGACTCGGGCGGGGAGCTGGCGAAGGTCGTGATCAGCCGCACGATGACCGTCCCCGCGGACGACGCCGACCTGTGGCGGGCGATCGGGGAGCTGCGCCGCGAGTACCCGCAGACCTGGGTGTTCGCCGTCGGCGGGCTGCTGGGCGCCACGCCCGAGGTCCTTGCCACGCGGCACGCGGGGCTCGTGGGCTCGCGGGTGCTGGCGGGGTCCATGCCGCGCGGCGCGGACGAGGAGGAGGACGCCGCGCTGCGGGAGCGGCTGGCCTCTGATCCGCGGCTGGCGGAGGAGCATCGCTGGGCCGCGCGGTCGGTGCTGGACGCGCTGGCGCCCGTCGTCGACCTCGCCGATGACGACCCCGCGCCCACCGTCCTGACCCTGCCGAACGTGCACCACCTGGCCACGTCCGTGCGCGGCCGGCTGCGGGATGGGCGGGGGACCGTGCTGGACGTGGTGGCCGCGCTGCATCCGACGGCGGCCGTCGGCGGGACCCCCACGCCGGACGCGGTGCGGGTGATCGCGGAGGTCGAGCCCGTGGACCGCGGCCGCTACGCCGGGCCGGTCGGGTGGCTGGATCAGGACGGCGACGGCGAGATCGCCCTGGCACTGCGCTGCGGCCAGCAGGTGCCCGGCGGGGTGCGGCTGCAGGCCGGGGGCGGGATGGTCCCGGGAGCGGTGCCCGAGGAGGAGGTCACGGAGATCCGGGCCAAGTTCCTGCCGATGCGCCGAGCGCTGGGCGTCGCCGAGGACTGAGGCCTCCCGTGCCGGTCGCGCTTTCGTTCGGGAAATGGCGGCGTGTCGCGGTGCTTTGGTGTGGGAAACGGCGCCGCACGCCGGATTCGCGTGGGCGGCGATGGAACGGCGTTCCGGAGCGGAGGTGCCGGACGACATCGTCAGCAAGGAGCGGTGACGCCGTTTCCCGAACGAAAGCGTCCTGAGGCCGGCCGTTTCCCGAACGAAAGCGTGCTGGGGCCCGCCGTTTCCCGAACGAAAGCGTCCTGGGAGGCGAGAAGACCCGCCGGCCACGTCCCCTCGCGGGGCGGGCCGACGGGTCTTCGCGTCGGTGTGAGGGATCAGGCGGCGACGGCCATGGCCTCGTGGGCCGGCGTCGCGGCCTGGAGGCGGCGGGTGGCCTCGCGCTCGGCGAGGGCCGGCAGGAAGGTGGTGATGCGGGCGCCGCGCTTGAGGTCGGCGACGACCTCGCGCACGACCGAGCGGACGGTCTCGGCGGTGACGGTGCCCTCGAAGCGGCGGAGGAGGGTCTCCTCGACGCGCTGGAGCACGTGGCGCTGCATGAGGGGGCTCGGGGCGGTGGGCAGGTGGTGGCTGGTCGTGTTGATGCTCACGGTGAGCACCTCCTTCGGTTGCCGGACCACGAGTCCGGCGGATCGTCGCGGCGGGGCCGCGGGTGATGAGTTCGGTGGAGTCTCGACCTCGCGTTCCGTAAACGCTAGGTGAACTGCTTGTGAACAAGTTTACAGATTTCCTCCCGGAGTGCAACTCCGTGTTCACCAACGTGACCTGTGACACCCTGTCGCGCATGCCTGCATGGCGCGAAATCAGCGCAATCATGCGGTTCTCGGATCGAGGTGCCACGAGCGGCAGGCGAACAGCAAGATGAACAGAAGGTGAACGGCACCGTTCATCTCGGCCCCCTGCCCCTCCGCCCGGCCCGGTGCGAGGCTGGGACCATGCGCCCCGACCGCCGCTCCGCCCCGACCTCTGCGGCCGCCCTCGCCCGCGAGGCCGTGATCCTCGCCGGCGCCGGCGCGGCGATCCTGCTCCAGGTGGCGCACCGGCCGGTGGGGGCCGGCGTCGCCGTCCACTCCCGGTTCACCGAGGACCCGATGCGCCGGCTCCGCCACACGCTCGCCTACATCTACGCGGTCACCCTCCCCGAGGCCGCGTCGTTGCGAGACGCGGTCGTCGACCGGGTGCGGGCGGCGCACCGCCCGGTCCGCGGGGTCGACGCCGGAGGCCACCCCTACGACGCCGCCGACCCGGACGCCCAGCTCTGGGTGGCCGCCACCCTCTACGCGATGGGGGAGCAGGTGCGCCGCCGGATGTGGGGCGCCCTCGACGCCGAGGACGCCGACCGCCTCTACCGCGGGTACGCCCCGCTCGCCACGAGCCTGGAGGTCCCCGCCTCCGCCTGGCCGGTCGACCGCGCGGCGTTCGCGGACTACTGGGACGACCGGGTGGCCCGGCTCGAGGTCACGGACGACGCGCGGCGGATCGCCACCGACCTGTTCTCCGGCCAGGGCGTCCCCGCGCCGCTGCGGGCGGCCCTGCCCCTGGCCCGGTTCGTCACCGCCGGCCTCCTCCCGGGGCGCGTGCGCGCCGGCCTCGGCTGGTCCTGGACCGGGCGGGACTCCGTCCGGGAGGCACGCCTCTGGGGGCTGGCGCGGACCCTGTACCGGCCGCTGCCGGCGAGGGTGCGCGGCGTCGTCGTCCGCTGGGTCCTGCGGGGGCTGCCCCGGATGCCGGGGCCGCGCGGCGCCGTCGACGTGGAGGCGACCCGCCGCGAAGTCCGCCCCGTCTGGGAGAATGGTGCCGATGTCTGACTACCAGCCCCGCCGCCCCGGATCGAAGCCCACCCCGAACCGCCAGAGGGACCGCGCCGGCAAGCCGGCCCTCGGCCGCCCCGAGCGCGGCCTGATCGACGAGTCCGAGGCGCGCCAGCTCGCCGAGGACCGAGAGCGCATGCGCCGCGCCGGCGTCGGCCACCAGCTCTCCGCGCCCAAGCGCCGCGAGGCCGCCACCGCCGAGCGCCCCCAGGTGATGCCGAAGACCGAGGGCTGGACCCAGCCGATGGGCCCGGACGGCCGACCGCAGCTGCAGTTCAAGCAGCCGCGCGTCTCCCAGCCGCCCACCCACCTGGCCGACCTCACGCTGAAGGAACGGCAGGAGAAGGCCAAGGAGATCGGGATGCCGGCGTTCCGCGCCAAGCAGCTCTCGGTGCACTACTTCGAGCACTACACCACCGATCCGGAGCAGATGACGGACCTGCCCAAGGACAAGCGGGAGGCGATCGCGGAGGCGTTCTTCCCGCCGCTGCTCACCGAGGTCCGGCGCATGGAGACCGACCGCGGGGACACCGTCAAGTTCCTGTGGCGGCTCTTCGACGGCGCTCTCGTGGAGTCCGTGCTGATGCGGTACCCCGGCCGCGTGACGCTGTGCGTGTCCAGCCAGGCCGGCTGCGGGATGAACTGCCCGTTCTGCGCCACGGGCCAGGCCGGGCTGACCCGCAACATGTCCACGGCGGAGATCGTGGAGCAGATCGTGCTGGCCAACCAGGTGATCGCCCAGGGCGGACTGGGCGGCAAGCGCAAGGACGGCGGGCACGACGCCGACCGCGTCACCAACGTCGTGTTCATGGGCATGGGTGAGCCCCTGGCCAACTACAAGCGCGTGATGGCCGCCGTGCACCGCATGGTGGACCCCTCGCCCGAGGGTCTGGGCATGTCCGCGCGGAACATCACGCTGTCCACCGTGGGCCTGGTGCCGGCCATCCGGAAGCTGGCCGAGGAGGGGGTGCCGCTGACGTTCGCCCTGTCCCTGCATGCGCCGGACGACGAGCTGCGCGACGAGCTGATCCCCGTGAACTCGCGCTGGAAGGCGGACGAGGCGATCGACGCCGCGTACGACTACTTCGTGGCCACCGGGCGCCGGGTGTCCATCGAGTACGCGCTCATCAAGGACATGAACGACCACGCGTGGCGTGCCGACCTGCTGGCCAAGAAGCTCAACGCCCGGGGCAAGGGCTGGGTGCACGTGAACCCGATCCCGCTGAACCCGACGCCGGGCTCCATCTGGACCGCCTCGGAGAAGGACGTGACGCGCGAGTTCGTGGACCGGCTCAACGCCGCCGGCATCCCCACCACCCTGCGCGACACCCGTGGCAAGGAGATCGACGGCGCGTGCGGCCAGCTGGCGGCCGAGGACGTCGACTGACCCGCCGAGGCCCCTCGCGCGGCGCTCGCCGGCCCCTCCGCGGACCAGCCGCGAGGCCGGCGTCGGGAGGCGCCGTCAGAAGCGGACGGTCTCGCTGTCGCCCGGGTGGGCCTCGCCGCCGGTGACCTTGGCCTTCACCAGTTCGACGGCGGTGGCCACCGCGCCCGGGGACTCCCAGAACTGGGCGGTCTGCACATCCACGCGCACGAGCACGATCTGCGGATCCTCGGGGCTCGAGCCCTCACCGAAGAACGCCTCGGTGGCCGGGTTCCAGAACTCCTTCTTGCGCGCGTCGTCGCGGACGAGCTGACCGTGGCCCGCGAGGGAAGCCCAGAAGTCCTTGTCCTGCACGGCGACGTTGACCGGGCGCTGCGGGGCGTCCGCGGCGACGTCGGAGGTGGCGCGCGTGAGGAACCAGAGCGTGCCACCGTCCTCGGCCTGCTGCAGGCCCATCGGGCGGGTGACGAGCGTGCCGTCCTGCTCAGCGGTGGTCAGCATGCAGACGTTCACCTTCGCGAGCTTCTCGAGCAGACGGGCGCGGGGATCCTGGGTGCCCATGGCGTGGCTCCTTCGTCGTCGGGTGCCGGCGCCCTGATGCGGCCACCGGCTCGTACCACCGACCCTAGGCACGGCCAGGCGGGCCCTGACCAGCGCTCAGCGGCGCACAGCCGCGGCGAGCCAGTCGACGGCGAGGGCGTAGCCCTGGACGCCCGCCCCGGCGATCACGACGTCGGCGACGGCGGAGACGTGCGAGTGGTGCCGGAACGCCTCGCGCCGGTGGACGTTGGAGATGTGCACCTCGGCGATCGGCCGGTCGACGGCGGCGAGGGCGTCCCGGATGGCGATGGAGGTGTGCGAGTACGCGGCGGGGTTGATGAGGACGCCCGCGTGGGAGGTGCGGGCCTCCTGGATCCAGTCGATGAGCTCGCCCTCGTGGTTGGACTGTCGGAAGTCCACGGTCAGCCCGTGCTCGGCCGCGCGGGCCTCGGTGAGCGCACGGACGTCGTCGAGGGTGGCCGTGCCGTAGACCTCGGGCTCGCGGGTGCCCAGCAGGTTCAGGTTGGGGCCGTTGAGCACGAGCAGGGGCAGGATGGGGGCGCCGGTCATGGGGCCAGTCTAGGTGTTGTGGGTCATGAGGTTCTTGCCACGGGGTACGGGCTGAGATGAGACGAGCGGGCCTCTCC
>NZ_JBQPDO010000027.1:0-9563 GCF_052220525.1 Micrococcus sp. TCR-5
TGTTCACATGGCCGGGCTAGAAAACCTTACCACGCGATCCGACCATGTCAACTCCGCTTCCGCGGGGCCAGACACTCACCGGACCATCCACGTGGAAGGCCTCGAAAAGCTTACCACATGATCCCCGGCTGTCAAACCAGATCATCTTCTTCAGGAATCCCGACCCGCATCACTGCCGGTCGCGCACCCGGTGAGCACCACCCGCCCTGGACCTGCCATTCTCGGCACGAATCCGCGGATTCTGTGTTCTTCACCCCGCCTCCCGGTCACCCGGTCGGCGTCTTGAGCACGAGATGGAACTCTACACACGAATCCCACCGAACACAAAATCAGGGGCGGCACCCGGCGTGCGGTCAAGGGTGGGCGGCCGGTTTCCGCCTGTTCTCGCGGATTCCTTCGGCCTGGCCCGCCCCGTTCGACGCTCCAGCGCCGTCACCCCCGGCCGTGACGTGCACCACTCCTCAGGGCGTGGCCGTCGTGTCCAGGGTCGGCTGGAGCCACAGGGTGGTCAGCGCCGGCACGTTCACCGTGACGTGGGCCGGCTGGCCCTGCCACTGGCCCTCGTGTGCCGCGATCACCTCGGACTGGCCGGTCTGCTCCCGCCAGCCGTCACCGTGGAAGTCGGTCGCGTCGGTGTCCAGCACCACCGTCCACTCCCCCGCGGACGGCACCCCCACGCGCAGCCCCTGACGCGGCGACCCCGAGAGGTTGGTGATGCACAGCAGCGGGGCGCCGCCCGGCTCGGCGGCCGGGGCCGCGGCGCCGTCGTCGTCGATCCGCGGCTCCGGCACCACCTGCGCCGCGGGCATGCGGAGGAACACGAGCGTGTTGCCGTCGGCGTCGCCGCCGTCCACCCACGCGAATCCCTCCGGGCTGTGGTCCAGCGACCACAGCGCCGGCTTGCTGCGGTAGAGCGCGTTGAGCTCCCGGATCGTCAGCTGGACCCCGCGGTGCGCCTCATCCCACGAGACGGGCCAGTCCAGGCCCTCGCCCTCGGACCACTCGCTCGGCTGCGCGTACTCCCCGCCCATGAACAGCAGCTGCTTGCCGGGGTGCGCCCACATGTACCCGTAGTAGGCGCGCAGGGTCGCCAGCTGCTGCCGTCGGTCGCCCGGGATGCGGCCCAGCAGGGAGCCCTTGCCGTGGACGACCTCATCGTGGGACAGCGGCAGCACGTAGTTCTCCGAGTAGGCGTACACCAGGGAGAACGTCCACTGCTCGTGGTGCCACCGGCGGTTGACCGGGTCCTGGGACAGGTAGGCCAGGGTGTCGTGCATCCAGCCCATGTTCCACTTCTTGCCGAAGCCGAGACCGCCCGCGTCCACGGGAGCGCTCACCCCGGAGAAGGCCGTGGACTCCTCCGCGATCATGTGGACGCCGGGGTGCAGGCGGTACACGGTCGCGTTGACCTCGCGCAGGAAGTCGATGGCCTCGAGGTTGTGGTTGCCGCCGTGCACGTTGGGCTCCCACTGCCCGTCCTCGCGCGAGTAGTCCAGGTAGAGCATCGAGGCGACGGCGTCCACGCGCAGCCCGTCGATGTGGAACTCGCCGAGCCAGTAGAGCGCGTTGGCCACGAGGAAGTTGCGGACCTCGGTGCGGCCGAAGTCGAACACGAGGGTGCCCCAGTCGGGATGTTCGCCCCGCCGCGGGTCCGGGTGCTCGTACAGGGCGGTCCCGTCGAAGCGCGCGAGCGCCCACTCGTCCTTCGGGAAGTGCGCCGGCACCCAGTCCACGATGACGCCGATCCCCGCCCGGTGGAGCGCGTCCACCAGGTGCTTGAACTCGTCCGGGGAGCCGAACCGGGAGGTGGGGGCGTAGTAGCCGGTCACCTGGTAGCCCCAGGACCCGCCGAACGGATGCTCCGCGACCGGCAGGAACTCCACGTGCGTGAACCCGAGCCACTGCACGTACTCCACGAGCTGCTCGGCCAGCTCGCGGTAGTCCAGCCCGGGCCGCCACGAGCCCAGGTGCACCTCGTAGATGCTCAGCGGGCGCTCGTGCGGGTCCGTGAGACGGCGGCGCTCCATCCAGGTGCGGTCCCCGAAGGCGTAGTCGGACTCGAGCACACGCGAGGCCGTGGCCGGCGGGACCTCCGTCCAGCGGGCCATCGGGTCCGCCTTCTGCCGCCAGAGCCCGTCCCGGCCGAGGATCTCGAACTTGTAGCGGTCGCCGTGACCGACGCCGGGCGCCAGCAGCTCCCACACGCCGGAGGAGCCGAGGGACCGCATGGCGTGGGTCCGGCCGTCCCAGCCGTTGTGGTCGCCCACCACGCGCACGGCCCGCGCGTTCGGCGCCCAGACCGCGAAGGCCGTGCCGACGGCCTCGTCGGCGGAGGTGCGGACCACGCGGGCGCCGAGCACCTCCCACAGCCGTTCGTGCCGGCCCTCCCCGATCAGGTGCAGGTCCAGCTCGCCGAGCGTGGGCAGGTGCCGGTACGCGTCGTCCTGCTCCTGGACGGGGCCGGTCGTGCCGTCCTCGGTCTCGTACGCCACCTCGACGCGGTAGTCGCCCGCGGCGGCCCCGGCCACCCGGGGCGTCGGGGCCACGCCCGCGAACACGCCGTCGTGCTCGTGCGTCAGCTCCACCCGCTGCCCGTCGCCGGCGCGGACCACCGTGACCGTGCGCGCCAGCGGGCGCAGCACGCGGTAGGTGACCGCGGCGCCGTCGGGATGCGGGTGGGCGCCCAGCACGGTGTGCGGATCGTGGTGCCGGCCCTGCGCGACGGCGGCCAGCACCTCCGGGTCCACGGCGAGCGGGGCGACGGCGGGGCGGGGGGCGGCGGACGGGGTCATGGCGATTCCTGTTCTGGGGACGGCGGGCGTCGGGAGCGGCTCAGCCGTTCCGGACGATCCGCAGGACGTGGGCGGGCTCGACGTGGGGGTCCAGGCGGACGTACGGGGTGCGGCCCCACTGCCAGCGCTGGCCGGTGAGCAGGTCCTCCACCTCGACGGCCCCGGACGCGTCGCGGTCCTCGGGGCGCAGACGCAGCGCCTCGAGGTCCAGGTCCAGGGTCGCCTCGACGACGTCGTGCGGGTTCGTGGTGACGACGACGATCAGGGTGTCCTCCGCGGGACCGGCGTCGGTGACCGCCTCGGCGTCCCGGTGCGCACCCTCGGGCCGGGCCGAGCGCGTCTTCGAGAACACGAGCAGGTCAGGGTGCGTCGAGGCGTGCAGGGTCAGGTTCTGCAGGTCGCCCAGCGCCGGGTGCGCCGCGCGGATCTCATTGAGCCGGGTGAGGTACGGGGCGAGCGAGGCGCCCGCGGCCTCCGCGCCCTCCCAGTCCCGGGGGCGGTACTCGTACTTCTCGTTGTCGATGTACTCCTCCGCGCCGGGCCGGGCCACGTGCTCGAACAGCTCGAACCCGGCGTAGACGCCCCACAGCGGGCTGGCCGTGGCGGCGACGACGGCGCGGATCCGGAACGCGCCCGGGCCGCCGTGCTGCAGGTACTCCGTGAGGATGTCCGGCGTGTTGACGAAGAGGTTGGGGCGATAGAACGCCGGCGTCTCGTGCGAGATCTCCTGGAGGTACTCCGCGAGCTCCTCGGCCGTGTTCCGCCAGGTGTAGTACCCGTAGGACTGCTGGAACCCGACCTTGCCCAGGGCGTGCATCATCGCGGGACGGGTGAAGGCCTCGGCGAGGAACACGACGCGCGGCTCCTCGGCGCGGACCTTCGCGATCAGCCACTCCCAGAACCACAGGGGCTTGGTGTGCGGGTTGTCCACGCGGAAGATGTGCACGCCGCGGGCCACCCAGCCCCGCACCACGTCCAGCACCGCCTGGGCGAGGCCGCCCGGGTCGTTGTCGAAGTTCAGCGGGTAGATGTCCTGGTACTTCTTCGGCGGGTTCTCCGCGTACGCGATGGTGCCGTCCACGCGGGTGGTGAACCACTCCGGGTGCGCGGCGACCCACGGGTGGTCCGGGGAGCACTGCAGGGCCAGGTCCAGGGCCACTTCGAGGCCCTCGTCCGCGGCCGCGGCCACGAACGCCTCGAAGTCCTCGACGGTGCCCAGGTCCGGGTGCACGGCGTCGTGTCCGCCCTCGGGCGCGCCGATCGCCCACGGCGAGCCCGGGTCCTGCGGCCCGGCCGTCAGCGTGTTGTTCGGGCCCTTGCGGTGCGAGGTGCCGATCGGGTGGATCGGCGGCAGGTAGGCCACCTGGAAGCCCATCCGGGCGACCGCCGGGAGCCGGCGGGCCGCCGTCGCGAAGGTGCCGGAGGACCACGTGCCGGAGGCCTCGTCGAAGCGGGCGCCCTCGGAGCGGGGGAAGAACTCGTACCAGGCGCCGCGGCCGGCGAGCTCACGCTGCACGTCCAGCGGGTAGAGCTCGGAGCTCGTGAGGTGCTCCCGCACGGGGCGGGCGTGGAGGACGGCGGACACCTCCGCCGACTCGGCGGAGGCCAGGCGCTGGGCCGGGATGAGCGACTCGTCCTCGAGGCCGCGAACGACCTCCTCGAACACGGCGCGGTCCTCGGCCGAGCGCTCCGCGTCCTCGGCGGCCCGGCGGAACAGGGCGGCGCCCTCGGCGAGCATCAGCTCCACGTCGACGCCGGCGGCGATCTTGACGGTGGCCGCGTGCTTCCACGTGCCCACCGGATCGTCCCAGCCCTCGACCACGAACTGGTGCAGGCCCGGCTCGGCGGGCCGCAGCGTGGCCACGACCTCGTCCAGGCCGGGCCGGCCCGGACGCATCTGCACGCGCTGCACCTCGGCGCCGGCCGGGTCGAGCAGGCGGACGGTGGCGCGCACGGAGTCGTGGCCCTCGCGGAACACGGTCGCGCGGACGGGGATGTCCTCGCCGACCACGGCCTTCGCCGGGAACCGGCCGTCCAGCACCACGGGCTGCACGTCCGTCACCGGGATGCGCCCCGTGACGGTCTGGAGGCGGACATCGGCTGCGGTGGCGCTCTGGGTGTCGGGCTTCACGGTGCTCACGCCACGACGCTACCCCGCGGCCGCGCCGGTGAGAACGGCCGGCCTGCCCGCCCGCCGTGGGGCGGAGGGGCGGGCCGGGGACGGGGCGCCGGACGGGACGCTCAGGACAGCATGGTCTTGTCGTCCACGACGGCGCCCTTGATCTTGCCGAACTCGGCCAGCAGGTCCGCCGGGGTGCGCCCGGCCTTCTCCTGCTCGTCCAGCTCGAGGATGATCCGGCCGTCGTGCATCATGATCAGCCGGTTGCCGACCTCGAGGGCCTGGGACATGTTGTGCGTGACCATCAGCGTGGTGAGCCGGTGCTCGGCCACCACCTGCCGGGTCAGGCGGGTCACCAGCTCCGCCCGGGACGGGTCCAGGGCGGCGGTGTGCTCGTCCAGCAGCAGGATCTTCGGTCCGGAGAACGTGGCCATGAGCAGGCTGAGCGCCTGACGCTGGCCACCGGAGAGCAGCCCGACCTTGGCGGTGAGGCGGTTCTCCAGGCCGAGTTCGAGCTTCGTGAGCTCGTCGCGGAACATCGCGCGCCGGGCGCGGGAGACGCCCCGCGAGAGCCCGCGGGCGTGCCCGCGTCGCCAGGCCAGGGCCATGTTCTCCTCGATCGTGAGATTCGGGGCCGTGCCCGCCGTCGGGTCCTGGAACACCCGGCCGATCGAGGCCGCGCGGCGGTGGTCCGGCATGCGGGTGACGTCCTTGCCGCCCACGGCCACGGTGCCGGTGTCCGGGAGCAGCTTGCCGGCGATCGTGTTCAGGATCGTGGACTTGCCGGCGCCGTTGGAGCCGATCACGGTGACGAAGTCGCCCTCGGCCAGGTGCAGGTCGATGCCCTGCAGGGCGCGCCGCTCGTTGACGGTGTTCGGGAAGAAGGTCTTGGAGACCTGTGAGATCTCAAGCACGGGGGGCCTCCTCGGAGACGGATGCGGCGGGGGTGGCGCCGCCCGGCTCGCCAGTCAGGGGCATGCCGGCGGTGGCCGGAGCGGCGGCGGCCGGCGCCGGGGTCGCGGCCGTGCCCCGCGTGCGCAGGCTCAGGCGCCTGGCGAAGCCGAAGCGCGGCAGCAGCAGGGCCACGACGACGAGGGCCGCGGAGATCAGCTTCATGTCGTTCGGGCTCAGGCCCGCGTTGAGGGCGAACTGGATGATCAGGCGGTAGAGCACGGCGCCGACGATCACGGCGAGCGTCGCCCAGAAGACCGTGCGCTGGCCGAACACGGCCTGGCCCACGATCACGGACGCCAGGCCCACGAGGATGAGGCCGATGCCCATGGAGATGTCCGCGAAGCCCTGGTACATGGCCAGCAGGGAGCCGCCGAGGGCCACGAGGCCGTTGGAGATCATCAGGCCGAGGATCTTCATCCGGTCCGTGGAGACGCCGTACGAGCGGATCATCTCCTCGTTGTCACCGGTCGCCTGCAGGGCGAGGCCCAGGTCCGTGTGCAGGAACCAGTCGAGGATCAGCTTCACCACGAACACACCGAGGAAGAGCACGAGGATCGAGCCCCAGTTCCGGGCCAGTCCCAGGTCGCCGAGCCACGTGAACAGGGTGTCCTGGCCGAGCAGGGGGATGTTGGCCTTGCCCATGATCCGCAGGTTGATCGAGTAGAGCGCGATCATCGTGAGGATGCCGGCGAGCAGGCCGTCGATCCGGCCCTTGGTGTGCAGCAGGCCGGTGACGAGGCCCGCGAGCGCGCCCGCCACGAAGGCGGCGAGCATGGCCAGGGGCACCGGCGTGCCGCCCGTGATGAGCACGGCGGCCGTGGCGGCGCCGGTGGTGAACGAGCCGTCCACCGTGAGGTCGGGGAAGTCGAGGATGCGGAAGGTCAGGTACACGCCGAGCGCGACGACGGCGTAGATCAGACCCAGTTCCACTGCGGTCAGCATGGGGTGGGTGCCTTTCGGGCGGTGCGAGGGGGACGGACGACGGCGGGACGGGATGGGCCGGCCGCCGACGTGCTCCGCGGCGGCTCGGACCCCGTGGTCCGGGCCGCCGCGGAGGCGGGCAGGCGCGGGATCAGCCCTCGACGAGCTGGTCGGCCCTGTCCTTGAGCTCGGCGGGGATCTCGACGCCGTAGGCCTCGGCGGCCTGCGGGTTCAGCACGAGCTGCAGGTTGGCCGGGTCGGCGTAGCCCACGGGCAGCTCGGCCGGCTTCGCGCCGTCCTTGAGGATCTTCACGGCCATCTCGCCGGCCTGCTTGCCGTGCGCCGTGTAGTCGATGCCGTACGTGCCCAGGGCACCGCGCTCCACGGAGTCGATGTCCGCCGAGATGACGGGGATGCGCTGCTCCTTGCCGTAGCCCACCACGGTCTCCAGCGCCGAGACGACGGCGTTGTCCGTGGGCACGTAGATGCCGTCCACGCCGGACAGGGACTGCACGCCCTGCTGGACCTCGGACGAGTTGGTGATGGTGGCCTCCTTGACCTCGAGGCCCAGCTCCTTGCCGGCCTCCTTGGCCTGGTCCACCTGGACCTTGGAGTTGGCCTCGCCGGAGTTGTAGACGATGCCGACGGTCGTGGCGTCCGGCTTCACGTCCTTGAGCAGCTGCAGCTGCTCCTTGACCGGGTTGCGGTCCGAGACGCCGGTGACGTTGCCGCCCGGGGCCTCGTCCGAGGCCACGAGCTCAGCGCCCTTCGGATCGGTGACCGCCATGAACACGACCGGCTTGTCCTTCACGGCCGAGACGGTGCCCTGTGCGGCGGGGGTCGCGATCGCGGCCACGAGGTCCACGTCCCCGTCGTTGGCGAAGGTGGAGGCGATCGAGGTGACGGTGGCCTGCTCGCCCTGGGCGTTCTGCTCCTCGAACGTCACGTCCAGGCCGGCGTCCGTGAACGCCTCCTTGAAGCCCTCGGCCGCGCCGTCGAGCGCCGGGTGGGAGACGAGCTGGTTGATGCCCACGGTGTAGGAGCCGTCGCCGCCGGCGGCGGAGGACGAGCCGGAGCCGCCGGAGCCGGAGTCACCGCACGCCGTGAGCCCGAGGGCGGCGACGGCGAGGGCGGCGGTGAGGGAGAGGGAGCGGTGCTTCATGAGACGGACCTCGTTCTGATGGTGCGGTGCGGGATGCGCTCGCCGACGGGGGCCCGTCGGACACAGTGCAGACACTGTGCGCGGTGACACGCATCACAGGCAAGACGTGCGCGCATCCACGCGACATCCTGCCATGTGATCGGCGTCACTGTGGACACTCTGCCCGCGACGGCGCCGCGCGCGACACCCGCGTCCCCGCCCGGCCGTCATCCCGGGCGGGGGCGCCGTGGGGGTCAGCGCCCGCCGGCGCGCTGCACCGAGATCTCGTACAGGGAGATGCCCACCGCCATCGAGGCGTTGAGGGACTCCATCGTCGAGTCGATCGGGATGGACACGATCTGCTGGCAGTGCTCCCGCACCATGCGGGACAGACCCTTGCCCTCGGCCCCCACCACGAGCACGAGCGGCTCCGTGGCCAGGGCGAGCCCGGGCAGCGAGACGTCCCCTCCGCCGTCGAGGCCCAGCACGAAGTAGCCGGCCTTGTGCAGGTCGACGAGGGTGGTGTTCAGGTTGCCGGCCTGGGCCACGGGCACCCGCGCGGCCGCGCCGGCCGAGGTGCGCCAGGCGGTGGCGGTCACGCCGACGGAGCGGCGCTCGGGCACGATCACGCCGTCCGCGTCGAACGCGGAGCCGGCCCGGATGATGGCGCCGAGGTTGCGGGGGTCGGTGATGCCGTCGAGCGCGATCAGCAGCGGCGGGGTCCGCAGGTGCCCCTTCTCGTGCTTCGCGAGCGCGTCGAGGGCCAGGGCCGTGGCGTCCGCGTACTCATAGGGCGGGATCTGCAGCACGATGCCCTGGTGCACGGCCTCGCCGGAGAGGCGGTCCAGCTCCGGCTTGGTGTTCTCCAGGACCGGCACGCCCTGCTCGAGGCAGAGGCGCAGGGCCTCCTTGACGCGGTCGTCCATCTCGATGCGCACGGCCACGTGCAGCGCCTTGGCCGGGATGCCCGCGCGCAGCGCCTCGAGCACGGGATTGCGACCGGAGACCGTCTCATCCGTGAGCTTCACGCGGCCGCGGACCTGGTCCGTCACGGGACCGCGCTTGGCGGCCGAGCGCTCGGCCAGCTGCTTGGCGCGGTGCGCCTTGTGGTAGACCCGGTCCTCGGCCTTGGGGGTGGGGCCGCGGCCCTCGAGCGCCTTGCGACCGTGGCCGCCGGTGCCCTTCATGGGGCCCTTCTTGCCCTTGGGCTTGCGGGATCCGCCGGAGCGGGGGGCGGTGGACATGGCGGGACTCCTGCGTGCCGGGGACGGGGGCGGCGGCACGCGGGGCGCCGCCGGATCGCCCTCCAGTCTAGGGCATGTCTGACAATCGTTTGGACCATGCGATCACAGCATTCAGCACCACAGCGGACCGGTAGACGATCGCGTACTTGTCATACCGGGTCGCCAGACCCCGCCACTGCTTCAGGTGCGCGTACTGACGCTCGATGACGTTGCGGCCCTTGTAGGCGTCCGCGTCGAGGCTAACGGGGCGCCCGCCGCGGGCACCGCGCCGTCTGCGGTGGCCCTGCTGGTCGGCCGGTTCGGGGATGACCGCTTTGATCCCACGGGCACGTAGGTGGGTGCGGATCGCCCGGGAGGAGTACGCCTTATCGCCCAGCACGGCCTCGGGGCGG
>NZ_JBQPDO010000028.1:0-7703 GCF_052220525.1 Micrococcus sp. TCR-5
AACGCCCCGCCGGCCTCGTTGGCCCCGGCCCGAGTCAACAACGTCATGACCTCCTACACCTAGCGACCCGACCAGTCCAGCCCGGACCGCAGTCGGTCATTGTGACGGACGGGACGGCGGGGTCTTCGCCACGCGCTGCACCTGGATGCATCCTTCTTCCACGAGAGTCAGATTCCAGGGGAACCGTCTTGCAGGCCGAGACGCCCACATCACTGTCGGAGTTCTGAAAAGCCCCCCGCTGCATCAACAATCCATGTCGCTTTTTACGCAGAATAAATTACCCTCTCTTCAATTTCTGCGATTTTCCCAAGTGAGGATGATGGGATGAACCAAGGTCTGGTCAAGTGGTTGACGACCGATCGCGCGGCTTCCTCGAAAAGCGTCCGAATCAACAACGGATGGAAACGCTCGGATGGAGATCCACACCACCGCGGGTCGTCGGCATACCCCAGTGGTCGATGGGCCTGACCAAGCGGGCAAACTATTCAGGCGATGTGAGTCAATAACATTTGATAAACGCCGAGTAGATTTGGCGGACATTTCTCATGCAACTTTAAGTCTATGCGCCCGAGGATTAATTAAAAGCCAGGTAAGGTATCTTCTGGCTGACATCGAACCTGTGCGCCATCTCGGCCGTTGAGATACCCATCTCAGCAATCGCCTTCGATTGCCTCGCACGGGTACACCCGATGGGACATCGTGGCGGGCAGAGGCGGGATGCCGGCTGCGAGGCCACACCCCCATCTTGCCCTGAGACCGATTACCGGTGGTAGCGTACCGCCATTATTCATTCGACCCCTTATGGAGCCCCTGAATACATGAGCGACGGCCCAGCCGCCTGCCCTGGTGACAGTCCGAGCGTCACCCCCACCCCACCCCGCAGCTGGCGGGGTCGCCTGCACCTCGTGGGGAGGTGACTCAGGCATGGATCCAGTCCTGACACTGATCCTCGGATCCCTCATCATCCTGGCGATCATCGCCGCCAACGGCTTCTTCGTGGCCCAGGAATTCGCGTACATGTCTGTAGACCGCGTCCGCCTGCAGACCGCCGCCAAGGCCGGCGACCGCGCCGCCGCCCGCGCACTGCAGGTCACTCGCCGCACCTCCTTCATGCTCTCCGGCGCGCAGCTGGGGATCACGGTCACAGGCCTCATGGTGGGCTACGTGGCAGAGCCGATGGTGGGTGCGGCCCTGACCGAGTTGCTCGGCGGCACCGCACTGCCTTCTGAAGTGGTCATCGCCATCTCCACGCTGGGCGTACTGGTGGTGGCCACCCTGGTGCAGATGATCATCGGCGAGCTGTACCCCAAGAATTTGGCCATCGCCAACCCCGAGCCCCTGGCCCGCGCTCTGGCCCGGCCCACACAGATCTACCTCGGCCTGTTCGGCTGGCTCATCTGGGTCTTCGACAAGGCGGCCGAGGTGCTGCTCAAGCTCCTGCGCATCGAGCCAGTGCACGACGTCGACAGCACCGCCTCCGCCGAGGACCTGGACCGCATTGCCCTGGACTCCAGAGCTTCCGGATCCTTGCCCGCGGAGGTCTCCGTCCTGATCGACCGGGTGCTGGACTTCCCAGACCAGGACGTGCAGCACGCGATGGTGCCCCGCTCGCGTGTGGACGAGGTTCAGCCCCAGACCTCCCTGGCTCAGGTGCGCGACCTGATGGCCACCGGCCACACCCGCTACCCGGTGATCTCGAACGAACACGAACCGCTCGGGGTAGTCCACCTCACCGACCTGCTCGGTGAGACCCGGATGGCCCCGGACACCCCCGTGTCCGCCCTGATGCGCCCTGCACTGGTGCTGCCCACGATGATGTCCCTGCCCGACGCAGCCCGGGAGCTCGACGGCTCAGGGCAGCAGATGGCGTGCATCGTGGACGAGTTCGGCGGCTTCGTCGGCGTGCTCACAGTGGAAGACCTCGCGGAGGAGCTCGTGGGCGAGCTCACGGACGAGCACGACCTGCACCCCCAGGAGGAGATCACCGCCACAGGCCTGCACTCCTGGGTCCTGAGCGCAGAGGCCCACCTGGACGAGCTCGAGCGCCTCGTCGGGCACCCCCTGCCCGTGACCGAGGCCGAGTCCGCCGCCGGTCTGACCATCGACGCTCTGGGCCGTCTGCCCCGGGAAGGCGAGGTCATCACGATCGACCTGCCCGAGGACCCACGAGACTTCGGGGCTGAGGAGGTCTACGACCGCCACCTGCAGGTCGAGGTCCTCTCCATCCAACGCAGGGTCCCGGCTCGACTGCGGATCCACCTCATCGAGGTGCCCCGCTCTGACACCGCCGGCAGCCATGCCGCCCACGAGGCCCAGCCCGACGCCACCACGGACGAGGAGCGATGATGCACGGTCCACTGATCGTCATGCTCGTGACCACAGCGCTGATCGTGCTCAGCGCGATCTTCGTCATCATGGAGTTCTCCCTGCTGGGCGCCCGCCGGCACCGGCTAGAGGCCGAGGCAGGACGCAGCCGCGCCGCGCGGGCCGCTCTCAAGGGAGTCGACGAGCTGACCCTCATGCTCGCCGCAGCCCAGTTGGGCATCACCTTGTGCACCTTCGCCCTGGGGGCGATCACCAAGCCGGCCGTCGACGCATGGCTCGGCCCCGTCCTGGAGGACTGGGGCATCCCCGCAGCGGCAGCCGGAACCGCCTCCTTCGTCCTGTCCTTGCTGGCCGTGACCTTCCTTCACCTGGTCATCGGGGAGATGGCCCCCAAGTCCTGGGCCATTGCCCACCCCGAGACCGCAGCCAAAGCCGTGGCCGTGCCCGCACGCGCCTTCGTCTGGACCGTTCGCCCCCTGCTGCTGCTGGCCAACCGGCTGGCCAACCGCCTGGTGACCCTCAGCGGCGTCACCCCCGTGGACCAAGCCGCCGTGGGCGGCTACGACGCAGCGGCCATTCGTCAGCTGGTTGAGCACTCCGCCGCCGCCGGCACCCTGGACCGGCAGAACCATGAAGCCTTGGCCGGTGCCCTGGACCTTCAGACCCTCACTCTCGGGGACCTCCTCCCCCAGGGTCAGCACCCGGTCAAGGTCGCCCCCGACGCCGACGTCGAGGCGGTCCAGAATGCCGCTGCGTGCTCAGGGCACTTGCGTATCCTGGTCCAGCCGGACCATACCCCTGAGAGCGTTCCGGGCGTCGTCCACGTGCGGGACACCCTCACGATGGAGCCTTCTGCGCCAATCCAGCCGCTTATCCAGCAGGCTCTGACGCTGCCCTCCACCACACCGTTGCACGAAGCACTTGCCTCCATGCGCCGCAACAGCCGCCAGCTGGCCGCAGTAACCCAGGACAACCGGTTCACTGGGGTCGTCACCCTCACCGACGTCTTGCGCGGAGTGTTGCCCCGCGCGGCTTGAGTCCACACCTCGGCAACACCACCGCGGGGGCCGCTGAAACGGCCCCCGCGGTGGTGTGGACAAAGAATCAGAATCGGCACAGTGGCCTCGCCCCCCATTCCGGCCTCAATGGGCTCAGTCATGCTCCGACTCACGGGCGTGTAACGGCTAAATCGGTCGTTTGTGGCGGCTGCTCGGTGTGCCGCCCGGTGTCATGTGTGGCTTGCGCCGCTATATGGCGGGGTTCTGTCGGAGCTCAGTGGCGGCCTCCAAGCACGCGGGCAAGAGGGCGCTGCGAGTGAGGCTCACGTTCCGCAAGCCGATCCTTCACCGGGACAGCGGCCGACGGCAGGCCGGAGGAATAGGCGTCGCGATAGGGTGCACCCCGCGCAACAGAACCGTTGCGAAAGGTCTAACACCCCAACGCAACAGAGTGGGCCGCCATGCGCTGCCACGGGCCCGTGAACTTCGGTGTCACAGGTAGCGGCAGACATCCTCGGGGGAGCACGTGGCCGGGTCGCCGGCGGCGGCGTCCTCGCGCAGGTCGGCGATCGTGGTGCGTAGCTGCGCGAGCTCGGCGAGTTGCCGGTCGATCACATCAAGGCGGGTGTCGAGCAGGTCGGTGACGTGCCGGCAGGGGGCCTGCCCCCGGTCGCGGATGTCCAGCACCTGACCGATCTGGGCCAGGGTCAGCCCGGCCGCTTGCCCCCGGCGGATGAAGTCCAGCCGGTCGAGCACCTCGGCGCCGTAGTCCCGGTAGCCCGCCGGGGTGCGGTCCGCGGCGGGTAGCAGCCCGACCTCCTCGTAGTACCGCAGGGTCTTGCTCGTCGTGCCCGACGCCCGAGCCACCTCACCGATCCGCATGCCACTCATTCTCCCCCTTGACCTTCCAGTGCACTGGAAGGTCGATCCTGAGGGCGATGAAGGAGGAGTTCATGACGGCAACGGCTAACAGCAGGTCGTATGACCTGGCAATGATCGGGTTCGGTGGGGCGGCGTTCGCGGCCGCGATCCGCGCCACCAACCTCGGCAGACGGGTGGTGATGATCGAGCGTGGCACCGTCGGCGGTACCTGCGTGAACACCGGGTGCGTGCCCTCCAAGGCCTTGCTCGCGACCGCCGAGGCCCGCCACGTCACACTCGACGCCTCCCGGTTCCCCGGCCTGCCGCTCCCCGAAGTCCGGCCGGTCGACATGCCCGCCTTGATCGCCGGCAAGGATCGGCTCGTCGGGTCACTGCGTGGCGAGAAGTACCTGGACCTGGCCACCGAGTACGGATGGGATCTCCACCCCGGGGACGCCACGTTCGTCGGCACACCCAGCGAGCCGGCACTGCGCGTCACCGGCCCTGACGGCACGGTGGAGACGGTCCGGGCCGCGCACTACCTCATCGCCACCGGCTCCAGGCCCTGGGCGCCGCCGGTCCCCGGCCTGCAGGAGGCCGGTTACCTGACCTCGACCACCGCGATGGAACTGGACCACGTCCCGGAGTCGCTGCTGGTCATCGGCGGCGGCTACGTCGCGATGGAGCAGGCCCAGCTCTTCGCTCGGCTCGGCGTCCGGGTCACCATGCTGGTCCGCTCACGGCTGGCGTCCCAGGAAGAACCCGAGGCGTCCACCGCCCTGGATGAGATCTTCACGGACGAAGGCATCCAGATCATCCGCGGCGCGGTGCCCAGCGCGGTCCGCCGCGACCCGGCCACCGGCGAGGTCACGGTCACTGCCACCACCACTGACGGCTCACAGGAACTCCGGGCGGCCGAGGTACTCGTCGCCACCGGGCGCCGCCCGGTCACCGCCACGCTCGGTCTCGACACCGTCGACGTGCGCACCGGCGACCACGGCGAGGTGGTTGTCGACAGCCATCTGCGCAGCACCAACCCGCGCGTCTGGGCTGCCGGTGACGTCACCGCCCACCGTCAGTTCGTGTACGTCGCCGCGGCCCACGGCGCCCTCGTCGCCGACAACGCCCTCACCGGCGCCGGCCTCGAGGTCGACTACCGCCACCTGCCCCGGGTCGTGTTCACCAGCCCCGCCCTGGCCGCCGTCGGGATGACCGAACGGCAGGCCTCCGCTGCCGGGATCCGCTACGACAGCCGTGTCCTGTCACTCGCGCACGTCCCACGCGCGATCGTCAACCGCGACACCCGCGGGTTCATCAAGATGGTCACCGACGCCGACACCGGCCGCATCATCGGCATTACCGCCCTGGCCCAGGACGCCGGCGACCTCGCCGCCGCCGGGGTCTACATGCTCGAGGCCGGCATGACCACCAGCCAGGTCGCCAACCTCTGGAGCCCCTACCTGACCATGGCCGAAGGCCTCAAGCTCACCGCGCAGGCCTTCACCACCGACATCGCCAAGCTCTCCTGCTGCGCGGCGTGAACCTGCCCCGCACACAGGGACACCGATAGGGGACCGCCTCGCCCCGGGGCGCGAGACAAGAAAATGGGCGCCGATCAGCCCTACTTACTGGCACCCCTGCGTATCGGACCTGCAACCACCGGGGAGTTCAGTCGATGCAAGAACTCCCGTCCCAGGCCTATATCTGGACGTCTTCACGACCTCTACGTGCTCGACCCGACGAGGACAGCACTGGACGACGCGATGACCGCCTTGCGGCGCCGCCATGAGGCCGCGGTCCGTTTGGGCCGCGTCACCGCACCACCATGACCACGATCGTCACCACGTAAGCCGCGGCGACCAGACCGATCCCCAGCAGGGTGAGCACCACCCCGCGCCGGGCCGGCCGCTGGCCCTCGTCCGGCCCGGGGCCCTTGCCGTGCTTCGCGGCCATCGCGCGCTCCTAAGACGTTGCTCAAGCATGTGCGGCTCTCGCGAGCGGGCTTCCGTGCCGAGTGCTACCAGCTCAGGTCGTGACAGCCGTCGCTGCCGGCGCCCTCCACCTGCAAGGTGGCATGGGCGATACCGTAACGGTCGCGCAGCACCCGGCGCGCGCCGGCAAGCACGGCGCCGTGGTCCGCGCCCTGGTCAGCGACCAGGTGGGCCGTGGCCACGTTCATCCCCGACGTCAGGGTCCACAGGTGCAGGTCGTGGACCTCCTCCACCCCCTCGACCGCGTCCAGGTCACCGGCGACGTCCTCCGGGTCCACCCCTTCCGGGGCGTGCTGGCCCAGCACCGCGATCACCTGCCTGCCCAGAACCACCGCCCGGATGATGACGAAGACCGCGATGAGCGCCGCGACCACGACGTCCCAGATCGGCTGGCCGGTGAGAATGATCAGCACGCCGGCGACCATGACACCCACCGACCCGGCGGCGTCGGCGATCACCTCGTAGTAGGCGCCCTTGACGTTCAGGCTGTCCTTGGCCCCGCTGCGCAGCAGCAGCATGGAGATGATGTTGATCACCAGGCCGGCGAAGCCGACCGCGAGCATGGCGCCGGAGGCCACCTCCGGCGCGTCGCCCAGCCGGCTGATGGCCTCGACCACCACGTACACCCCGACCGCGAGCATCGCCAGCACCGCCAACGCCGAGGCGAACACCTCGGCCCGGTAGGAGCCATAGGTGCGTCGCCCCGTGGAGTCCGGCCGGCTCGCGATGCGCGTCGCCAGCAGCGCCGCACCCAGCACCACCACATCGGCAGCCATGTGCCCGGCATCCGACAGCAGCGCCAACGACCCCGACACCAGCCCCGCGACCAGCTCGATCAGGAAGAAGCCCGCCGTCAGGGCGAACGCCCCCGCCAGCCGCCGACGGTAGCGGCCACCGGCACGCCCGGTCGCCGGGGCATGGCTGTGTCCCGCCCCCATCAGCCCTGCCCCTCGTGGCGGGCGTGCTCACGGGAGACGTCCAGCAGCATCCGCACATGCCCGTCAGCGAGGCGGTAGTACACCATCCGCCCCTCCCGGCGGTTCTCGACCACCCCAGCGGTACGCAGCACCCGCAGCACCTGGGACACCGACGCCTCCGCGACATCGACCGACGCCGCCAGGTCACACACGCACAGCTCGCCGGCCTCCAGCAACGCATACAGCGCCCGGGCACGGCGCGGGTCCCCCAGGAGCTTGAACAGCCCGGCCAACCTGCCGGCCTCGCGCTCGTCGGGGATCCTCTCCCGGGTCAGCGCCACCTTCTCCGGATGGACGGCGGTGACCTGACACGAATCCAACGGCGTCACACTCATGCCACGACCATACACCTATGCAGATGTGCAGATATCAGCAGCGGGAGCCACACACGAGAGGTCAGCAGGTTCTGTATGCTCAGCGCATGCTGACTATTGCTTCGCGGCTGGACGTGATGAACCGGCTGGGCCGGGCGATGGCCGACCCGACCCGCTCCCGCATCCTCATGACACTCCTCGAGGGCCCGAGCTACCCGGCGGTACTCGCCCGCGACC
>NZ_JBQPDO010000029.1:0-7065 GCF_052220525.1 Micrococcus sp. TCR-5
TGGGGCCCGGGTCTCAGCGTCCGTGCTCGGCCTCCCAGGCGGCCTCGAGGCGGTCCCGGTGGGCGTTCTCGACGTCCATGGCACCGCCCTTGATCACGGCGTACGCCCACGTCAGCGCGAAGAGGGCCCCCACCACGAACATCGAGTACTCCCAGAAGCCGGAGGCCAGCAGGACGGCCTGGATCGCCCAGCCGATCGCGATGCCGACGGGCTTGCGCACCAGGGCGCAGGTCAGCACCGCGACGACGGCCAGCGCGGAGTAGCCCGCCACGAACCACCAGGCGCCCGGCTCGTCCCGGTGCATGCCGAACAGCATGAGCCCGAGGAAGAAGATGAGCACCGCCTCGAGCATGAGGATCGTGGAGGTGAACAGGGCGCGCACGGAGCGGCGGCGCCGACGAGTGCCGGGGCGCCACTGCCGCTGGGCTCGCGTCTCACGCGCGGGGCGCCAGGACTCGTCGCCGAAGCGCCCCTGCTCCGTGGCGCCTCCGGTCTCCGGCTGGTCGGGGGTCATCGGTCCTCCTCCGGCCGGCGGCGGGCGCCGGCGTCGTCGCGGTCCTCGAGCAGCTCGAGGATCTCCGGGTCCAGGTCGTCCTCGTCGGCGTCCGCCAGCCCGACGGCGTCGAGCAGGTCGGCGGGGTCGAGGCCGCGGGCGGCCACGGTGACGGGGCCGGCGTGGCGGGGCTCGCCCACGAGGGTGCGGACCTCCGCGGCCAGGGTGATCGAGCCGAGCACGAGCACGCCGCCGCCGGTGCCGGAGGCCAGTTCGTCCGCGCTCGTCTCCAGGGCCTCCGCGCGGCCGACCGCCCACTCCAGGGCGTCCGGCACGGACTCGGTGGCGTACACGTCATCCTCGGGCCAGCCGGCGTCGACGGCCATGCGGGCCAGCTCCCCGGCCGGGATGGCGCGGGCCGAGGAGGACTGCGTCACCGCGAGGTCCTCCACGTCGTCGCCGAACGCCCGGTAGAGCGCCGCGAGCATGCCCGGCGCGTCCTTCTCCTGGAGGATCCCGACGACCAGCGAGAGGCGGGTGAAGCCGAACGCCTCCTGCACCGCGCGGGCCGTGGCCCGCACGCCGTCCGGGTTGTGGGCGGCGTCCACGATGAGCGTGGGGGCGGTGCGCAGCACCTCGAGCCGGCCGGGCGAGGTGACCTGGGACAGCCCCTCGCGCAGCAGCTCCTCGTCCAGCGGCCGCTCGCCGCCGCCCAGGAACATCTCCAGGGCCGCCACGGCGACCGCGAGGTTCTGCGCCTGGTGCTCCCCGAGCAGCGGCAGGAACAGGTCCCGGTACTCGGCCGCGAGGCCACGCACGGACACCTGCTGGCCACCCACGGCCAGGGAGCGCTCGAGCACGCCGAACTCGACGCCCTCGAAGCGGAACGGCACGTCGGCCGCTCGGGCCGCCTCGAGCAGCACCTGGGCGGCGTCGCGCTCCTGGGCGGCGGAGACGAGGGCGCCGCCGGGCTTGATGATGCCGGCCTTCTCCTCGGCGATCTCGGCCTCGGTCTCCCCCAGCAGGTCCGTGTGGTCCAGGGAGATGGGGGTGACCACGGAGACGACGGCGTCCGCGACGTTGGTCGCGTCCGTCACGCCCCCGAGGCCCACCTCGAGGACGATGACCTCGACGGGCTCGTCCGCGAACACCGCGAAGCCCAGCGTGGTGAGCGCCTCGAAGTACGTCAGCGGGACCTCGCCCGCGGCCTCGAGCTCCGCGTCCACGGTCTGCACGATCGGGAGGATCTCCCCCCACACGCGCACGAAGGTCTCGTCGGCGACGGGGGCGCCGTCGATGCTGATCCGCTCCGTGACGCGCTGCAGGTGCGGCGAGGTGTAGCGCCCGGTGCGCAGCCCGTACGCGCGCAGGACGGCCTCGACCATCCGCGCCGTGGACGTCTTGCCGTTGGTGCCGGTCAGGTGGATCACCGGGGCCGCGTGCTGCGGGTCGCCGAGCAGCGCGAGCACGCGCCGCATCGGCTCGAGCCGCGGCTGCATCTTGTTCTCCGGGGCGCGGGCGAGCAGGTCCCGGTAGACCTCCTCGACCGTGCCCGGGACGTCCCCGCGCATCACGCGTCTGCCTTCGCGACGGAGACGGCCACGGTCTTCATGGCGTCGTCGGCCGGGTCCTTGCGCGGGTCGGCCGCGCCGGAGTCCACGAGCTCCAGGTCCACCGTGAGGGTCTCCTCCGCGACGAGACCGCGGTGGGCCTCGAGCGCCGCCACGACGGCGGTGGGGCCTTCGATCCGCGTGCGCACGCGGTCGGAGACGTCCAGGCCGGCGTCCTTGCGGGCCGCCTGGACGGCGCGGACCACGTCCCGGGCGGTGCCCTCGGCGGCCAGCTCCGCGGAGACCTCGGTGTCCAGCACGAGGAAGCCGGCGGTGCCGGGCAGCACGCCCACCGCGGTCCCCTCGGGGGCACCGGTGGAGACGGTGCGCAGCTCGTAGAGCGCGGGGGCCAGGGTCACGGTCTCGCCGTCGGCGAGCGTGACCGCCAGGCCCTCGGCCGTCTCCTCGTACGCGCCGGCGTCGACCGCCTGCTTCACGAGCGGCACCTGCCTGCCGAACGCCTTGCCGAGCTCGCGGAAGTTCAGCTTCAGCTCCGTGCCGATGCCGTAGCGGGCGATCGCCTCCTCCGAGAGCTCGGTGAGCTCGACGTCCTTGAGGTTCAGCTCGTCCGCCACGATGCGGGCGTAGGTGCCCTCGAGGCCCGCCGCGTCCGGGACGACGACGGACAGGCGGGGCAGTGGCAGGCGCACCCGGCGCCCGGCCCCCTTGCGCAGGGCCGAGCCGGCCGAGCTGATGCGGCGCACGGCATCCATGCGGGCCACGAGGGAGTCCGCCTCGGGCCCGTGGGGGAACAGGTCGGCGTCCGGGTAGTCGGTCAGGTGGACCGAGCGGCCGCCGGTGAGGCCGCGCCAGATCTCCTCGGCGATCAGCGGCATCAGTGGTGCGGCGGCCCGGGTGAAGGCCTCCAGGACGGTGTAGAGGACGTCGAAGGCGACGGTGTCCTCGTCGAAGAACCGCTCACGGGACCGGCGGATGTACCAGTTGGTCAGGGTGTCCATGAAGCCGCGCAGCGCGTCCGTGGCGTCCGAGACCTCGTAGGCGTCCAGGCCGGCCTTGACCTCCCGCAGCATGCGGCCCGTGGCGGCCAGGATGTACTGGTCCAGGGGGTCCTCGGCGGTGTGCCGCTCCTGCGCGCGGTACCCCTCGGGGCGGGCGCCGCCGTCGTGCGCGGTGTTCGCGTACAGGGTGAAGAAGTGGTAGGCGTTCCACGCCGGCAGCAGCACCTGGCGGACGCCCTCGCGGATGCCGTCCTCGGTGACGATCAGGTTGCCGCCGCGCAGGATGGGGCTGGCCATGAGGAACCAGCGCATGGCGTCCGCGCCGTCGCGGTCCAGGACCTCCGTGACGTCCGGGTAGTTGCGCAGCGACTTGGACATCTTCTGCCCGTCCGAGCCGAGCACGATGCCGTGCGCGATCACGTTGGAGAACGCCGGCCGGTCGAACAGGGCGGTCGCCAGGATGTGCATGGTGTAGAACCAGCCGCGCGTCTGGCCGATGTACTCCACGATGAAGTCCGCCGGGTTGTGCGTGGGGAACCAGTCCGCGCGTTCGAACGGGTAGTGCACCTGGGCGTACGGCATGGAGCCGGAGTCGAACCAGACGTCCAGCACGTCCTCGACGCGGCGCATGACCGCACCGGCCGCGGCGGCCTCGGGGTCCGGGTGGGGGCGGGTGAGGTCGTCCACCCACGGGCGGTGCAGGTCCACCTCGCCCTGGGCGTTGCGCGGCAGGCGGCCGAAGGCCTCCTCGATCTCCGCGAGCGAGCCGTAGACCTCCTGGCGGGGGAAGTCGGGGTGGTCGGACTCCCACACCGGGATGGGCGAGCCCCAGTACCGGTTGCGGGAGATGGACCAGTCGCGCGCGTTGGCGACCCACGTGCCGAACTGCCCGTGCTTCACGTTGCCGGGGATCCAGGTGATCTCCTCGTTCAGCTCGAGCATGCGCTCCTTGATCTGGGTGACCTTGACGTACCAGGACGTCACCGCGCGGTAGATCAGGGGCGTGCGGCAGCGCCAGCAGTGCGGGTAGGAGTGCTCGTAGGAGGCCTCCCGCGCGAGCCGGCCCAGCGAGCGCAGGGCGCGGATGATCGTGCGGTTGGCCTCGAAGACCTGGACGCCGGCGATCTCGCGCAGGTCGCCGCGCCCGACGTCCTCGCGGGCGAACAGCGGCAGGAACCGGGCTCCGGAGTCCACGGAGAGCAGCACGGGGATGCCGTTGGCCTCGCACACGCGCTGATCGTCCTCACCGTAGGCCGGCGCCTGGTGGACCACGCCGGTGCCGTCCTCGGTGGAGACGTAGTCGTCCACGAGGATGCGGTGGGCGCCCTCGACGCCGAGGTCACGGCCGTTGACGGTGAAGGTCTCCCCGCGGTGGGCGTCGAACACGTCCGTGAACAGCGGCGCGTAGGCCAGGCCGCCGAGGCGGGCGCCGGGGATCGTCTCGGTGACCGCGGCGCGGGCGGCGTCGGCGTCGGCGTAGCCGAGCTCCTTGGCGTGGGCGCCCACGAGGTCCACGGCCAGGAGGAAGCGGTCCCCGTCCGCGGTCGCGCCCTCGGGGCCGGCCGGCACCACGGCGTACTGGATCTGGGGGCCGACGGCGAGGGCCGCGTTGGTCGGCAGCGTCCAGGGCGTGGTGGTCCAGGCCAGGACGTGGACGCCGGCCAGGTGCGCGGCGAGCGCCGCGTCGGCGCCGCCGTCTGGCACGAGGGCGGGGTCCGCCGGGAGGCCGGTGATCGGGAACGTGACGGTGACCGAGGGGTCCTGGCGCATCTTGTAGACGTCGTCGTCCATGCGCAGCTCGTGGTTGGACAGCGGGGTCTCGTCGTTCCAGCAGTAGGGCAGGACGCGGAAGCCGCGGTAGGTCAGGCCCTTGCGGTGCAGCTCGGAGAAGGCCCAGATCACGGACTCCATGAAGTCCGGGGTGAGGGTCTTGTAGTCGTTCTCGAAGTCGACCCAGCGGGCCTGGCGGGTCACGTAGTCCTGCCACTGGTCCGTGTACTTCAGGACCGAGGAGCGGCAGGCGTCGTTGAACTTGTCGATGCCCATGGCCTCGATCTCGGACTTGTCCGTCATGCCCAGCTGCTTCATCGCCTCGAGCTCGGCGGGCAGGCCGTGGGTGTCCCAGCCGAAGCGGCGCTCCACGCGGCGGCCCTGCTGCGTCTGGTAGCGGGCCACGAGGTCCTTGACGTACCCGGTGAGCAGGTGGCCGTAGTGCGGCAGGCCGTTGGCGAAGGGCGGGCCGTCGTAGAAGACGAACTCGTTCTGCGAGCCGTCCTCGTTGAAGGCGGGACGCTGGTCGATCGAGGCCTGGAAGGTGCCGTCCTCGTCCCAGTACGCCAGGATGCGGCGCTCGATCTCCGGGAAGCGCGGGGAGGCGGGGGTGCGGCCGTCAGGGGCGGAGGAGGCGAGGGGGTACACGGGGGTCCTTTGCGTCCGGGGCGTCGGTTCCGTGCAAGGACGCCCGAGGGCCCGACCCTCCGGCCGGCCGCGGACGCGGTACCACCTTGCTTGCCGGCGTCGGGAGGTCCCCGGGGTGCTGGCCGCTTGATGACTGCTGTGACGGGCTTACCCGTCCGGTTCTACTGGGGCCGTGCGGCCCGTTCTTCCGGAGGCTCGCCGGTGATGGCCGGGTCGACGCCTGTGCCCGCCAGTGTAGTGGACGATGCGCCGGCCCGTGGCCGCGGGCCGGAGCGCATCAGAGGGCGGTGCGCACGGCCGCCGACGCGTCGCCGTCGAGCTCCACGTGGGCGGCGTCCCGGCCCGAGGCCCAGAGGAGGAGCTCCCCGACCTCGCCGGTCACCGTGACGGGCGCCCGCAGCGCCACGGCCCCACGGGTGACGGTGACCGGGGCGCGACCCGGGCCCTGGAGGACCACCGGCGCCGCGGACTTACGCAGGAACAGCGGGGCCATGCGGCGCAGCGAGCGGTAGAGGGCGTCCTCCTCGTCCGGGGAGAACGAGCGCGGGGCGGGCAGCGAGCCGCCGGCCGACGACTCGCCGCGCCGGACGTCCTCGAGGTGGATGAAGTGCTCGGCCGCGTTCACGTGCCTGTCCGCCGCCCGCATGGGGTTCAGCGCCGACGGGCCCGCGGCCCACTCCCGCACGACCTCGGCGTAGTCGCGGCGCTTGGTCTCCGCGGTCAGGCGGTCGAGGTGGCGGGACAGCGGCGGGATGAACAGGGCGGCGAAGGCGTCGGGCCGTCTCTCCCGCAGCCAGAGGTGGGCGGCGAGGTCGCGGGTGCTCCAGCCGCCGCACAGGGTGGGCGCGTCGGGGCCCTTCTCGAGCAGGAGGTCAGCGAGGCGGGCACGTTCGGCTGCGGCGAAGGTGGTCATGGGCACCACGGTAGGGAGCGGGCCGCGGCGCGGGCGAGGGGTGGCCCGCGCCCCGCCGCGGGTCCACCCGACGCGAGGGCTCAGCCTCCGGCACCGAGGAGGACACCCTCCCGGGAGATGCGGGTCATCTCCTCCCGGTCCACGACCTTCACCCGCTCCCGCGCCACCGGACCGGCCTCCGTCGCCTGCGCACCCAAGGACTTCTCATGCTCATCCAGAGCATGCCAACCAGCCCACGTGGTGTACGGGACCTCACGGGACTCGAGCAGCTCGATCACGGACTCCTCCGACGGCTCCTGGGCCGTCCACAGCCCCGGCTCGTCCTCGATCAGATGCTTGATCGTCTCCAGGGAGTCACCCTTGGTGTGCCCGATCAACCCCACCGGGCCCCGCTTGATCCACCCCGAGGCGTACAGGCCCGGCACGGGGGCACCGTCCGCGTCGAGCACCCGGCCTTCCGCGTTCGGGATCACCCCGCGCACCTCATCGAACTCCACCCCCTCCACCGGGGACCCGAAGTAGCCCACCGCCCGGTAGATCGCCTGCACCGGGTAGTCCACGGTCTCGTCCGTCGGGCGGACCCCACCGGAACCGTCCAGCTCCATTCGGCGCATCCGCAGGCCGTCCACCCGGCCGTCGCCGTCCTCGTCCAGGAACTCCTCGGGGGCCTGC
>NZ_JBQPDO010000003.1:0-165481 GCF_052220525.1 Micrococcus sp. TCR-5
CCTAGGGCGCGCGGGGTCAGCCCTGAGCGCCGGAGCCCTCGGCGCCGGCGGCCCGCGCGATCCTTGTGATCAACGACTCCAGCCAATCCGCCGCGTCGGACACGCGCGGCTGCAGGAGCCTGGCCTGTCCCTCCGCACCCACTCGTGTCTCCTCCAGCGCATCCAGGTACCCCTGCTCGAGAGTCCGGACGTGAGCGACCGGAGGCGGCCACTCATGCGGTGTGTGTCCTGCCGCAGTCCGGCCGGGTGACCGAAACATGAAAGTACGGCTGACGAGATCTGCGAGCAACGGGATGTCGACACCACCCTCGGCCTCCGCCCCATGCCAGAGCAACTGGATGTCCACGAGATCGTGGCCTCGCGTCTGATGTGGATCCGTGACGGCATGGATCTTCTGTGCGAGCTGCTGCTCGACAGCCATCACGGCCACAGACCGCGGTGTTCCACATCCCAACGCGGTGACCGCCTCCGCGACCTGGGGTGCCACGACCTCGACTGGCTGCGCCAGCGTGCTGCCCTCGAATTCGTCGCGCCCGATCTCGATCGGGACCGACACCCAACTTGTCCTCGCGGAGAGAAAATGCAGGGTCACCTTCGCTCGTGACAGGACGTAGGGATCGGGCACTCCGAGAGGCTCCGCAGGATCGTCCTCATGCACCGTGCCGAAGAAGGCCACCCGGGTCGCAGCCGGGTCGGCCTTGAGTTCTCTCTTGCTCCCGGGCGCGGCCCCCCATCCCCGGTCGACGAACCCGGTCAAGTCCTTCAGCGCCTGCTGGGGATCGCGAGCCAGTAGATCGAGATCCCGGGTCGCCCGCGTCCCGGTGGCTCCATGTCGGAGTCGAACGCCATTTCCACCCTTGACTACGACGCCTTCCGGCAACATCTGCGCCACGATCACTGCTCCCAGCAACCGGCGCACCCGGTCCACCGGAACGCCCATCGCGTCAGCGATCGCCTCCAGTCGACGGTTGAGTTGGCCTTCGCTCCTGGGCGCACCTCGAGCTCCCAGATCGCCCAGGCCCACGACCACGTCATCGACCGCCACGATGTCCACCGTTCTGCCGCGCCTCCAGGTCCTTCTTCAAGCTCCTCGCCTCGCCCACCGTGAGCAGCCCGCGCGCGCGGGCCTCCTCGATCGCAGCGGCGACGCGCTCGAGAGGGATGCGGTCGAGTGCCTCACGAAGGGCTTGGTTGATCGTGAGGCCTCGCACGCCGCCGTGAAAGGTGAGGTCCTCGTCGCCCGGCGGGGGACGGCGTCGTGTCACTCGTACATGCGCGCGCGGCGAGCCGCGGTACCGCCTCGTCACGCCCACCCGTACGACGGAGGGATCGACCAGGGCGAGGTCGTACAGTGACAGCACTGCGTCCCAGTCCAGGAATGCATCTTCACCGCCCGTGGCCACGGCCTCCGCCGCGTCCGTGAACCGGTCGCGGGGAACCTGGCGATGGAGGTACACCCCGTGGGCCAGCCTCCGCAGAACGCCGCGCTGGGCGAGCTTGCGGACCTCGACGGCGGGCACGCCCGCCTCCTCCGCTTCCGTAGTGGTGATGACCCCGTGGTTCCCCGCAGCCACGTCCCACAGATCGTCACGATACGTCACGGGATCACCACCTCATCTCTGGTGTCACAACCGTACCGGAATCGGTACGGTTGTGACACGCCGACCTCTTGTCGGGCGCGCGGGGTCAGCCCTGAGCGCCGGAGCCCTCCGCGCCGGCGGCCCGCGCGGCCTCGGCCGAGGAGGTGCCCGGGCGCTTGGCCGGCACCCAGCCCTCGAGGGTGCGCTGGCTCACGGCGTTCAGCGCCAGGGCCCCGGCGGGCACGTCCTCGCGGACCACGGCGCCCGCGCCGGTGTAGGCGCCGTCGCCCACCGAGACCGGGGCCGTGAACACCGTGTTCGAGCCGGTGCGCACGTGCGCGCCGATCACGGTGCGGTGCTTGGCGACGCCGTCGTAGTTGGCGGTGATGTTGCCGCAGCCGATGTTGGTGTACTCGCCGATCTCGGCGTCCCCGGCGTAGCCCAGGTGGGAGAGCTTGGCACCGCGGCCCACGGTCACGTTCTTGGTCTCGTAGAACGCGCCGATCTTGCCGTCCTCCCCCAGCACCGTGCCCGGGCGCAGGTAGGTGAACGGGCCGACGGTCGCGCCCGCGCCGATCACGGCCTCCGTGGCGTCGGTGCGCTTCACCACGGCACCCTCCCCCACCTGCGTGTCCGTGAGGGTGGAGTCCGGGCCGACGACGGCGCCCGTGGCCACCGACGTCGCCCCGTGCAGCTGGGTGCCGGGCTTGAGCGTGATGTCCGAGGCCAGGGAGACGGTGACGTCCACCCACGTGGAGGACGGGTCGACGACCGTGACACCCTCCTTCATCCAGCCGCGCAGCACGCGGTCGTTGAGCTGGCGGCCCAGGTCGGAGAGCTGACGGCGGTCATTGGCGCCCTCGACCTCCCACACGTCGTCCGTGCCCACCGAGGCGACACGGCCGCCCTCGGCGCGGGCCATGCCGAGCACGTCCGTGAGGTACTTCTCGCCCTGCACGTTGTCCGTGGAGATCTCCGGCAGGGTGCGGCGCAGCAGGGCGGCGTCGAAGGCGTAGATGCCGGAGTTGACCTCGCGGATCGCCACGAAGGAGTCATCCCCCGTGGACTCGGCGTGGGTGAGGGCGTCCTTGTGCTCCATGATCCGCTCCACGAGGCCCTCGGCGTCGCGGACGATGCGGCCGTAGCCCGTGGCGTCCTCGAGGGTGGCGGTGAGCACGGTGACGGCGTTGCCGTCCGCCTCGTGGTCCGCGACGAGGCGGGCGAGCGTCTCCGGGGTCAGCAGCGGGACGTCGCCGTAGGTCACCACGACGGTGCCCTCGAGGTCCGCGGGCAGGGCGGCCAGGCCCAGCTCGACGGCGCGGCCGGTGCCCGGCACGTCGTCCTGGTCGGCGATCGCCAGCGCGTCGATGCCCAGCTGGGCCGCCACCGTCTCGAGGTGCTCGGCCACGCGGGCCCGCTCGTGCCGGACCACGGCCACGAGGTGCTCCGGCGCGAGCGACCAGGCCGCCGCGAGCGCGTGGCCCACGAGGGAGCGCCCCCCGATCGCATGCATGATCTTCGGCGTCGTCGACTTCATGCGGGTGCCCTGGCCCGCGGCCAGGACGATCACGGCGGAGGGACGGGCGGACGGCTGGGACATGGGGGCTCCTGCACCGGTGGGGGTCAGCGGACGGGGGTTCCGCCCCTAGGATTCGAACCTAGACCGCACGGCTCCAAAGGCCGGCGTGCTGCCATTACACCAGGGCGGAGCGCCGGACCCCAGGGGGCGGCGACGACGGCCCATTCTTCCACACGGGTCGCGCGGATCCGGGGTCAATAGGCGCCGTCGGCGGCGATCACGGCCTTGACGGTCCGCCCCAGGATCACGAGGTCGCCCAGGATGGACCAGTTCTCCACGTAGTAGAGGTCCAGGCGGACCGCCTCCTCCCACGGGAGGTCGGACCGGCCGGAGACCTGCCACAGCCCCGTGATGCCGGGCTGCACCAGGAAGCGGCGGTGCACGTACTGCTCGTAGGCCTCGACCTCGTGCGGCAGGTGGGGCCGCGGGCCCACGAGGGACATGTCCCCCCGCAGCACGTTCACGAGCTGGGGCAGCTCGTCGATGCTGGTGCGGCGGATGAGCTTGCCGACCCGGGTGATGCGCGGGTCGTCCTTCATCTTGAACAGCACGTCCGCATCCCCGCCGTCCGAGACGAGCCGCTGCCGGATCTCCTCGGCATCCACCACCATGGAACGGAACTTGAGCATGGTGAACGGCCTGCCGCCGAGACCGATGCGCTCCTGCCGGAACAGCACCGGCCCGCCGTCCGTGGCCTTGACCGCGATCGCGACGGCGATCAACAGCGGCGAGATGGCGATCAGGCCCAGACCCGACGCGACGACGTCGAACGCCCGCTTGGCGAACGCCTTGCCCTCGGAGAGGCGCGGGGTGGAGAGGTGGATGAGCGGCAGACCCGCGAGGGGCTGCGTGTGGAGGCGGGGTCCGGCGACGTCCACGAGCGCGGGCGCCATGATCAGGGAGACGCCGCGCTCCTGCAGCTCCCACCCCAGTCGGCGGACGTCCCCGGGGACGAACGGGTGGCCTGAGGTGATCACCACGGCTTCGACGTCGCGCTCCTCGACGAGGGCGACCACGTCCTCCACGGTGTCCAGGTCCGTGGAGACCGGTATCGGGAGGTAGTCCTCCCGCCGGGCCTTGTATCCGGGGAGAGCCGCGGCCACGGGGGCGTAGCCGGCACCGGCCTCGGAGTCGAGGGCCTGGAAGATGTGCCGGACCGCCTTCGGGCCGCCGACGAGCAGGAGCCGCCGCCGGAACCTGCCACGGTGTCGCTGCCGCGCCACCCACCCGCGCACGAGGAACCGGCCCAGCAGGAGCAGGAGCACGCCCAGCGGCAGAGCCAGGCCCACGTAGCCGCGCGCCACTTCGAGACCTGACGCATAGGCGAGGATCGCGACGGTGCCGAAGAGGTACAGGGTGGCCTGCAGGACCCGCTTGTACTCCTCGCTGCCCACCCCCAGGATCCGGATGTCCCGCGAGCCCTGGATGGTCAGCGCGAGCACCCAGGCCGCGCTCAGCGCGAGGCTGATGACGCTGTAGTCGATGACTTCGGCGCCGGGGAGGGTGGTGCGCCGCGGTCCGCCGAAGCGGAGCTGGGCCGAGACGAAGGTGGCGAGCAGGACCGCGACCACGTCCACGACCAGGACGAGTCGTGGAAGGCCCCGCTCCCAGGGCCGGCCCAGGACACGACCGCGGGCGGTCGAGCCCATGCGAAGCGTGGTCGACTCGTCACCGGGGCTCGCGAACACGCTCTGCTCCTCCGTCCTGACGCGGGGGGATGGTCCACGTCATGTGGGCCGGGCATGGTGCCGTGCCCCGGCCCCCGATTATAGGACGGAAATTGTGAATGGCTGTGACGGCCGCCGCACCCTCCTGTGCGCGCCCGCCGGTCAGTCCCCTTCGGCGAGTTCAGCAGCCTGCAGCCACTCCTCCTCCAGGACGTCCAGCTGCGCGTCGAGGTCCTTCAGGTCGGCGGAGGCCGCGGTGAGGGCGTCGAAGTCCTGCGCCTGCCCCAGCTCGGCCATCCGCGCCTCGAGGCCGGACCTGCGGTCCCGCAGCCGGGTCATCTGCTTCTCGAGCCGGGCCATCTCCTTGCGGGCCAGCCGACGCTCCGCCTCGGTGGGCCCGGTGTCCTCCTCCGGCCCGCCCATGCCCGCGCACGTCCCGACGACGTCGTTGCGGCCCCGTACCGGGCCGGCTCCCCGGGCCGGGCCGCCGGCCTCGTCCATCGCGGCGCGCAGCTCGAGGTACTGGTCCACCCCGCCGGGCAGGCCGCGGACCTTGCCGTCCCCGAGCAGGGCGACCTGGTGGTCGGTGACGCGCTCGAGCAGGTAACGGTCATGGGAGACCACCACGAGGGTCCCGGGCCACCCGTCCAGCACGTCCTCGACGGCGGCCAGGGTGTCCGTGTCCAGGTCGTTGGTCGGCTCGTCGAGCATGAGGACGTTGGGCTCGCCCACGAGCAGGCGCAGCAGCTGCAGGCGCCGGCGCTCGCCGCCCGAGAGCTCGGAGACCTGAGTCCACTGCCGGGAGGTGCCGAAGCCGAGCATCTCGAGCAGCTGGCCGGAGGACATCTCGCGGTCACCGACCTGGAAGGACGAGCCTTCGCGGGCCATGACTTCGGCGACGCGCAGGTGGGCGACGTCGTCGAGCTCCTTCACGTCCTGGGTGAGGGTGGCCGAGACCACCGTCTTGCCGCGCTTCACCCGCCCCGAGTCCGGGGCGATGCGGCCGTCGAGCAGGCGCAGCAGGGTCGACTTGCCCGCACCGTTGACGCCGACCACGCCGAGCCGCTCGCCGGGCGCCAGGCGCAGGGTGACGTCGTCGAGGATCGGCTTCTCCCCCAGCGTCAGGCTCACGTGCTCGAGGTCGAGGACGTCCTTGCCCAGCCGGGCCGTGGCCATCTTCGCCAGGGACACCGAGTCACGCGGGGCGGGGACGTCCTCGATGATGGCGTTGGCCGCCTCGATGCGGAACTTCGGCTTGGACGTGCGCGCCGGGGCGCCACGGCGCAGCCAGGCGAGCTCCTTCTTCACGAGCTGCTGACGCTTCTGCTCCGTCACCGCCGCCTGCCGGGAGCGCTCCGCGCGCGCGAGCACCCACGCCGCGTAGCCGCCGTCGAACGGGTCCACCGTGGCGTCGTGCACCTCCCACGTGCGCGTGCAGACCTCGTCGAGGAACCACCGGTCGTGGGTGACCACCACGAGGCCGCCGTCGGTGGGGCGCCAGCGCGGCTTCAGGTGGCGGGCGAGCCACGCGACACCCTCCACGTCCAGGTGGTTGGTGGGCTCGTCGAGGAAGAGGACGTCGTCGTCCCCGGCGAGCAGACGGGCCAGGGCCACGCGACGGCGCTGGCCGCCGGAGAGGCCCCGCACGGACTGCTCCAGGTCGAAGCCGTCGAGGAGACCGCCCAGGACGTCCCGGACCTTGGGGTCTGAGGCCCACACGTGGTCGTCCACGTCCCCGACCACGGCCTGACGCACGGTGTGCTCCGGGTCGAGCCGGTCCTGCTGGTCCAGCACGCCCACGCGGACGCCGCCGCGGCGGGTGACGCGGCCCGTGTCGGGTTCCTGGAGGCCGGCGAGGATGCGCATGAGCGTGGACTTGCCGTCGCCGTTGCGGCCCACGAGTCCGATCCGGTCCCCCTCATCCACGCCGAGGGAGAGGCCCTCGAGGACGGTGCGGGTTCCGAAGGCGATGCCGATGTTCTCGGCGCCGAGCAGGTGGGCCATGGAGGAGGTGGTCCTTTCCGGACGGAGGAGGGGTGGTCGGGTGCGGCGGGGTGCGCCGCCGGGTGTCAGAGCACGTGGGCGCCGGGCACGGGGCCGTGCACGGGGAGGGCGCGCACGCCCGTGCGCTCCTCGATGGCCGAGGCCAGCCGCAGCGCGGAGGCCTCGTCCTGCGCCACGAAGAGCAGGGTGGGGCCGGAGCCGGAGACCATGCCGCGCAGCGCGCCTTCGTCCATACCGAGGTCGAGGACGTCCGAGAGCTCGGGGAACAGGACGACGGCCGGGGTCTGCAGGTCGTTGTCCATGGCGGTGGCGAGTTCGAGCGGGTCCGCCGCGGTGAGGGACCGCAGGACGGCCTCGTTCACCTCCGGGCGCGTCGGCCCGTCGGGCAGGTGGCCCTCCCGGCGCAGCTCGTCCAGGGTCTGGAAGACCACGGGGGTGGACAGCCCGGCGTCCGCCGGGACGAGGACGAGGTGCACCGGGGTGCGGGCCGCGACGGGGGTCAGCTCGGCCCCGGTCCCGAGCCCGACGGCGGCGCCGCCCAGCACGCTGAAGGGCACGTCCGCGCCCAGCGGGGCGGCCAGCTCGGCGAGCTCGGCGCGGGTGTGCCCGGTCTCCCACAGGGCGCTGCACGCGAGCAGCGCGGCGGCCGCGTCGGCGGAGCCGCCGCCCATGCCGCCCGCGACCGGGACCTGCTTGGCGACCTCGAGGTGGACGCCGTGGGTGTCAGGATCGAGCCCGAGGGTGCGCCGCAGGTGTGCGGCGGCGCGGTGCGCGAGGTTGCGCTCGTCCCAGGGCACGTCCTGGGTGTCCACCAGACTGATGTGGCGGCCCGACGGGCCGACGGTGATCCTCCCGTCCGTGCGCGCGATCGCCGTGACGGTCTCCCGCAGGCTGACGGCCAGGTACACGGTGGCCACGGGGTGGTAGCCGTCCGCGCCGGGGGGTCCCACCCGCAGGGACAGGTTCACCTTGCCGGGGGCGCTGACCGTGACGTGCCGGGCCGTGGGGTCGAGGCCGAGGTCCTCCGTCGTCATGCAACCACCTCCTCCGCCGCACGCCGCGGGCCGTGCTCGGCGATCCGCGCGAAGGCCGCGATGTCCAGGGCCTCGCCGCGGGCGCGTGGGTCCACGCCGGCGGCCACCAGGGCGTCCTCCGCCGCCTGCGGCGACCCCGCCCAGGAGGCGAGCGCGGCGCGCAGGGTCTTGCGGCGCTGGGCGAAGGCGGCGTCCACCACGGCGAAGACCTCCCGGCGGGACGCGCTGCCCGCCGGCGGCTCGCGCCGGGTGAAGGCGACCAGCCCGGAGTGGATGCGCGGAGCGGGCCAGAACACCTGGGTGCCGATGGTGCCCGCCTTGCGCACGTCCGCGTACCACGCCGCCTTGGCGGACGGGACGCCGTAGACCTTGGAGCCGGGCCCGGCCGCGAGACGGTCCGCGACCTCCTCCTGCACCATCACCAGGCCGTGCCGCAGCCCCGGCAGGACCGCGAGCGCGTGCAGCAGCACGGGCACGGCCACGTTGTAGGGCAGGTTCGCCACGAGCGCGGTGGGGCCGCCGGCGGCGGCAGCGGGCCGGACCTCGGCCAGTGCCTGCTCGCTCAGCGTCATGGCGTCCGCGTGCAGCACCGCGAGGGCGTCCTCGGCCCCGGGGCGGAACTCGGCGGCGGTGCGCGGCAGGCGGGCGGCGGTGACCGGGTCGATCTCGACGGCGGTGACGGCGGCGGCCGCGTCCAGCAGGCCGAGGGTGAGCGAGCCCAGTCCGGGGCCGATCTCCAGCACGTGCTCGTCCGCGGTCACGTCCGCGGCCTGCACGATGCGCCGGATCGTGTTCGGGTCGATCACGAAGTTCTGGCCCCACTGCTTGGTGGGACGCAGGTCCAGCTCGGCGGCGATGCGCCGCACGTCCGCGGCGCTCAGCAGCGGGGCGGGGGCGGGGTGCGGGGAGGGCTGGACCATGCCCGCGAGTCTATCGGGGCGCCGGACAGGGTAGCCGGGGCGCAGCGGCGCGGGCTCCGCTCAGGTGGTGAGGTCACCGAGCCGGACGAGCTCGCGGAACTCGGGGCTCGTCTCCTGCAGCCCGGCGAACGTGCCCTGGCCGATGATCCGCCCCTGGTCCATCAGCACGATCTGATCGCAGCGCTTGACCGTGGAGAGACGGTGGGCGACCACGATGACCGTGATCCGTCCGCGCAGCGACTCGATCACCTCGGTGACCCGGCGTTCCGTGAGGTTGTCGAGGGCCGACGTCGCCTCGTCGAGCACGAGGAGGCGGGGCCGCCGGAAGAGCGCGCGCGCGATGCCCAGGCGCTGGCGCTGGCCGCCGGAGACGCCCACGGCCCCTTCGCCGATCACGGTGTCCAGGCCGTCGGGGAGCTCGTCCAGCCACTGGCCCAGCTGGGCTTCGCGCAGCACGCGCTCCACCTCGGCCCGGTCCGCCGTCTGGGCGGCCTCGACGTCCAGGAGCACGTTGTGCAGCACCGTCCCGTTGACCACGGTGACGGACTGCGGGACGAACGCCACGTTGTCCCACCAGCCGCGCGGGTTGGCCTCGAGCTCCACCCCGTCCACGTAGACCCCACCGCGCTGGGCGTGGTGGAAGCCGATGACCAGGTCCACCAGGGTGGTCTTGCCGGCACCGCTGCCGCCCACGAAGGCGTACGAGGACCCGAAGGGGATGCGCAGGTCGATGTCGCGCAGGACCGGCTCGGTCTTGCCGGGGTAGGTGAAGGACGCGTCCCGCACCTCGATGGCCTCCTCGAACGTGACGCGCTCGTAGGGCCGGTCCGCCGCGTGCAGGACCGGCTGCGCGGCGGCGAGTTCCGCCGTCGTGCGCTCGAAGGCCGGCCAGGAGGTGCGGATCTCATTGGTGGTGGCCATGAGCGCGGCCATGGACGGCAGCACGCGGAAGCCGGCCATCGCGAGCAGGGCGAGCGAGCCGAACGCCTCCCCGCCGCGGCCCTGGATGAAGGCCACGGCCACGAGCGCCGCGATGGCGGCCACGAAGGCGACCTCGAGCACGTAGCGCGGCATCATCGTGAGGATCATCTTGAGCCGCGTGGCTTCGGCGCTCTCCATGCGGGCCGCGCGGTACTCCTCCATGAAGGCCGAGTCGTTGCCGCGGATCTTCACGTCCTTGTAGTTCTCCAGGCCCTGCAGCGCCGCCGTGTTGGCCCGCTCCCCCGCGGTCACCAGGGTCCAGCCCAGGCGGGAGGCCGGGCGGCGGATCACGGTCTTGATCACCCAGGCGACGGCGAGGAAGTACAGGGCCATCCCGAGCCCCGTCAGCGGCATGGAGACGCCCACCACGACCGCCACCGCGACGAGCGTCACGGCCTCCGTGAGGAACGTGACGGACGCGTTCACCACGCCCGTGTACGCCATGCTGGAGGTGCCGGTGACGTTGTTGACCAGGGTGCCGACCGTGCGCGTCAGGTGCAGGCCGTAGTCGGCCCGCAGGTAGTAGCGCAGCAGCGTGGCGGACGTGCGGATCAGGTTCTGGTTGGTGAACCCCATGGTCCACCAGCGGAACGCGAGCACCAGGATCGCCTTGAGCAGGAAGGCCAGCACGATCACGACGGCGAAGGCCACCGTCTGCTCCGGCACCGTCACGGCCCCGAACCGGGCCAGCAGCCCTTCAAGCACCGGGGAGCCCAGCTCACCCGAGGTCAGCAGGCTGACCAGCGGGAGGATCGAGGCGAGCGCCACCATCTCGAGGCCGGCCACGAGGAGGGACCCGAGGACCACGAACACGAGGCGGATCCGCATGGGGCGGTCCACCAGGTACTGCGTTCCCTCGGGCAGCCGGGCTTTGAGGAGTCGGATCAGCACGTCGTCCATCCTAGGGGCCGGGTCTGGATCGGCTTAGAACGAGCCGTACACCCGGGCGGTGTTCTCGCTCACCGTGCGGGCGAGGGCGTCCACGTCGTCGCCGCGCGTCTCCGCCATGCCCCGCAGGGTCAGCGGGATCAGGTAGGGCGCGTTGGGGCGGCCCCGATGCGGATGCGGCGTGAGGAAGGGCGCGTCCGTCTCCACGAGCAGCAGCTCGGCCGGGGCGATCCGCAGCGCCTCGCGCAGCTCGTCGTTGGCCTTGAAGGTGACGGGGCCGGCGAAGGACATGTGCCAGCCGTGCTCGGCGCACGTGCGGGCCAGATCGGGCCCGCCGGAGAAGCAGTGGAACACCACGTGCGGGGGCAGCCCGCCGTCGGCCGCCTCCTCGAGCAGGATCCGGACGACGTCGTCGTGCGCGTCCCGATCGTGGATCTGCAGGGCCGTGCCGAGTTCGCGGGCGAGTCGGATGTGCCGGCGGAAGGACTCCTGCTGCGCGGCGTGGCCGGCCTCGTCCTGCGTCCGGAAGTAGTCGAGGCCCGTCTCGCCGACGGCGCGCGCGCGGGGGTGGCGGGCGAGCTCCGCGATCTGCGCGAACGCCTCCTCGAACTCGCCACGCTCGGCCAGGCGGGCCGCGTCGTTGGGGTGCAGCGCCACGGCCCCGAGCAGGCGGGGCTCGGCCTCGATCGCCGCGATCGTGAACTGGGCCGAGGCGACGTCGCAGCCCACCTGGACCGCCCCGGTCACGCCCACGGCCTCCGCCGCGTCCATCGCCTGGTGGACGTCCACGCGGACCAGGCCGTCGCGGAAGTCGAGGTGCGTGTGGTTGTCCACGACGGGCGCCGGCAGCGGCTCGGGTGCGGGCGGGTACTCGAGGCGCCGCCGACGTCCCGACTTCTCCTCGTGGGCGTCCCGGCGCGGGCCGCCGTCGTCGTCCGGCTGCGGGGCGGGGGCACGGTAGGCGAGGGGGGTCTCGGATGCGTGGGCCATGCACCCCACTCTAGGGAGCCGAGCCCGGCCTCCCCCGACACGCCTCGGGGGCGGTATCGGGTGGTATCCACGTCGGATACCACCCGATACCGCCCCCGGAGGACACGGCTCGGCGAAGAGGTCAGGCCTTCGCGGCCGCCCACGGGTCGGCGATGCCGATGTACTGCACCGAGGTGTACTCCTCGATGCCCTCGGCGCCGCCCTCGCGGCCCAGGCCCGACTGCTTCACGCCGCCGAACGGCGCGGCCGGGTTGGAGATGACGCCCACGTTGTAGCCCATGAGGCCGAACTCGATGCTCTCGGCCACGCGGTACATCCGGGCCTGATCCTTGGTGAACACGTAGGAGGCGAGGCCGTACTCGGTGTCGTTGGCCATCTCGATGGCCTCCTCCTCGGAGGAGAAGGTCACGATCGGGGCCACGGGGCCGAAGATCTCCTGCTGGAGGATCGGGTTGCCCTTCTCCACCTTGATCGCGGTCGGCGCGTAGAAGTAGCCGTCGCCCTCGATCTTGTGGCCGCCGGTGAGCACCTCGCCGCCGGCCGCCACGGCGTCCTGGACGAGCTGGTCGATGTCGTCGCGCGCGCCCTCGTCCACGATCGGGCCGAGGGTGGACTCCGGGTCGGTGCCGCGCAGGGGCTTGAGCGCCTCGAGCTTGGCCACGAACTTCTGCATGAACTCCTCGGCCACGTCCTCGTGCACGAGGAAGCGGTTGGCGGCGGTGCAGGCCTCGCCCATGTTGCGCATCTTCGCGGCGAAGGCGCCCTCGACGGCGGCGTCCAGGTCCGCGTCCTCGAAGACGATGAGCGGGGCGTTGCCGCCGAGCTCCATGGAGGTGCGCAACACGTTGTCCGCCGCGTCCTTCATGAGGCGCACACCGACCGGGGTGGAACCGGTGAAGGACACCTTGCGCAGCCGCCGGTCCTGCAGGATCGGGCTGGAGATCGACGAGGCGGAGGAGCCCGCGACGACGTTGAGCACGCCCTTGGGCAGGCCGGCCTCCTGCATCACCTGCGCGAACAGCTGGGTGGTCAGCGGGGTCAGCTTGGCGGCCTTGAGGACCATGGTGCAGCCGGCGGCGACGGCGGGGCCCACCTTGCGGGTGGCCATGGCCAGCGGGAAGTTCCACGGGGTGATCAGCAGGCACGGGCCCACCGGGCGGTGGTGCACCTGCATGCGCAGCGTGCCCTCGGGCACGGTCAGGGTGCGGCCGTAGTGGCGGCCGGCCTCCTCCGAGAACCAGCGCAGGAAGCCGTTGCCGTACGTGACCTCGCCGCGGGCCTCGGCGAGCGGCTTGCCCATCTCGAGGGTCATCAGCAGCGCGAAGTCCTCGGCGCGCTCGTTGATCAGATCGTAGGCGCGGCGCAGGATGTCGGCGCGCTCCTTGGCCGGGGTGCGGGCCCAGTCGGCCTGCGCGGCGCAGGCGGCGTCGAAGGCGGCCATGGCGTCGTCGGAGTTCGCGTCCTGCAGGCTCGCGATGACCTTGCCGGTGGCCGGGTCCTTCACGTCGAAGGTCTTGCCGGAGGAGGCATCGCGCCACTCGCCGTCGATCAGCAGGCCGGTGGGGACGGACTCCAGCAGCGCCTTCTCGCGCTCAGCGGTCACGGTCATGATGCACCTCTTTCGGGGTCGGTGGTCGGAGGCGGCACGCCCCGCCTCCTGAAAGGAAACGGGTGGACGGCCACGGCTATTCCGACGCCGTCCGGCGGCGGTCGGCAGCGGCTCCACGGCCGATCCTAGCTGTACCCCGCCAGGACGCTGGTGAGCGTCGCGCGGTGACGATCGGGAGAACCTCCGTGGGGTGAAGCGCTCTGGGTTTCGTCCCGAGTCTCAGCAAGAAGAATCGAAAGGCCCGAGAAGTTCGGTCCCGGGGTGCGTGAGCGTGCTGTGCGCATGGTTCACGACCGTCGGGCACTCGACGGCGGTCCGAGATCGGAGTCGAGCCGTGCCGTCGCACCCCAAGTCGGCGTCGGCGTGCAGACACTGAGGGTCTGGTGCAACCGGTACGGGCCACCAGGGCCCTCCGCGATCGCCATCGAGGTCGCGATCCTGGACTGGGTCACCGGGTGGAACACCCGACGACTCCATCGAGCCCTCGGCTCGTGGCGGCTCCAGCAGGTGGGAGCAACGCCCATGAATGCAGCGAGGGGTGGCTGCAGAGGGCTGCAGCCACCCCTCGCTGACACGTGGGTTGAGAGAGACTCGAGTCAGTTCGTCGTCTTGGGGCCGATGATCTCGAGGCGATCGGCAGACCAGGTAACGTTCGACGCGGCCCCCGTGTCGAACGCGACGCGCTGCGTGCCGATATACGCGGTGAGGTGGACCTGGTTGACCATGGACGCCACGTCCTTGGCCCAGAAGTAGGGATTGAATGACGGCTGTGCGTAGTAATAGCAGCCGGTAATGGGTGCTGAATACGTCAGGGTGATGGAGGACCCGTCCGAGGCCAGCTTGGTGACTTCCCAGTATGCGGGGTTGGTGCCGGTCACGAAGCGGTCCCCGACCTTCAACGTGTAGAAGGTCTTGCTGTCGCCCACGCTGCCGTTCGTGTAGGTGTTGTAGGGGGTGCCGGCCTTCCGAGCGTTCAGGACCTTGCGGAAGTCGACGATGCCCGCAGGAGCCGTGTAGACGATCGAGATCTTCTTGTTCTGGACGGATTGGCAGGCCGTGGCATCGGGGATACCCACGCCCGGTGTGGCATTCAGATAGAGCGCGGTCGTACCGTTTTGCGCCTGGACGTACTTCGTCATGAGCGGGTTCGCGTACAGAGTTGCGCCGGCAACCACGCCAACGCTCGATACAGCAAAGGCCGGGGCTGCGGCGGTGGCAGCGATCGCCGGGACGGACCAGGTGACACCCTTAGTTACTTGTCGGCGCGAGATCGCTCGAGTTTCGTTGACCATGCCAAGCCTTTCGTGGTGCTTCTGGGGACCTGGGGCACCTCCACAGGCATGAGGCACTCTGACATAGTAGCGGTCCTGCCACAACCGACGAGTCGTGGAATCTGTGATTATTCACGCTTGAGAGGCCCGTTGTGAATCGACTGTTCACGCGGTAAGCGCTGCTGGCTGTGCAGCCGGGGACGTGTCAGCCCCGGGCCGCGAGCACCGCCTGGTAGAGCTCCCGGCTCCGCATCCCGTGGGCTCCGGCCACCGCCGCCACGGCCTCCTTCAACCGGGTGCCGGACTCCACCAGCACCGCCACCTCGGCGACGGCGTCCGCCTCGGACGCCTCGCCCTCGGCGCCGGGGGCGGCCGGCCCGATCACCAGCACGATCTCCCCGCGGATCCCCTCCCCCGCGTGCCGCTCCGCAGCCCAGGCATGCACTCCGGCCGCGGTGCCGCGCACCACCTCCTCGTGCAGCTTGGTGAGCTCGCGGGCCACGCACACCGGCCGCTCCGCACCGAGGACCTCCACGACGACGGCCAGCGCGTCCGCCAGACGCTGCGGCGACTCGAAGGCGACCACGGTGCGGGCCTCGGTCAGCAGGGAGGTGAGCCATCGCCGTCGTTCCCCGTCCTTGCGGGGGACGAAGCCGTCGAAGGCGAACCGGTCCGTCGGCAGGCCGGAGAGGGCGAGCGCGGTGGTCACGGCGGAGGGGCCGGGCGCACACGTCACGGGCAGCCCTGCGGACACCGCGGCCGCCACGAGCCGGTACCCCGGGTCCGAGACCGTGGGCATGCCCGCGTCCGAGACCACCGCCACCGTGGCACCGCCCCGCACCTGGTCCAGCAGCCCCTGGGTCGAGGCCGCCTCGTTGTGCTCGTGATGGGCCACCACCCTGCCCGCCGGGGTGACGCCCAGTCCGGCGCACAGGCGCCGCGCGGTCCGGGTGTCCTCGGCGGCGATCACGTCCGCCTCCGCCAGCAGCTCACGCAGGCGCGCGGACGCGTCCCCGAGGTTGCCGATGGGGGTGGCGGCCAGGACGATGCGGCCCTCGGGCATGGGACGACCTTTCGACGGACGGACGGCTGCCCCGAGCCTACGGCCCCGGTCACCGTGCACGTCTCGCCGTCCACCCGTCCCCCTAGCATGGAGCCCGTGCCCGCCACCGCCCTCGCCTCCCGCCCCGCCGCCGTCGCGGTCGACGACGGCCCCTTCGGCGTCGCCGCCCTGCGCGCCCGCCTCGGGGTGAGTGCGGCGCCCCTGACGCGGTGGCACTGGATCCTGCCGCTGCTGGTCACGGCGATCGCCGGCGTCCTGCGGTTCACGAACCTGGCCCACCCGGACCAGCTGATCTTCGACGAGACCTACTACCCCAAGGACGCCTACTCCCTCCTGGAGTCCGGCTACGAGCGGCGGTGGGACGAGGACGTCAACGACGCGTTCGCGCGCGGCGAGGCGGAGCCGCTCGAGGGGGCCGCCTACGTGGTGCACCCGCCGCTGGGCAAGTGGCTGATCGGCCTGGGCATGCTCGCGTTCGGCCCGGACAACGGGGTGGGCTGGCGGTTCAGCGCCGCGGTGGCCGGCACGCTGTCCGTCCTGCTGGTCGCCCTCGCCACGCAGCACCTGCTGCGCTCGGTGTCCCTGGGCGCGGTCGCCGGGCTGCTGCTGGCCGTGGAGGGCCACCACCTGGTGATGTCCCGCATCGGGCTGCTGGACATCTTCCTCTCGTTCTTCGTGCTCGCGGCCTTCGCCGCGCTCCTGGCGGACCGCGTCCACGGGCGGCGGCTGCTCGCGGAGCGGCTGGCCTACGACGTCGCCCGGCGGGGACGCGACGCCCTGGCCAGCGGGCCGTGGCTCGGCTGGCGCCCGTGGCGACTGCTGGCGGGCGTGCTGCTGGGCGCCGGCTGCGCCGTGAAGCTCTCCGGGCTGGCGTTCATGGCGGCCTTCGGCCTGCTCACGGTCCTGTGGGACATGTCCGCGCGCCGGACCGCCGGGGTGCGGCGCTGGGCGTGGGCCGGCGTCGAGAAGGACGGCCTGTACGCGTTCGTGGCCGTGGTGGGCGGCGGCCTGGTCGCCTACCTGGCCTCGTGGACCGGCTGGTTCGTCACGGAGGGCGGCTACTACCGGGACTGGCACCGGGACAACCCGCCGGAGGGCCTGCTCGCCGGGCTGGTCCCCGGTCCGCTGCGCTCCCTGTGGCACTACCACGTGGAGTCCACGACCTTCCACCAGGGCCTCACCAGCCCCCACGACTACGCCGCCAACCCGTGGACCTGGCCGTTCATGGGCCGGCCCGTGAGCTACTACTACGAGGGCGCAGAGCCCGGCGAGGGGATCTGCCCGGCGGACGCCGCGGGCGCGTGCTCGGCGGCCATCACGGACATCGCCAACCCGTTCGTGTGGTGGACGGGCCTGGCCGCCGTCCTCGTGTGCGTGTGGCTGCTGGTGCGCCACCGGGACTGGCGGGCCGGCACCCTGCTCGGCGCCTACGCGGCCGGGCAGCTGGTGTGGTTCCTGTGGCCCGAGCGGACCATGTTCTTCTTCTACACGATCGCCTATGAGCCCTTCCTCGTGATGATGATCGCCCTGGCGCTCTCGCTGCTGCTGCGGCCGGGTCGCCGGCCCGGGCCCCGCTGGGGCTCGGCCCTGGTGCTGGCGTACGTGACGATCGCCGTCGCCGTGTCCCTGTTCTTCCTGCCCGTCTGGATCGGCGACGTCATCCCGTACGACCAGTGGCGCTGGCGGATGTGGTTCAGCAGCTGGATCTGACGGCCGCGTCCCGGGCGCGGGCGTGCCCGACCGCGCGCCGCACGCCCGGAAATGGATACCCTCGGACCGTGCAGAACCAGAGCCCCGTCCATGAGTCCGCCACCGAGCTCGTCGGCATGCCGCCGGCGGACTCCAACATCACGGACCTGATCGTCGCCTCCTGTGCCGACCGGCCGGACGCCCCCGTGTACGCCCAGCGCAACGGCGCGGGCGGCTGGGTGGACGTCCACTTCACTGCGTTCCTGACCCAGGTGCGCGCCGTGGCGGCCGGCCTCATCGCCCACGGCGTCCAGCCCGGGGACCGGGTGGGCCTGTTCTCCCCCACCTCCTACGCGTGGGCCGTCCTCGACCAGGCCGTGTGGTTCGCCGGCGCCGTCTCCGTGCCGATCTACGAGACCTCCTCCGCCCACCAGGTGGAGCACATCGTCACGGACTCGGGGCTGCGGGTGGTCGCCGTCGGCAGCGAGGAGCTCGGCGAGCGCGTCGCCGAGGCCGCCGGGCACGCGGGCGTGGACGTGGCGACGTTCCCGCTGACGGACGCCGGACTGGCGGAGCTGGCCGAGGCCGGCGCGTTCGTGGCGGACGACGCCGTCGAGCACGCCCGCTCCCTGGCGACCCTCGCCAGCCCCGCCTCGATCGTCTACACCTCCGGCACCACCGGCCGCCCGAAGGGCGCCGTGATCACGCACGGCAACTTCGTGGGCGCGGCCATCAACGTGCTGCACTTCGCGCGCGAGGTGGTCCAGTGGTCCCCGGAGACGACAACGTCGCGCACCCTGCTCTTCCTCCCGCTGGCCCACGTGCTCGCCCACGCCGTCCAGGTCATCTGCCTGTACGCCCGCATCCAGGTGGCCCACTCCGGTTCCCCGGCCACGCTGCTCGGCGACCTCGCCTCCTTCCACCCCACGTGGCTGCTGGCCGTGCCGCGCGTGTTCGAGAAGGTCGAGGCCGGCATCGAGGCCAAGGCCCAGAAGAGCGGCACCGGGCCGATCTACGCGGCCGCCAAGCGCACCGCCATCGAGTGGTCCACGGCCGTGGACGAGGCCGAGTTCGGGGACGGCCCCGGGCCTTCGGCCCTGCTGCGCGCCCGGCGCGCGCTGTTCGACCGGCTGGTCTACCGCAAGATCCGGGAGGCCCTCGGCGGCGAGGTGATCTCGTGCGTGTCCGGCGCGTCCGCCCTCTCCCCGGAGCTGGTGCACTTCTTCCGCGGCGCCGGCATCCCGATCGTGGAGGGCTACGGCCTCACGGAGACCACCGCGCCGGCCACCGTGAACATCCCCGGCGCGCACCGCGTGGGCACCGTGGGCCTGCCCGTGGCCGGGGTGACGGTGAAGATCGCCGAGGACGGCGAGATCCTCATCCGCGGCCCCGTGGTGTTCGACGGCTACCACGGCATGCCGAAGGCGTCGGCGGAGGCGATGGAGGACGACTTCTTCCGCACCGGGGACATCGGTGCGCTGGACGAGCACGGCTTCCTGCGGATCACCGGCCGCAAGAAGGACGTGATCATCACCGCCGGCGGCAAGAACGTATACCCCACGCCCATGGAGGAGGCGCTGCGCCAGCACCGGCTCATCGAGCACGTCGTGGTGGTCGGCGAGAACCGCCCGTTCGTGGGCGCCCTCATCACCCTGGACACCGAGGCCTTCACCCAGTGGGCCCTGGACCGCGAGCTCAGCCTCACGCCGGCCGAGGCCGCGACGGACCCCACCGTGCTGGCCTCGATCCAGGAGGCGGTGGACCAGGTCAACGCGGGCGTCTCCCGCGCCGAGTCCATCCGCCGCTTCCGGATCCTGGACCACCCGTTCACCGAGGATTCCGGGCACGTCACCCAGTCCCAGAAGCTCAAGCGGGCCCAGGTGATCGAGGACCACGCCGAGGACGTCGAGGCCCTCTACCGCCGCTGACCCCGCGCCCCCCGGACGACGACGGGCCGGGAGGACGCCTCGTCCTCCCGGCCCGTTCCCGGTGCCGTCCGGCGGCGGTCAGCGCACCACGGCGTCGTCCTCCCGGGCCCAGCGCAGACGGGTCCGCAGCAGCTGCTCGCGGCGGTCCGCGCTCAGCTCACGACGGCGGCGCGTGGGCCACGTGAGCACGAGCGTCACGAGGGACGCCAGCAGGGTCACCAGCCCGACCACCACGGCCGCGTCCACCCAGAACTGCTGGGGGTAGAGGCGGATGAGGGCGTCCCGCACGGAGAACGTCCACGTGCCGTCCGCGAAGAACAGCGAGTGGAACCCGGCGAAGAACGTCTCCCAGCCCAGCACCGCCATGACCGCGAGCGCGATCACCGCGAGCGGCAGCCACACGGCGCCGGCGAACAGGCCGCGGCGCACCCCGCCGGGGCTGGTGCGCAGCAGGGACGCGATGAGCAGGGCGCACACCACCACGAGCACCACGAGCGCCGCAGTGGCGATCCACAGCACGGTCTTCACGTCCGTCATGTGGTCGACCTCGACCTCGGTGAACAGGGGCGCGCCCTGGTGTGTGAGGCTGCTGAGGTATCGCGGCCCGGCCAGGTTGGTCACGTAGTCCAGCCCGGCGGAGCCGTAGTGCATGCGGTCGGCGAGGGTGAAGCCGAACCGGTCCGCGGGGAACCCGGGCCGGTGGTACTCCAGCCACAGGAACACCGGGCTCGCCACGAGGCGGACGGCGGCCAGCACCAGGGCGAGCGGGGCGAGGATCGCCAGCAGCACCTGTGCCAGGCGCGGACCCGCCTTGGGCAGGCGCGCGCGCTCCTCCGGCGTGGGGCCCTGCAGGGCCGCCGCCTGGGCCACGGGGGCGGCGGTGCCGTCCTCGGGGTAGCGGTCGACCGGGGCGGCTGTGCTCGACCCCGCCGGGCGGGCCCCGACGGCGGCGCTCAGCGGGCCGAGCTCGTCGGCGCCGGGCAACGGCCGCCGGTCGCCCTCGGGCACGGCCCGGGAGGCGACGATGTCGCGGTCGGCGTCCGCGGCCGGGCGGCCGGCGTCGCGTCGGTCCGCGGCCGCCGCGTCCCCGCCGCGCAGCGCGGCGAGGTCCTCGGGGCTGAGCGCCGAGGTGTGCTGGGCGCCGCCGTCGTCGTCCCGGCCCATGGCGGGCAGCGCCTGGGTGCGGTTCGGATCGTCGGCGGCGTCGTCCTCGACGAACGCGCCGTAGTCCAGCCCGGAATCGAAGTCCTCCGCCCCGGCGCGCTCGTCGCGCCCGCGGCCGGCCTGATGGGAAGCCATGCTCGTGCCTCTCTCGAGTGGGTCCGTCCGCCCGCGGGCGCCGGGGATCAGTAGCGGTAGTGGTCGGCCTTGTAGGGGCCGGCCACGTCCACGCCGAGGTACTCGGCCTGGGCCTTGGTCAGCTCGGTCAGCCCGACGCCGAGGGCGTCCAGGTGCAGGCGGGCGACCTTCTCGTCCAGCACCTTGGGCAGCGTGTAGACGCGCTTCTCGTAGTGCTCGCCGGTCAGGGCGCCGGTGCCCGTGGAGCCGCCGAAGAGCTCGATCTGCGCCATCACCTGGTTGGTGAAGGACGCGCTCATCACGAACGAGGGGTGGCCGGTGGCGTTGCCGAGGTTCAGCAGGCGGCCCTCGGAGAGCACGATGATGCTGCGCTCGGCCTCCGTGCCGCCGTCCAGGGTCCACTCGTGGACCTGCGGCTTGATCTCCGTCTTCACGACGCCGGGGATGCGGGCCAGGCCGGCCATGTCGATCTCGTTGTCGAAGTGGCCGACGTTGCCCACGATGGCCTTGTCCTTCATGGCGGCCATGTGCTCGGCCATGATGATGTCCTTGCCGCCGGTGGTGGTGACGAAGATGTCGCCCTCGCCCACCACGTCCTCGAGGCGGGCCACCTGGTAGCCGTCCATCGCGGCCTGCAGCGCGCAGATCGGGTCGATCTCCGTGACGATCACGCGGGCACCCTGGCCGCGCAGGGCCTCGGCGGCGCCCTTGCCGACGTCGCCGTAGCCGCAGACCACGGCGACCTTGCCGCCGATCAGCACGTCCGTGGCGCGCATGATGCCGTCCGGCAGGGAGTGGCGGATGCCGTACTTGTTGTCGAACTTGGACTTGGTCACGGCGTCGTTCACGTTGATCGCCGGGAAGAGCAGGCGGCCCTCCTGCGCCAGCTGGTAGAGGCGCAGCACGCCCGTGGTGGTCTCCTCGGAGACGCCGCGCAGGGTGCCGGCGGTGCGGGTCCAGTGCTGCGGGTCGCGGGCCAGCGAGCGGCGCAGCGTCTCGAGGATGATCCGGTACTCCTCGGGATCGTCCTCGGTGGCGCTGGGCACGGCGCCCGCGGCCTCGAACTCGACGCCCTTGTGCACCAGCAGGGTGGCGTCGCCGCCGTCGTCCAGGATCATGTTGGGGCCGAGCTCCGGATCCTCGTCCGCGCCCGGCCAGGTGAGGATCTGCGAGGCGGTCCACCAGTAGTCCTCGAGGGACTCGTTCTTCCAGGCGAACACCGGCACGCCCTGCGGGTCCTCGGGGGTGCCCGAGCCCACGACGACGGCGGCGGCGGCCTCGTCCTGCGTGGAGAAGATGTTGCAGGAGGCCCACCGGACCTCGGCGCCGAGGGCGATGAGGGTCTCGATGAGCACGGCGGTCTGCACGGTCATGTGCAGGGAGCCGGCGATGCGGGCGCCCTTGAGCGGCTGGGCCTCCCCGTACTCCTCGCGCAGGGACATCAGCCCCGGCATCTCGTGCTCGGCCAGGCGGATCTGGTGGCGGCCCGCCTCGGCCAGGGACAGGTCCCGGACCGTGAAGTCGAACGAGGCACCGGGCACGGTGGTGCGGTTGGCGAAGGCCGGGTCGACGTCGGGGGTGCGGAACTCTGCGGAGGTCTCAGTCATGCCCTCCAGCCTAGCGAGGCCCAGGACGGCACGACACGTGCCGCGTCAGTCCCCGTCACGCACCACGCGCAGCCCGGGGCGGGCCGGCGGGACGGCCATGGGCCGGGTGGGGACCGTGCGCACGCCGCCGTCCGCGTCGACGGCCTCGTAGTGCTCGGGCAGCTCCAGCCGCAGCACCTCCCAGCCGCGCGGGGCCGTGGTGCGCCGAGCGTGCTCGCCGCAGAGGTCGTACGTGTGCGGCTCCGCCCGGCGCGACAGGGGCCCGATGACCACCTGCGAGTCCGCGTAGTTGTACGTCAGCGTGGCCAGGGCAGGGCTCTGGCATCCGGTCTTGCTGCAGCGTCGCATGGGTCCCACGCCCGCCACCCTACTCGGCGGACGGCCCGGGGCGGTGGCCTACCATGGCGCGCATGACCGCGCCCGCCTCCTCCGATCCCCTCGACCCCCTGCCGTTCCGGGCGGGCGACGCCGCGGGGGCCGAGCCGGGCGTCGAGGGCGGCCCGGCCAAGGCCGGCGTCTCCTCCCCCGCGGGGCGCGGCGGCCGGGACCGCCGTGGCCGAGGGCTGCGGCATCCGCGCCCGTTCGGTGCGCGCTCGGAGCGGGGCCGGGGCGAGGCGCTGCTGACCGCCGTCGAGAAGGCGGTGGACCGGCTGGGCTCCCTGGACGCGCCCGGGCTGCGGCACGTGACCGCGCGGGTGGAGCGCATCCCGGACCGGCTCGACGAGCGGCTGCGCGAGCTGCACGCCGGCCGGGAACGGGATGAGGAGGCGCTGTTCGCGCGGGCCGAGCGGCAGGGCCGGGACGGGGTGCTGATCACCCTGTTCGAGCGGCCGCTGCGGGACGCGGCCGACCCGGCCGACCTCGAGGGGGCCGTCTACGGGGTGGCGCTGAGCCGTTGCGCCGACGCGCTGGGCGTGGACCCGCAGGTGCTCGACCCCAGCTGGGGCCGCGGCTGAGCCCGGGCCGGGCGGTCCGCACCGGGCACCGCGCCCGGTGGACGGGCGCCGCGCGTCAGGCGCGGGCGCGGCGCAGGCGGCGACGCTCGCGCTCGGAGAGCCCGCCCCAGATGCCGAAGCGCTCGTCGTTCGCCATGGCGTACTCCAGGCACGCGTCCTTGACGGTGCAGGCCTCGCACACACGCTTGGCGTCCCGCGTGGAGCCGCCCTTCTCCGGGAAGAACGCCTCGGGGTCCGTCTGCGCGCACAGGGCGTCCGCCTGCCAGGCCAGCTCGCCCTCGACGGGCTCGGTGGTCACGCCCGGGATCGCGGCCCAGTCCTGGGAGACGGGCACGGCCTCGACCGGACGCGCGTCGCCGGGGAAGAGGGCGGTGACGGTGGCGGCCGGGGTGCCGGTCTCGTCGTCGAGGTCGTGGGCGGTGAGGAAGGCGGTCGCCTGGTCCTCGAGGCTCGCTCCCGGGACGCCGGCCTGCGGGTCGGCGGGGTCGAGGAACCAGTCGCTGGGGACGCTCCGCGGACGAGGCGTCGGCGCCTGCGCGGGATCGGCGTGGTGCGCGTCCTCGACTCGCTGGGTCTGCTCCATGTGTGACGCCTCTTCCCGGGATCGACGTGGCGGTGTGGGCCGGGTGATCGTGCGGTCCGCGTGGGTGCCGGGCAAGCCGGCGGGCCCCTCCTGCCGGGACCGTTGGCCCGGGTTCATTACATCGGTGTGATTCATGCCGAGTCAAACCGGGCGGGTGCCACACTGGGCCCATGGTCTCCCTCTCCGCACCCCGGTCCACCGGCCCCCTCGTGCTCCGCCTCGCCTCCTCCCCGCGGCCCGCGCTCGTCCAGGAGCCGGGGGCCCCGGACGACCCCGGCACGGTGGACCAGCGCATCGAGCTCTCGGGCCGCGTGACCGTGAACTGGGCCGCCAAGTTCGCGGGCCTGCTCGGCGCCGAGGGCATCGGCGCGGGTGACGCCGTCGCCCTGGACCTGCCCGTCCACTGGCTGTCCCACGCCCTCGCCCTCGGCGTGCTCTGCGCCGAGGCCGAGCCCGCCCTCGAGGGTGACTCCCCCGCCGCCGTCCTCACGGATCGGCCGGAGGCGTGGCCGGACCCGTCCGTGACCGTGTTCGCCGTGGCCCTGCCGCGCGGCCTCGAGCCCGAGTTCGACGGCCCGACCGCCGACCCGGCCATCGTGGACGTGGCCGCCGAGATCCGCGCCCAGCCGGATGCCCTGCCCGGCCCCGTGGACCACGTGCGGCCCGCGTCGATCCCGACCGGGACCGACGTCGCCCCGGACGACGACGGCCCGCGCCCCCGCCTGACGTGGGCGGGAGTGCGGGCCGCGCTGGAGGCGTGGGACGCGGGTCAAGCGGTGACCGTGCACCCCTGACGGGGCGGCGGGGTCAGGCCGGGGCGCTCAGACCCCGGTGTCGGGGGTGCGGTGCCGGCCGTGCGGGTGCAGCTGCTCGTCGCGCAGCACGGGCATCTGGCCGGTGATGATCGCGATGTCGTTGGCGAAGCCGGGCTCCACGTCCAGCTCCTCCTTGAACACCCAGAACCGGTAGGCGAAGTAGCGGAACACGGTGCCGAAGAACAGGCCCACCACGTTGCCGGCGATGAACAGGCCGCCCGGGTCCGTCACGCCCATCAAATACTGCGCGATGAACACGCAGCCCGCCTGGATGCCCAGCCCGATCGCGTTCATGATCAGGAACATCACGAGCTCGCGCGTCTTGTTCGAGGAGCGCTTGTCCCGGAACGTCCAGTAGCGGTTGGCGACCCAGCTGAACAGGGTGGCGACGACGCCGCCCACGATCTTGGCCTTGACGTTGGACCCCTCGAGCGGGCCGGTCATCATCCACCAGAAGACGAGCGAGTCCACCACGAACGCGGCCGCACCGACGGTGCCGAACTTGGCCACCTCCCGCCACAGCAGGGAGACCATCCCGGTCAGGCGGCCCCAGAGATCGGACAGCATGGGCGTGGACTCCTCGGTTCGGGACGGGGGTGTGCACGCGGGCCGGACCCGCGCAGGGCTGGGGAACACTGTAGCCGCGCCCCCGGCGCGCGACCTCCTCGGATCCGGCGTCGGCCGCCCCTCCGTGACGGAGTTCTCAGCCGGTCCGACTACCCTGTGCGGGTGACTTCCCCTCGACTCGGTGTGATCGGTGGCGGGCAGCTGGCCCGCATGATGGCGGGCGCGGCCGCGGAGCTCGGCGTGCCCTTCCGCGTGCTCGCGGAGGCCCCGGACGCGTCAGCGGCCCAGGTCGCCCCCCACGTGGTCGGCGACCACGCGGACCTGGCGGACCTGCGCGCGTTCGCGGCCACGGTGGACGTGGTCACCTTCGACCACGAGCACGTGCCCACCGAGCACCTGCGGGCCCTGCAGGAGGCCGGCGTCGCCGTGCGCCCCGGCCCCGAGGCGCTGCAGCACGCCCAGGACAAGCTGGTCATGCGCGCCGCCGTCGAGCGGCTGGGCCTGCCGAACCCGGCGTGGGCGCCGGTCGACGACCTCGAGGCCGTCCTCGCCTTCGGCGACGAGCACGGCTGGCCCATGATCCTCAAGACCGCCCGCGGCGGCTACGACGGCAAGGGCGTGCTCAAGCTCGACGACGCCGACGACGCCCGCACCTCCGCCGCGGACGGCACCCTGGCCGCGTGGCTCGGCGCCGGCATCGCCCCGCTGCTGGCCGAGGCCCTCGTCCCCTTCTCCCGTGAGCTCTCCGCGCAGGTGGCGCGCACCCCCTCCGGTGAGGTGGCCGTCTACCCCGTCGTCGACTCGGTCCAGGTGGCCGGCGTGTGCGACCTCGTGGTCGCCCCGGCCCAGGACCTCGACCCGGCCGTCGCCGCGGCCGCGACCGCCGCGGCCGTCCGCCTCGCCGAGGAGCTGGACGTCACCGGCATGCTCGCGGTCGAGCTGTTCGAGACGCCGGGGGTCGGCCCGGGCTTCCAGGTGAACGAGCTGGCCATGCGCCCCCACAACTCCGGCCACTGGTCCATGGACGGCGCCGTCACCGGCCAGTTCGAGCAGCACGTCCGCGCCGTGCTCGACCTGCCGCTGGGCGAGACGGCCCCCCGCGGGGCCGGCGTCGTGATGAAGAACGTCCTCGGCGGCGCCCGCGAGGACCTGCACGCCGGCAGCGTCGCGGCCCTCGCCGCCCACCCGCAGGCCAAGGTCCACCTCTACGGCAAGGACGTGCGCCCGGGCCGCAAGGTCGGTCACGTCAACGTCGTCGCGGACCACGGCCTCAGCCTCGAGGAGGCCGTGCGGACCGCCGAGTCCGCCGCCGCACTCCTGCGCGACGACGCCCCCACCACCGGCACCGAGACGGAGGCCCGCCCATGACCGCCACGCCCCAGACCCCCGCCCAGCCCCTCCAGGACGACGCCCCGGTCGTCTCCGTCGTGATGGGCTCCGACTCCGACTGGCCCGTGATGAGCGCGGCCGCCGAGGCCCTGCGCGAGCTCGACGTGCCCGTCGAGGTCGGCGTGGTCTCCGCGCACCGCATGCCCCACGAGATGGTGGAGTTCGGCGCCCGCGCGCACGAGCGCGGCATCCGCGTGATCGTGGCCGGCGCGGGCGGCGCGGCCCACCTGCCCGGGATGCTCGCCGCCGTCACCCCCCTGCCCGTGATCGGCGTACCCGTGAAGCTCAAGAGCCTGGACGGGATGGACTCCCTGCTCTCGATCGTCCAGATGCCCGCCGGCGTGCCGGTGGCCACCGTCTCCATCGACGGCGCCCGCAACGCCGGCCTGCTGGCCGCCCGCATCCTCGCCTCGGCCGACACCGCGGAGGGCGACCGCCTGCGCGCCGCCCTCGCCGAGCACGCCGACGAGCTCAACGCCCAGGCCCGGGCCAAGGGGGCCCGCCTGCGCGAGCGGATGGCCGCCGACCGCTGATGTCACCCGCCACCGGATCCGTGCCCGCCGGTCACGCGCAGCCCGACCCGCTCCGAGATCCACGCGTCGCCTCCCCCACCGAGCGCACCCGCCGGGCGCTGATCCTCACCGCCCTGACCCTGCTGGTCCCCGGCGGCGCCCAGCTCGTCGCCGGCAGCCGCCGGCTCGGCCGCGTGGCGCTGCGGGTCACCGTCACCGTGTGGGCCGTGCTGATCCTCGGGCTGCTGTGGTGGCTGGTCTCCCGCGCGAGCCTGATCTCGCTCATGGCCCGGGACGGCGTGCTGCTCGGGCTGGCGGTGGTCCTGGCGGCGCTGGCGGTGGGCTGGGCGGTGCTGTGGGTGGACACGTTCCGGCTGATCCGGCCGCACCTGCTCGCCCCCGGCGCGCGGAAGATCACGGCGGCGGTCACCGCGCTCGCGCTCGTGCTCACCAGCGGCGCCCTGCTCTACGGCGGCTGGGCGGCGAACACGAGCCGCGGGGCGCTCGGCGAGGTCTTCCAGGAGGGGCCGGCCGTCCCGGAGGCCGAGGGCCGCTACAACATCCTGGTCCTGGGCGCGGACGCCGGCGAGGGCCGCCAGGGGCTGCGCCCGGACTCCATGCACGTGGTCTCCGTGGACGCCCGCACCGGCGCCATCGTGATGTTCTCCCTGCCCCGCAATCTCCAGGACGCGCCGTTCGTCGAGGGCTCCCCGCTGTGGGACGTGTACCCCAACGGCTTCGACTGCGGCGACGAGTGCATCCTCAACGCCCTCTACACGGACGTGGAGGAGCATCACGCAGACCTCTACCCGGACGCCGAACACCCCGGCGCCGAGGCCATGAAGGACGCCGCCGGCGGCATCCTCGGCCTGGACGTCTCCGGCTACGCCCTCATGGACATGGGCGGCTTCGCCCAGCTGATCGACGCCATGGGCGGGGTGGACGTCGTCAGCGGCGGCTACGTGGTGCACCGCGGCGTCCGGCCCGACGGCGCCTGGGGCAACATCTGGTGGGAGCCGGGCACCCACCACTTCAACGGCGACGACGCGCTCGCCTTCGCCCGCTCCCGGCACTGGTCCACCGACTACGCCCGCATCCGCCGGCAGCAGTGCATGCAGGCGGCGATGCTGGAGCAGTTCAGCCCCGCCACCGTGCTCACCCGCTTCGAGGGGATCCTCGCGGCGGGCGAGCAGATCGTGACCACCGACCTGCCGCAGTCCCAGCTCGGCACGTTCGCGGACCTCGCCGAGCGCTCGCGCGGCCAGAAGATGCGGCGGCTGACCATCGGCCCGCCCGACTTCGGCGACACGGGCACCCACTTCACCACCTACCCCGACTACGACCTCGTCCACCGCCGCGTGGACGAGATGCTGGCCGATGAGTCCGCAACCGCCGGATCGGAGCCGACCGGGGTCTCGGCGACGCCGCTGCTCACCGTGCTGGCCGTCGTCGCGCAGGAGACGCAGACCCCCGACGTCGACGAGGACGACCCGGCCACGTGGCCGGCCCCGCCGACCCGCTCCGACGGCGAGCCCTTCACCGCCGAGGACCTGATGACGGCCGAGGACCTGGGCCAGGAGGACGTGCTGAACCACGCGTCCTCGACGAACGGGCTGTGCGTCCCCGCCCCGTGAGGCGCGACGCGCGGGCCGACGGGCTGACCTAGGCTGGGCGCATGCACGTCCTGAAGCCCGTGATCCGTGACTACGCCTGGGGCTCCCCCACGCTCCTCGCCGACCTGCAGGGACGCGAGCCCACCGGCCGCCCCGAGGCCGAGCTGTGGCTGGGCGACCATCCGGGCGCCCCGTGCGTCGCCGTCGTGGCGGACGGCGCCCACGTCGGCCTGGACGAGGTGGTGGCCGCGGACCCCGAGCACTGCCTCGGACCCGCAGCACCGGAGGGCCGACTGCCCTTCCTCATGAAGCTGCTCGCCGCGAGCGCCCCGCTGTCCATCCAGGCGCACCCCACCCTGGAGCAGGCCCGCGCGGGCCACGCCGCGGAGGAGGCCGCCGGCGTGCCGGTCGACGCCCCGGAGCGCAACTACAGGGACGCGAACCACAAGCCGGAGATGCTGCTCGCGCTGACCCCCTTCTCGGCGATGTGCGGCTTCCGCTCCCCCGAGGTCTCCTCGGACAGCTTCGAGGCCCTGGCCCGCGCCCTCACGGAGCGGGCGGACGGGGACACGTCCGCCGTCGCCGTTGCCGCCGCCCGGGTCAGCCAGGCCCTCGCCGCCGGGGACCTCGAGGACGCGTTCACCTCGATCCTCGACCCCGACTCCGTGTGGGGCGCTCCCGGCGCCGTCGCGCAGGTCGTGGACGTGCTGCGGGCCGCGCCGGACCTGGCCGAGCGCGACCCCTCGCTGGCCACGGCCCTCGAGGTCGCCCAGCACCACCCGGACGACCCCGGCGTGGTGGTGGCCATCCTGCTCAACCGCGTGGACCTGGCCCCGGGCCAGGCCATCCACCTGCCGGCCGGCAACGTGCACGCGTACCTGCACGGGCTGGGCGTGGAGGTCATGGCGGCCTCGGACAACGTGCTGCGCGGCGGGCTCACCCCGAAGCACATGGACGTGCCCGAGCTGCGCCGCGTGGTCACCTTCGAGGCGCTGCCGGTGCCCTCCACCGAGCCCGAGCGCGTGGCCGACTCCGTGGTGGCCTTCCGCCCGCCGTTCGAGGAGTTCGAGCTGCTCCAGGCCACGCTCGAGGACGACGCCGTCCACGGGCTCGACGTGCACGGGCCCGGGATCGCGGTGGTCACCCGCGGCACGGCGAGCCTGGCCCTGGCAGGCCAGGAGATCGAGCTGGGCCCGGGCGAGGCCGTGTTCCTGCCCGCCGCGGAGACGGCGTCCGGCCCGCTGGCCGTCCGCGCCGCGGCCGGCGCCCCGGCGACGGTGCACGTGGCCGGCCTGCCGCGGGGCTGAGCCCGGCAGACCGGCCCGCGGGCTCAGCGGGCGTCGCGGTCCCCCAGCCACTTGGACCACTTCTTCACGTCGTGCTCGGCGTCCACGGTGCGGACCGTGCCGGACGACGAGCGCATCACGATGGACTGCGTGTGCACGCGGCCGTCGGCGAAGCGCACACCGCGCAGCAGGTCGCCGTCGGTGATGCCGGTGGCCGCGAAGTAGCAGTGGTCGGAGGTGACCAGCTCGTTCGTGGTCAGCACCGCGTCGAGGTCGAGGCCGGCGTCGAGGGCCTTCTGCTTCTCGGCGTCGTCGGTGGGGGCCAGGCGACCCTGGATGATGCCGCCGGTGGCCTTGATCGCGCACGCGGTGACGATGCCCTCGGGGGTGCCGCCGATGCCCATCATCATGTCCACGCCGGTGCCCGGGCGGGCGGCGGCGATGGCGCCGGCGACGTCGCCGTCCAGGATGAACTTCACCCGGGCGCCGGCCTGGCGGATCTCCTTGACCAGGCCCTCGTGGCGGGGGCGGTCCAGCACGCACACGGTCACCTGGGAGACGGGCTTGTCCAGGGCCTTGGCCACGAGGTTCACGTTCTGCTTCACCGGCAGGCGCATGTCCACGAAGTCGGCGGCCTCGGGGCCCACCACGAGCTTGTCCATGTAGAACACGGCCGACGGGTCGAACATGGTGCCGCGCTCGGCCACCGCGAAGACGGAGAGCGCGTTGTTGTAGCCCATGGCGGTCAGGCGGGTGCCGTCGATCGGGTCCACGGCCACGTCCACGGCGGCGCCGGAGCCGTCGCCGACCTGCTCGCCGTTGAACAGCATGGGGGCCTCGTCCTTCTCGCCCTCGCCGATCACCACGGTGCCGTCCATGGCCACGGTGTCCATGAACGCGCGCATCGCGTCCACCGCGGCGCCGTCCGCCTTGTTCTTGTCCCCGTAGCCCACCCAGGGGCTCGCGGCGATGGCCGCCGCCTCGGTCACCCGCACCAACTCCATGGCCAGGTTGCGGTCCGGGACGTGATTCTCGTAGCCGGTCTTCTCCGAGGACGCGCTGGTCATCGCTGCTCCGATCCTTGCTCGCGGCGCTCCGTCCGCACGAGACGGGGCGTGAGGGCGGCTCTGCCCCGGTCCTCATCCTACGGGGGCGGCCTCCCGTGGGTGGCACAATGCTGACCGTGAGCTCCGCCGACCCCCACGCCCCCGCCCCCCGTCCCGTCCTGACCGCCACGCAGGCGCAGCGGGCCCGGCAGCCGTGGATGGCCATGGTGCTCTCCCTGGTGGCTCTGCTGGCGATCGTGGCCGTGGTCCTCCTGCTCAACCCGGAGCCGCCGCAGCGGCCCCGTGAGGACCGCGTCGACGTCGCCGCCGAGGCCGCCACGGTCCCCCACGACGACGGCGACCTGCCGGCCCTGGCGCCCGAGGTGCCGGAGTCCTGGTACGCCAACTACGCCCGCCTGCAGAAGCTGGACGGCGTCTCCACGTGGGACGTCGGCTGGGTGGTGACGGACACGGTATTCGCGGGCCTGCAGCAGGCCGAGGACGTCGACCCCACCTGGGTGAGCCTGCGGGTGGACCACGTCCCGACGTCGGAGACGATCGAGATCGACGGGATCGCGTGGGATCTCCACGCCGATCCGAAGAAGCCGGAGCGACGGCTCGTGGCGGAGGTGGACGGCAGCACCGTGGTGCTGACCACCACCGGCGACCAGGCCGTCCTCGAAGACCTGGCGCACGGCGTCGCGAAGGAGACACGATGACCCCCCATACCCGCCCCGAGACGACGCCGGCCCCCGACGTCGTCGTCCCCACCTCCGACCTGACCCCCGCGGAGGCGTGGGAGGTCCTCGCCGAGGGCAACCGCCGCTTCGTGGCGGGCGAGCCGAGCCACCCGAACCAGAACGCGGAGCGGCGCAGCGACCTGACCGCCGGCCAGGCCCCGGTCGCCGTGATCTTCGGCTGCGCCGACTCGCGGCTTGCGGCGGAGATCATCTTCGACCTGGGCCTCGGCGACGTGTTCGTGGTGCGCACGGCCGGCCACGTGATCGACGACGCCGTGCTGGGCTCCATCGAGTACGGCGTGGACGTGCTGGAGATCCCGCTCGTCATCGTCCTGGGCCACAACTCGTGTGGCGCCGTCACCGCGACGGTCGAGTCCTACATCTCCGGGACCATGCCGCGCGGCTTCGTGCGCCCCCTCGTGGAGCGCATCATCCCGTCCGTGCTGGCCGGGCGCCGCCGCGGTCTGGAGGAGGTCGACGAGTTCGTGGCCGAGCACGTGGACCAGACCTGCGACCACCTCCTGGAGACCTCGCAGTCCGTCCGCGCGGCCGTCGAGTCGGGGCGCACCGCCGTCGTCGGGCTCACCTACTCGCTCTCCGAGGGCACCGCGCGGCCGGGCCGCGTGCACGGCGACCTGGCGGTCTGACGACGCCGGGCGTCCGGTGCGGCACCGGGCGCCCGCGCCGTCCTAGGATGTGACCATGACCGCAGAGAACACCGATCAGCAGTTCCGCATCGAGCACGACACCATGGGCGAGGTGAAGGTGCCGGTGAACGCGCTCTACCGTGCGCAGACCCAGCGCGCCGTGGAGAACTTCCCGATCTCCGGCAAGGGCCTCGAGCCCGCCCACATCCACGCCCTCGCACAGGTCAAGAAGGCCGCGGCCAAGGCGAACGCCGAGCTGGGCATCATCTCGCAGGAGCGCGCGGACGCCATCGTCGCCGCCGCGGACCAGGTCATCGCCGGCGACCACGACGACCAGTTCCCGATCGACGTGTTCCAGACCGGCTCCGGCACCTCCTCGAACATGAACACCAACGAGGTGCTCGCCACCCTCGCCACCCGCGCACTGAAGGAGGCCGGCTCCGAGGACGAGGTGCACCCCAACGACCACGTCAACGCCTCCCAGTCCTCGAACGACGTGTTCCCGACCTCCGTGCACGTGGCCGTCACCGCCGCCCTCGTGAACGACCTCGTCCCGGCGCTGGACCACCTGGCCGTCTCCCTCGAGAAGAAGGCGGAGGCCTTCGCCGGCATCGTGAAGTCCGGCCGCACCCACCTCATGGACGCCACCCCGGTGACCCTGGGCCAGGAGTTCGGCGGCTACGCCGCGCAGGTCCGCTACGGCATCGAGCGCATCCAGTCCGCGCTGCCCCGCGTGGCCGAGGTCCCGCTCGGCGGCACCGCCGTGGGCACCGGCATCAACACCCCGAAGGGCTTCTCCGCCCGCGTGATCGAGCTGCTCGCCGAGGAGACCGGTCTGCCGCTGACCGAGGCCCGCAACCACTTCGAGGCCCAGGCCAACCGTGACGGCCTCGTGGAGGCCTCCGGCCAGCTGCGGAACATCGCGTTCTCGATCATGAAGATCAACAACGACCTGCGCTGGATGGGCTCCGGCCCGAACACCGGCCTCGGCGAGATCGCCCTCCCGGACCTGCAGCCGGGCTCCTCGATCATGCCGGGCAAGGTCAACCCCGTGATCTGCGAGGCCGCGATCATGGTGTGCGCCCAGGTGATCGGCAACGACACCACCGTCGCCCTGTCCTCCACCAACGGCGCGTTCGAGCTCAACGTGGGCATCCCCGTGATGGCCGCCAACCTGCTCGAGTCCATCCGCCTGCTGGCCAACACGACGCGCGTCATGGCGGACAAGATGATCGACGGCATCGAGGCCAACGAGGAGCGCTGCGCCTTCCTCGCCGGCGCCTCGCCGTCCATCGTGACCCCGCTGAACAAGGTGATCGGCTACGAGGCCGCCGCCAAGATCGCCAAGCACTCCGTCGCGAACAAGATGACCGTGCGCGAGGCCGTCGTGGACCTCGGCTACGTCGAGCGCGGCGAGGTCACCGAGGAGCAGCTGGACAAGGCCCTGGACACCATGTCCATGACCCACCCGGAGTGATCCGGCGGATCCGGTGAGCGGCGCGACGCCGCCTCCCGGGCCACGACGACGAGCGGCCGTCCTCCCGTGCGGAGGGCGGCCGCTCGTCGTTCACGCCAGCACCAGCACTCCGGCGGCCGCCGCCACCATCGCCGGCCCGAACGGCAGCGCCGTCCGCCCCGTCGCCCGGCCCGCGAGCACCAGCACCCCGGCCACCACTCCGCCGAGCAGGATCGCGCCCACCCCCGCGGCGAGCACCGCCGTCGGACCGAGCACCCCCGTGTACACGCCCAGGCCGCCGGCGAGCTTCACGTCCCCCATCCCGAGGCCACCGCGGCTGAGCACGTGCAGCGCGAGCATCGCCACGGTGTAGCCGAGACCGCCCAGCAGGCTGCAGAGCGCCAGGTCACCCCGGCCCGCCAGCAGCGCTCCCCCGGTCATCGCCGCCAGCCCGCCCAGCGCCAGCCGCAGCGTCCACCGGTTCGGCAGCCGATGCTCGCGCAGGTCCGTGCGCACGAGCACGCCCGCGCACACCGCGAACCACACCAGCCCCAGGGACCACAGCACCGCCGTCGCCGGCGCGCCGTGCGTCCACGCCCACCCCACCCCGCTCATGCGCCCAGCCTAGGCCGGGCGGCGCGCCCGCCGGGCCGCCGTCCACAGGGCGATCCGGCCACCTCGCGTTCACGGTCCGGCCACGCGGTGTTCTGCCGACAGCGCAACCGGATCCGCCCATTGCGACGACCCCTCGCGCGGGTCTACTCTGAAGTCACGAGCTTCCGGCCGTCTCATGGATGTGCGGGGCTCACACAGACCCCATGGCCTCAATCCCGTTTCAAAGGGGCCATGGTGGCGGGCTTCCTCGGTCCCCCATCCCCCCTCCGCGGGGCCGAGCACCCCCGCCGGGGGCCGTTGCTTCGGCAGCGGCCCCTTTTTCATGCCCGGCTCAGGCTCGGCCCTCCTCCAGCAGGTCCGTGACCAGCGCGGCGATCGGCGAGCGCTCGGAACGGGTCAGCGTCACGTGTCCGAACAGCGGGTGGCCCTTGAGGCGCTCCACCACGGCCGCGATGCCGTCGTGCCGGCCCACGCGCAGGTTGTCCCGCTGGGCGACGTCGTGGGTCAGCACCACCTTCGAGTTGCGGCCCATCCGGCTCAGCACCGTGAGCAGCACGTTCCGCTCGAGCGACTGCGCCTCGTCCACGATCACCCACGCATCGTGCAGCGAGCGGCCGCGGATGTGCGTCAGCGGCAGGATCTCCAGCATCCCGCGGTCCACCACCTCGTCCACCACGGACGGGGAGACGAGCGCGCCCAGGGTGTCGAACACGGCCTGCGCCCACGGGCCCATCTTGTCGCCCTCGGAGCCGGGCAGGTAGCCCAGGTCCTGGCCGCCGACGGCGTACAGCGGGCGGAACACGACCACCCTGCGGTGCTCGCGGCGCTCCATCACGGCGTCGAGGCCCGCGCACAGCGCCAGCGCGGACTTGCCGGTGCCCGCGCGGCCGCCGAGGGAGACGATGCCCACGCTCGGATCCGTCAGCAGCTCGATGGCCAGCCGCTGCTCTGCGGAGCGGCCGTGCAGGCCGAACACGTCGCGGTCCCCGCGCACCAGGCAGGCTCGGCCGCCCTCGCCGACCCGGGCCAGAGCGGAGCCCCGGGGCGCGGTGAGCACCAGCCCCGTGTTGACCGGCAGGCGGTCCGCCTCGGCCGGGGCCTCCTCCGGCCCGGTCTCGACGCCCGTGCCGGTCAGGGTCCCCAGCGGGACGCCGGCCAGGTCGACCTCGCCGTCGTCGTAGAGGGCGTCCAGCCGCTCCTGCGCCACGCTCAGGGAGACGGTGCCGTGCCAGCCCGAGTCACGCACGAGCTCGTGGCGGTACTCATCCGCGGCGAGGCCCATGGCCGCCGCCTTCACGCGCATCGGCAGGTCCTTGGACACGACCGTCACCGTGGCGCCCTCGTCCGCGAGCGCCTTCGCGACGGCGAGGATGCGGGAGTCGTTGTCCGTGCCGCGGATGCCCAGGGGCAGCACGTCCACGGACACGTGGTTCAGTTCGATCCGCAGCGTGCCGCCCTCGGGGGTGATCGGCACGGGCTGGTCCAGCGCGCCGTGGCGGCCGCGCAGATCGTCGAGCAGGCGCAGGGCCGTGCGCGCGTAGTAGCCGAGGTCGGGGTCGGCGCGCTTGGCCTCGAGCTCCGAGACCACCACGAGCGGCAGGACCACCTCGTGCTCGGCGAAGTGCAGCAGGGCGCGCGGGTCCGAGAGCAGCACGGACGTGTCCACCACGTAGGTCCGCAGGCCGGTCGCCTCCGCCGCCCCCGCCTCGGCACGCGCCTGGCCCGGCCGGCTCGACGGCTCCTGCCGGGTCTGCGCGTGCTCCACGAGCTCTGCCACCATGTCTGCCTCCTGTGCCGGTGAACCGTGCGGACGGGGGTCCGCCCACGGTCCACGCTAGGAAGCGGCGTCGTCCGCCGGGTCCCGGCACGGTGAACCCGGGATGAAGTCACGGTGACGGTCCGTCCGGGCTCCGCCACGGCCCCGGCGTCCCGCGCTCCCTACACTGGAGACGCGCCGCCGACGTCCCGACGGCCGCCCGCTCCCCGTCCACAGGAGGGCCCTTGAGCATGCACCGCCCGTCCCCCGGCCTGCCCGATCTGCCGGGCGGCCCGGCCCCCGCCCCGACCCTGGCCGAGCGCGCCGGCGGCCGCCTGCTGGGCGCCGTCGCGCCCACCGCCGTGCTGATCGCGGCCATGTGGGTCGCGCAGTTCGTGCTGATCTTCCTCGGCCGGGTGATCATCCCCGGCGTGGGCCTGATCCCCCGACGCCTCGACGGCCTCGACGGGGTCCTGTTCTCCCCCGTGCTGCATGCCGGCTGGGCCCACTTGATCGGCAACACGACGGCGCTGCTCGTCCTCGGTCCGCTGGCCGCCCTGGTCTCGCGCCGGCCGGTGGCCCTGCTCGTCTGCGCCTGGCTGGGCTCGGGCCTGCTGACCTGGGTGATCGGCACCCCGGGCGTGCACATCGGCGCCTCCGGGATCGTGTACGCGCTGATCGCGTTCCTGATCGTCTACGGGGTCGCGGTGCGGCGGATCGGGGCGGTCGTCGTCTCCGTGCTCGTTGCCCTCACGCACCTGGGCTCGAGCCTGATCGGCCTGCTGCCGGCACCCGGCATCTCGTGGACCGGCCACCTGGCCGGGGCCGTCGTCGGGGTGCTGCTGGGCCTGTGGTGGGGCCGCGCCGACCGTCAGGTGCCGAACCGGCGCTGACGGCTGCCGTAGTCGCGCAGGGCACGCAGGAAGTCGACCTTGCGGAACGCGGGCCACATGGCCTCGCAGAAGTAGAACTCCGAGTACGCGGACTGCCAGAGCAGGAACCCGGAGAGCCGCTGCTCCCCGGACGTGCGGATGACCAGGTCCGGGTCCGGCTGGCCGCGCGTGTAGAGCCGGTCCGCGATCTGCTCGACGGTGACGGACTCGGCCACCTCCGCCGCGCTGTGGCCCAGGGCGTGCTCGTCCCGCAGCAGCTCGCGCACGGCGTCGAGGATCTCCTGGCGGCCCCCGTAGCCCACGGCCACGTTCACGTGCACGCCGTCGTGGCCCTTGGTCTGCTCGGCGACCTCGGCGAGCCGTCGCGCCATGGGCTCGGGGAGCAGGTCCACCGCGCCGACCGGCTGCACGCAGACGGGGGCGCGGCCCTCGGCCGGCTGGGCGAGGCGCTCCGCCGTCGTCTGGATGATCTCCAGGAGCGGGGCGAGCTCCTCCGCCGGACGCCGCAGGTTCTCGGTGGAGAGCATGTAGAGCGTGACCACGGGGATGCCGGCCTCGTCGCACCAGCCGATGAAGTCGAGGATGCGCTCAGCGCCGGCCTGGTGACCCTGCTGCGTGGACGCCCCGAACGCGCGGGCCCAGCGACGGTTGCCGTCCACCAGCACGCCGATGTGCCGGGGCAGCCGCTCCGGGTCCAGGCCGCGCGTCAGCCGCCGCTCGTACAGGCGGTAGAAGGCCTCGGGTCGACCCACGGCGCGCTCCCCTCTCGGACGGTCCTGCGAGCCTCCAGGATACGCGCGCGGCACACAGCGACCATCCCGTGCCCCGGCCCCGGGTCGACCGACGACAATGGAGGCATGGACCCTGTGACACCCCTCCGCGAGACCGACGCCGCCCGTCGCCTGCGCTGGCGCATCGAGCGCATCCGCGACCCCGACCATCCGCTGTACAAGCCCCGACTGCGCGGCTGGATCCACGCGGCCATGGCGCCCCTGACGCTCGCGGCCGGCATCGTGCTCATCGTGCTCGCGCCGACCGCGACGCTGCGGTGGGCCAGCGCGGTCTACGCCGTGACGGGCCTGCTGCTGTTCGCGGTCTCGGCGACGTACCACCTGGTGCAGTGGAACGAGGTGGTCTCCCGTGTCCTCAAGCGGCTGGACCACACGAACATCATGCTGGTCATCGCCGGCACCTACACGCCGCTCTCCCTGGCCCTGCTGCCTCCGGACCGGGCGCGTGTGCTGCTCACCCTGGTGTGGGTGGGGGCCGTGGCCGGCGTCGCGTTCCGGGTGCTGTGGACGGACGCGCCGCGCTGGCTCTACACGCCGGTGTACGTGGTGCTCGGGCTGGCGGCGCTGCTGTACCTGGGCGACTTCTTCGCCGCGGATGCGGCGGCGGGGTGGCTGATCGTGGCCGGCGGCATCGCGTACATCACGGGCGCGGTCTGCTACGCGCTGCAGGCCCCCACGATCCACCGCGAGTGGTTCGGCTTCCACGAGCTGTTCCACGCCTTCACGGTGGCCGGCTTCGTGTGCCACGCCGTCGCCATCTACCGGGCGGTGCTCCTCGTCGCCTGAGCGCGGCAGGGACGGGGGTCTGCGCCCCGCCGGGCAGCGCCGAGGCCCGCAGACGCGCCGCTACGTCCATGCCGTAGCGGCGCGTCTGCGGGCCTCAAGGGTTCGGGCGTGGAGTCTCCGGCGCCGAATCTCGGGCGTGCACGGGCCCGACGACGGTCAGTCGCGTCCGGTGTCCGGGGCCTGGGGCTCCGGGGCCGGCTCCTGGAGGTAGCCGGGGTACTTCTCCTGCAGGCGGCGCAGCCGGTCCTCGGAGTCCGCGTCCAGGTGCTCGCCGCCCGCGCGGACCTCGTCCGGCAGGTGCTGCTGATGGCGCTCCACGAGCATGGCCTCGGCCTCCGGGGACCGCTGCTGGACGCGGCGCACCGAGCGGACCATGACGCGGAGGACGATGATCGCCATGACCACCATGAGCGCGGTGAACAGGAACCCCTCGATGCCGGGGGTGACCTCCGCCTCCTCGAGCCCGGGGCGCAGCGTCGGCTCCGGGACGGCGGGCACCGGCGCGGGGCTCGCGGCCGCGAGCGCGGTGAGGACGAGGGGAAGGCCAGACAGGGGTGTCACGCCGCCCCACTCTACCGGCCCCGGCTGCACGGCCCGAGCCGGGGCGGCTCAGCGCAGGCCGGCGAAGAGGTCGTGCTCCGGCAGCTCGGAGGGCACGCGCGAGTCGATCAGCGCGAAGTCCTCCCACGGCCAGGCGCGCCGCTGCAGGTCGTGGGGGGCGTCGAAGAACATGCCGTCGGGGTCGATCTGCGTGCGGTGCGCCCGCAGGGCGGCGTCGCGCTCGTCGAGGAAGCCGGTGACGTCCACCTGCGTGGTGACGTCGTGGTCCGCGGTGACCCACGGCGGGATGACCTCCGGGTCGGGCACGTCCTCCCCGGCTTCACGGCGGCGCAGCACCTCGCGCATCGCGTCCATCGCATCGAACATCATCAGGCGTCGGGCGAACGGCACGTCCTCGCCGTCGGCCTCGGCCACCGCGGCCATCGTGCGGAACTTCCGCGGGTTGAACCCGCAGTCGTAGTAGACCTTCGAGACCTCCCAGGCGGGCCCGGCCTCGGGGTACTCGTCGGCGAGGCCTGCAGCCCGGTACGCCTCCATCGTCACGGCGTGGGCCTGCAGGTGGTCCGGGTGCGGGTAGCCGCCGACCTCGTCGTAGGAGATGAGCACGTGCGGGCGGAACCGGCGCACGAGCGAGATCAGCGGGGCCGCCGCATCCTGGAGCGGGACCTCGGCGAAGCAGTTCGCCGGGAGGGCGGGCAGCGGATCCCCCTCGGGCAGGCCCGAGTCGAGGAAGCCGAGCCAGGCGTGCCGGATGCCGAGGATGCGCGCGGCCTCCGCCATCTCCTCGCGGCGCACGGCCGCGATGTCCCGGTCGGCCCGGGTGGTGTCCCCGAACGACGGGTTGAGCAGGGTGCCGGCCTCGCCGCCCGTGCACGTGACGACCATGACCTCGGCCCCGGCCGCCGCGTAGGCGGCCATCGTGCCGGCCCCCTTCGAGGACTCGTCGTCCGGGTGGGCGTGCACCGCCATGAGACGCAGCCCGGTGGAGGGCGGCAGGGCGGTGCCTGCGGCGGGCTGGGCCTGGGGGGTCTGATCGGTCACGGGGATCGCACACTCCTGTCCGGATGGCAGGGCCGCCGCGGGGGCGGCGGCGTGAGGGGTCCAGGCCGACGTCGTCATCGGCCTCCGGCGGCGGGCAGCGGCTAGGGTGGAGGGGATGTCTCACCACGCCCCCGCGGTCCGCGCGCAGGACCCCACATTAGCCAACCGGTACGGCACGGACCACACGCGTCCGGGCCGTCGTCGGCTGTGGGCGGGCCTCGGCGGTCTCGGGCTGGTCGTGGCCGTGCTGCTGTCCGTGTGGATCGGCCTGAACATGTCCGTGGGCGCCATCGAGTACAAGGACGTCGGCTTCACCATCGAGGACGACGGCCACGCGACCGTCACCTTCCAGGCCTCGGTCCCGGAGGGCGTGCAGGCCGAGTGCGATGTGCTCGTCACCGACTCCCACGCCGCCCCCGTCGGCTTCCGCACCGTCCGCCTGGAGACCCTGCCGGCCGACCGACGGGACTCCCCCTCGGACGCGCAGCAGCGCTACACCGTGGACGTGCGCACCGTGGTGCGGGGCGACTCCGGCGTTGTCGAGACCTGCCGCAAGGTCTGAGCCCTCCCGGCCGCTCCGCCCTCGGCGTAGCGGCCGCCTTTGGTGTGACGCACGCCGCCCGGATAGACTCGTCGGAGCATTCCCGCCCCGCCGGTGAGTCAGGCAGGCGTCGCACGGAGCCCTCGGGTCACGCGCGTCCTCCTGATCGGCGGGGTCTTTCGCATGCGGGCGCGTCCGCCGGACGCGGATCGCGCACCGGATGCGGTGCGCCGCGCCCCGGACTCCGCATCACCCGAGACAGAAAGGCGGAACAGAGCATGACCACCAGCCAGTCCGACGCCCCGTGGCTGACCCAGGAGGCGTACGACCGCCTCTCCAAGGAGCTCGAGTACATCTCCGGCCCCGGCCGCCAGGAGATCATCGAGCGCATCGAGGCCGCGCGCGATGAGGGCGACCTCAAGGAGAACGGCGGCTACCACGCCGCCCGCGAGGAGCAGTCCAAGAACGAGGGCCGCATCGCGGAGCTGAAGCACCTGCTCGAGACCGCCCGCGTCGGCGAGGCCGCCGAGAACGACGGCGCCGTGCACCCGGGCACCGTGGTGACCGCCGTCGTCGCCGGCGACGAGATGACGTTCCTCTTCGGCAACCGCGAGATCGCCGCGGACGACGAGTCGCTCGAGGTCTACTCCGAGCGCTCCCCGCTCGGCGAGGCCATCAACGGTGCCAAGAAGGGCGACAAGGTCTCCTACACCGCCCCGAACGGCAAGGACATCAAGGTCGAGGTCAAGGACGTCCAGCCCTACTCCGGCTGACCGACCCCGGCTCCGAGGACGGCCGCGGTCCCCTCCAGGGGCCGCGGCCGTCGTCCGTCCCGGGTCCCACCGCGCCCCCGTTGCTACTCTGGCCCCATGCTGACCGTCGAGAAGGCGCACCTGCTGCTCACCCGCGAGGACGGGCTCTCCGAGAGCCCCTCCCACCACCGCGTGGCCCTTGCGGCCGCCGCGCTGGCCGACCACCGCTCCGCCGGGATCGTGACCCTCGAGGACGTCCCCGTGGACCGGGCCCGCGTGCTCGTGACCGCGGCCGGCACCACCGGCGACCCCGTCCTGGACTCCTCCCTCGCACAGGTCGACGCCCTGGCCGGCCGACCGCTCGTGTCCACCGTGGCGGCCGGCAAGCCGGATCTGCGCAAGGCCGTCGTCGCCCATCTGACCGAGACCGGCCGCCTCACCGAGCGCAAGGCCTTCCTGGCCACCCGGCACGTCCCCCGGGGCACCGAACGCGCCGAGCTGCTCGCGCACCTGACCGCCGTGGTCCTGGACGAGGCCGAGCCCTCCGACGAGGACGTGCTCCTGCTCGGCGTGCTGCAGCACCTCAACCTGGCCCGACGCCTGCTGCCGGGCGCCCACGAGCGCTACGACCGCCGCGAGATGGTCCGCCGCATCGAGGCGCTGACGCGCGAGGACCTCCTGGTCCAGGCCGTGCGCCGCGCGGTGGGCGGGACCTGCGGCACCGTCACCGCGGCCGCCGCCGGCTCCGCGGCCTGAGCCGGCCCGGTCAGGGCAGCGGGGCCGGGCTGTAGCCGGCCGCGCGCAGCGCCTCCAGGACCTGGGCGGAGTGGTCGGCGCCGCGGGTCTCCATGTCGATCGTGATGTGCACGCCGCCCATGGACAGCTCCGGGCCGACGCGGGTGTGGTCCACGCGCACCACGTTGGCGTCCGTGTCCGCGATGATCCGTGAGATCGTGGCCAGCTCGCCCGGGCGGTCCCGCAGCGGGATGCGCACGGTCATGTAGCGCCCCGCCGCCGACAGTCCGGCCTGGATGGACTTCAGCATGAGCATCGGATCGATGTTCCCGCCGGAGAGGATCACGGCGGTGGTGCCGAGCTCGAAGCCCAGGTCCGCCGTGCGGCCCGCCAGCAGGGCGGCCACCCCGACGGCGCCCGCCGGCTCCACCACGAGCTTGGAGCGCTCGAGGAGGTGGACGAGGGCCGCGGCGATCTCGTCGTCCGTGACGGTCACGACGGCGTCCACCAGCTCGGCGGCGATCCGCAGCGGCAGGGCCCCGGGCTTGCCGACGGCGATGCCGTCCGCGATGGTGGACACGCTCTCCAGCACCTGGACGCGGCCCTCCTCGAGGGAGCCGGGGAACGCGGCGGCGGTGGCCGCCTGCACGCCGATGACGCGCACCGTGCGCCCACGACGCCGGGCGGCCTCCTTGAGGGCCACGGCCGTGCCGGCGATGAGCCCCCCGCCGCCGATGCCCATGATCACGGTGTCCACGTCCGGCAGCACGTCGAGGATCTCGAGGCCGACGGTGCCCTGGCCCGCGATGACGGCCGGGTCGTCGAACGGCGGGATGAATACGGCATCGGTCTCCGTGGCCCACCGCTGCGCCTCGGCGAGGGACTCGTCCACGGTGGAGCCGTGCAGGACGACCTCGGCGCCGTGGTCCCGGGTGGCCTGCAGCTTGGGCAGGGCCACGCCGTGCGGCATGAAGATGCGGGCGCGGATGCCGAGCTTGGCGGCCGCGAGGGCGACGCCCTGGGCGTGGTTGCCGGCCGAGGCGGCCACGACGCCGCGGCCGCGCTCCTCCTCGCTCAGCTGCGCCATCCGCACGTAGGCGCCGCGGACCTTGAACGAGCCGGCCCGCTGCAGGTTCTCGCACTTCAGGTGCACGTCCGTGCCCACGGCCCGGGAGAGCGCCCGGGAGTGCTGCAGCGGGGAGAGCTCGGCGATCCCGCGCAGCGTCTCGCGCGCCCGCTCGATCTCCTCGAGCGTGACGGGCAGCGCCGCCGGGGCCGGCGGGCCGCTGGCAGGCCGCACCCACCGGGGCGACGGCGTCGGGACGGCCCGGTCCGGGGTGTCCGTGGCCTGCGTCGCGCCCATCAGGCGTCGTCCCCGTGCCGGGTGCCCGCGTCGGCCTCGGAGGCGAGAGCGGCGTCGTCGTGCGCCGAGGGGCGGTACCGGTGGGAGCCGGCCGCCTCGTCCTCCGCGCCGCCCGGTTCGAGGGCGTGGTCCGTCCGCTCCGTGAGCTCCTCGGGGGTGTCGGCGGTGAGGGCGCGGACGAAGCTGTTCACGAAGGCCAGCACCGGGACGGCGAACACGGCGCCCGCCAGACCGAGGACGGTGGAGCCGGCGGCGACGGCCAGGAACACGGCCAGCGGATGCAGCGCGACGGCCTTGCCCATCACGAGCGGCTGCAGGACGTTCGACTCGATCTGCTGCACGAGCAGCACCACGCCCAGCATGAGCAGCGCGTTGACCAGGCCGTTGGACATCAGCGCCACGAGCACCGCCATCGCGCCGGTCAGGGTGGCGCCGATCATCGGGATGAACGAGGCCAGGAACACGAGCACGGCCAGCGGGATGGCCAGCGGCACCCCGAGGATCAGGGCGCCGATGCCGATGCCGACGGCGTCGATGAACGCCACGAAGATCTGGACCCGCACGTAGGAGCCGAGCGACTGCCAGCCCGAGCGGCCCGCGCGGCCCACGGTGGCCCGGTGCGCCTTCGGCACGAAGATCAGCAGGAAGCGCCAGATGCGGTCGCCGTCGTAGAGGAAGAAGATCAGGGAGAACAGGGCGATGAACAGGCCCGCACCGATGTTGACGGCCGTGGAGCCGAACGAGACGGCGCTGTTCATGACCGTGGCGGAGTTGTCCCGCAGCGTCTGCCACAGGCCCTCCAGCCCGGCACCGGAACGGGGGATCTCCACGCCCACGCCGGCCAGCCAGGCGATCGCGTCGTCGACGGCCTGGCCCAGCTGGTCGCCCAGTTCGGCGAAGCCCTGCACGATCTGCTGACCGGCGAGCCCCATGAGGCCCACCACGACGACGACCAGCAGCAGCACGCACAGCAGGGCGGCCGCGACGCCCGGCACCCCGATGCGCCGCATCGCCTGGAACACCGGGGCCAGCAGGGTGGCCAGCAGCGCGGCCACGAGGATCGGGATCACCACGAGGCTCACGAAGCCCAGCAGGTACACCACGACGCCGATGCCGATGACGACGGCCACCAGCCGCCAGGACCAGGCCGCGGCCACCGTCAGCCCGTAGGGCACGTCCTTGTCGATCTTGGTCTGGGCCGCCAGGGTCGAGCTCACGCGCGATCCTCCTCGTGTGGGTGGTCGGGGACATGGGGGGTCAGGCCCCACTGGGCGCTCCAGCGGGCGTGCGGGGCGAGCCGGTGCAGGCCCTCCTCCGAATTCAGGGCGTCCGCGGGAGCGGTGAGCGGCTCCACCGCGAGCGCCGTGTCACGGCCGGGCAGCCGGTCCGTGACGAAGACGTGGGTGTAGGCGAACGCGTGGTCGGACCACAGGGTCACGGCGCGGCCGTCCGCGGCGAGCAGGGTCTGGCGGTGCCGGCCGTCGGCGTCCGGGGTCAGGCCGGTGAGGCACACATCCAGGGCGGCCTCGCCCACGGCCCGGCCGCGGCGGAAGTCCAGGTCCGTGCCGTCCACCGGCAGGGTCTCCACGGGGATGAGGTCCTCCCCCGTGCGGATCCAGGCGTCCGCGGGCACGCGCAGGCTCAGCTCCGCCGTCGGGACGTCCCCGATCCGCAGGAACGGGTGGGCGCCGACCGCCACGGGCACGGTGGCGTCCGTGTGGTTCTGCACCTCGGCGGTGACGGTGAGGCCGCCGTCCGCCTCGAGCTCGTAGGTGACGCGGTGGGTGAGCCGGAACGGCCAGCCGTGCTGGGGGTGGATCTCACCGCGCAGGGTCACCGCGTGGGCGGAGAACGTCTCGGTGACGAAGTGGGTGTTGCGCAGCAGGCCGTGGCTGGCGTGGCCGCGCGCGGGTTCGGTGACGTCCAGGCGCTGCTCGACGCCGTCCAGGATCCAGCGGGCGCCGGCGACACGGTTCGGCCACGGGCTCATCTGGATGCCGTTGGCGGCGGGCGGGACCACGTCCGGGCCGTACGGCTCGGTGAGGTCCACGCCGGCCACGCGGTACCTGCGCAGGGCACCGGCCAGGCCGACGACGACGGCCTCCGCGGACCCGCGGTGCAGGCGGTGCTGGGTGCCGGTGGCGTCCGGAGCCCCGAAGGCGGGCAGGTCGCTGGTCTCGGTCACGGGACCTCCTGAGTGGCGGCGAGGGACCCCCTCAATCTACGCCCTCGCGGACGCAGACCGCCCCGGCCCTGTGCAGGACCGGGGCGGCGGTGCGGGTCTCCGTGCGGGGACGGGGCGCCGGTCAGTCGTTGCCGCGCAGGATGGCGACGATGCGCAGGATCTCGATGTACAGCCAGATCAGGGTCACGGTCAGGCCGAAGGCCACGGACCAGGAGTACTTCTGCGGGGCGCCGTTCTTCACGCCCACGGCGGCCATCTCGAAGTCCATGGTCAGCGAGTACGCGGCGAGCAGCACGGCGATCGCGCCGATGATCAGGCCCAGGCCGCCCTCACGCATGTTGCCGATGCCGGTCCAGGTGAGGACCAGGTTGACGAGCATGAAGACGAGGTAGCCGATCATGGCGCCCATGACGATCTTCGTCATGCGCGGGGTCGGGCGGAACTTGCCCGAGGTGTAGAGCGCCAGCATCACCGCGAACACGGAGAAGGTGCCGAGCACGGCCTGCACCACGATGCCCGGGTAGGCGCCCTCGAAGAACGCCGAGATGCCGCCCAGGAACAGGCCCTGCGCCACGGCGTAGGCCATGATCAGCACGGGCGAGGGCTCGCGCTTGAACGCGTTGACCAGGCCCAGCACGAGGCCGGCGATCGCGCCGATGATCATCAGGCCCGGCGAGAACCAGCCCACGGCGCCCGCCACCACGACGAGCACGAGCATCAGGCCGGTCTTGCCGACGACGTCGTTGAAGGTCATCCGGCCGGTCTGCTCCGGGCCGGCGGAGGGCGCGCGGAAGGCGTCCTCCATGGACTGCTGGTGCGCGTACTGCTGGGCCGCCTGGCCGGCGCCGAACGCCTGGGCCTGGCCGTACGGGCTCTGCTGCTGGCCGTACGGGGACTGCGCGGACTGCTGCCCGCCCTGGTACCAACCGGGCTGCGCCTGTCCGCCGCCCTGCATCTGCTGCTGGAAGTTCTGAGAGTTCATGACCGGATTCGCCACGGCTCACTCCTTCGGGTCGAGTCGGCCCGGTCGCACGCCGCCGCAGTGAGCCGCGTTCGTGCCCCGGGGTTCCCGCACCATCCTATCGGGACGCGTGCATCCGCGCGCGGGGTCGGAGCGTGGATCCGCGCCGGTTCACCGGCTGTTCACGGTGGGCGCAGAAGCGAGGCGCGCGGGGAGACGCGTGGTGCCCCCGGCGGGACTCGAACCCGCAACACGCCGATTTTAAGTCGGCCGCCTCTGCCAGTTGGGCCACGGGGGCGTGGCGGGCCCGTGGACGCGGGCCCGGGTGCGGACGACGCCGGCCCCGCCCGATGCGCTCGGACGGGGCCGGCGGCCCGCTGGCTGCGGGATCAGCCCTTCGAGGACTCGAGGGCCCGCTGCCGCTCGAAGCGGCCGGGCTCGAGCTCGACGCCCGCGGCGCGGCGGAACGGGTTGAACGGGGTGTCCAGGCCCGCCACCGAGGTGGAGTCACGGCCGAACAGGGTCTCGGCGACCCAGCCGGACAGGATGCGGAACTTCCGCTCCAGGGTGGGCATCGCGTAGCCGTGGTAGCCGCGGTGGGCCAGGAACGCCGGGATGCCGGCGATCTTGGTGCCCAGCGGGTTGCCCACGCCGCGGCCGAAGCCCAGCCCCGCCACGGTGCCCAGGGACTTGTGCACGTACTCCTGCACCTCGCCCTCGCCGTGGCGCACGGCCATGTAGTTGGCGGCCAGACGCTTGGCCTGACGGATGGCGTGCTGGGCGTTCGGGACGCAGAAGCCGCCCGGGCCGGCCCCGGTCAGGTCCGGCACGGCGGAGACGTCGCCGCAGGCCCACGCACCCTCGAGCGCGCCGGCCTCGCCGTCCTTGATCTGCAGGGTGGGGGTGGCCTCCACGCGGCCGCGGTCGTCCACCGGGAAGTCGGTGCTCTTGACCACGGAGTTGGCCACCACGCCGGCGCACCACACGAGGGTGTCCGCCGCGAAGGTCTCCGCCTCCTCCTTGGAGGGCATGGCCACGAGCTTCATGACGCCGTCCGTGGCGTCGCCCAGCGAGGTGTTGAGCAGGACCTCGATGCCGCGGTCCTTCAGGTGCTCCACCACGCCCTGGGCCTGCTCCTCGGAGACCTCGGGCATGATGCGGCCCATGGCCTCGACGAGGACGATCCGGATCTCCGACTGGGAGAGGCGCTCGTTGCGCTCCACGGCGTTGCGGATGAGGTTCTCCATCTCCGCGATGGCCTCGATCCCGGCGAAGCCGCCGCCCACCACCACGAAGGTCAGGGCACGCTTGCGCTCCTCGGCGTCCGTCATCAGGGAACCGGCGTCCAGGCGCTCCAGGATCTGGTTGCGCAGCTGGACGGCCTCCTCGACCGAGCGCAGACCGATGCCCTGCTCGCCCAGACCCGGGATGGGGAACACGCGGGTCACGGCGCCCGCGGTCATCACGATGTCCTGGTACGGGATCTCGAACTCGTCGCCGCCCTCGCCGCGCACCACGGCGGTGCGGCCGGCGTGGTCCACGGACACGACGGCGCCGCGGACGACCTCGGCGTCCTTGAGGTGCGTCTGCAGGTCCACGTTCACGTGGCGGCCCTCGATGTGGCCGCCCACGACCTCGGGCAGGAACGGGTAGTACGTCATGTACGGGCGGGGGTCGACGACGGTCACGACGCCGCCGCGCTCGGCGACCTTCTTCTGCAGCTCGCGGGCGACATGGAACCCGGCGTAGCCGCCGCCGACGATCAGCAGGCGCGGCTTGGGAGACAGTTCAGGAGTGAGAGACATACCGCCAGTCTACGCACGCACGGGCCCGGCCCCTCCACTCTCCGCCGTCGTGGTCAGGACCGCAGCGAGAGCACGATCCCGTCCAGGATGTCGTGCTCGCTCGCCCAGGCCTCGGTGACGCCCGCGACCTCGGCCACCCGCTCCAGGACGGTGCTCCACAGCAGCGCGCCCGCGCCGATCACGTCCACCCGTCCCGGGTGCATGAACCCCCGCTCGGCGCGTTCGGCCCGGGTCGCCGCCACGAGGCCCTCCGCCGCCGCGCGGAACTCGGCGATCGGCAGGCGCGCACCGTGGATGGCCTCGGGCTCGTACGTGCTGAGCCCGAGGGCCTCGGCGGTCACGGTGGTCACCGAGCCGGCCACGCCGACCACGCGCGCCACGCGTTCCAGCGGCAGGCGGGCGGCGGCGTCGTCGAGGAGGCGGCGGGCGTCCGCGCGGGCCGCGGCGACCTCGTCCGACGTCGGGGGGTCGGAGCGCAGATGACGCTCGGTGAACCGCACGCAGCCCATGTCCAGGCTGACCGCGCCCACGACCTCGCCCGCAGGCGTGCCGACGACCAGCTCGGTGGAGCCGCCGCCGAGGTCCACGACGAGCACGAGGTCCTCCGGGCCCAGGTCCGCGGTCTCGACGGCGGAGACGGCGCCCGCGAAGGACAGGGCGGCCTCCTCGGCGCCCGAGACGACCTCCGGCTCGACGCCGAGCCGCTCCCGGACGCCGTCGACGAACGCGGCCCGGTTGGAGACGTCCCGGCTGGCGGAGGTGGCCACGAACCGGACCCGGCCGGCGTGGTGGCGCTGGACCAGGCGGGCGTACTCGTCCACCGCCGCGAAGGTGCGCTCCAGCGCGGCGTCGGAGAACGCGCCGGTGGCGTCCACGCCCTCGCCCAGGCGCACCACGCGCATCTCGCGCACGACGTCGGCCAGCGGCGCCGTCGGGTCGGCCACGGCGCCGGTGGTCTCATCCGTCCCGGCCGGCCGGGAGATCAGCAGGCGGATGGAGTTCGTGCCGCAGTCCACGCCGGCCACCGTGACCTCCTTGAGCGCGGCGACGCGTTCGAGGTGCCTCACGTGCCGGGACAGGTCCTTCGTGGGCACCGCCGCGGCCTCGTCCCACGCGCCCTCGCACGCGCAGACCTCGGGCGTCCACCACGGGGCCACCAGGGCGATCGCCTCGTCACCGAGCGGGTTCACCCCCGGCCCGGCCGCGAGCGCGTGGCCCACGAGGGCGTGCAGGCACTTCACGCGCTCGGGCATGCCGCCGGCCGAGACCCCGGCGATCTCCGGGACGGGCCCCGTGCCGGCCTCGGCCCCGACCCGGTCCCGCTCGGCGATGTAGGCCTCGTGCGCCGCGCGGTGCGCGGCCGCGAGCGCGGGGTCCTGGGCGAGGCGGTCGTTCATGCGCGCCATCTCCCCGTCCGCCTCCACGCGCGAGACCGCCGCCGTCAGCACGGGGTGCGTCAGGTAGAAGGTCGTGGGGAACGGGATGCCGTTGGAGAGCCGCGGCGCGGTGGTGGCCACGAGGGGGTTGCCGCACACGCAGCGGGCACCGATCTCCACGACGTCCCGGACCGGGCGGCCGAGCTGGCGGGACAGGGTGTCCAGGTCCTGCCCGGTGACGGTGCGGTCCTGGGCGGGGCGGGGGCTGACGGTCATGGTGTCCTCGGGGGTGCGGGGGTGGTGCGGGCGGGGGCGGGACGCGGGGTTCACTCGAGCCCGGCGCGGACGGCCGAGTCCCACAGGCCCTCGGCCCACGGCAGGCGGGTGTTGACGACCTCGTCCGCGCCGGCGGCGGGCGTGTCCTCGGTCTCGGTCGCGGTGTCGGTCTCGGAGGGCCGCCCCGTCACGGAGTACAGGGTCTCCCCCGGCATGACCAGCTCGAGACGCTCACGCGCCTGCTGGGTCACGTAGGCGGGATCGTCCCACAGCTGGATCCGCCGTTCGTAGTCCTCGCGCTGGGCCTGCATGGTGGCGATCTCCTCGCGCGCGGCCGAGATCTCCAGCTGCTGGTTCAGGAACGCGCGCAGCGTGGGCGCCACCAGGACGGCGGCCACCAGCAGCACGGCGACGACGATGAGCGAGCGGCCCGTGATCTGCCGGGCCGGCACCGGCTCCGGCAGCGGGGCCCGACGGCGGGCGGCCGTGGCGGCGGCGGATGCGGCGCGGCGGGGGGCGGGCCGGGGCCGACGCCCGGCCGGGCGGGCCGGAGCCGTCCGGCGCGGGGGTGCCGACGGGGACGCGGGGGCGGCGGTGTCCCCGGCGGGGGCCGTGTCGGCCCGGTCCGCGTCCGGGTGCCCGTCCAGGTGTCCGGGGTGACCGGCCTGGCGGCGCTCCTGGACGCTCTGCAGGTCGATGACCTCGGCGTCCGTCGCCGCGGGCGCCGGCGTGGGGGCCGCAGGGGTCGGCGTGGGCGTGTCCGCCTCCGGGAAGGCCGTCGTCGGGGCCGCCGGGGCCGCGACGGCGGTCCGGCGCGGGGCGCCCGTCGTCGGGTCGACACGGGGCACGCGGGGGCGGCGCGGACTCATCGCGGACTCCTTCGGACGCGTGGCGGGGACCCTCCCAGCCTACTGCCCGCCCCTGGCAGGCTCCTGGCCGCCCCCGGGACGGACGCGGGCCCGCCCGGAGGGATCCGGGCGGGCCCGCGCGTCGTCGTCGGGGACGGTCAGCCGCGGAAGCGCGGGAAGGCGGAGCGGCCCGCGTAGACGGCGGCGTCGTCCAGGTCCTCCTCGATGCGCAGCAGCTGGTTGTACTTGGCCACGCGGTCCGAGCGGGCCGGGGCGCCGGTCTTGATCTGGCCGGCGTTGGTGGCCACCGCGAGGTCCGCGATGAACGTGTCCTCGGTCTCGCCCGAGCGGTGCGAGATCATGCAGTGGAACATGTGGCGCTGGGCCAGGGCGATCGCGTCGAAGGTCTCGGTCAGGGAGCCGATCTGGTTGACCTTCACGAGCAGGGCGTTGCCGGCCTTCTCGTCGATGCCGCGCTGCAGCCGCTCCACGTTGGTGACGAACAGGTCGTCGCCCACCAGCTGGACGCGATCGCCCAGCTGCGCGGTCAGGTGCTGCCAGCCGTCCCAGTCGTCCTCGTCGAGCGGGTCCTCGATGGAGACGATCGGGTAGTTGTCCACCAGCTCGGTGTAGTAGGCGGCCATCTCCTCGGCGGAGCGCTGCTGGCCCTCGAAGGTGTAGGAGCCCTTGTCGAAGAACTCGGAGGAGGCGACGTCCAGCGCCAGCGCGATGTCCTCGCCCAGGCGGTAGCCGGCCTTCGTCACGGCCTCGGCGATGAGGTCCAGGGCGGCGCGGTTGGACTCCAGGGACGGGGCGAACCCGCCCTCGTCGCCCAGGCCGGTGGACAGGCCCTTCTCCTGCAGCACGGTCTTCAGGGCGTGGTAGACCTCGGTGCCCCAGCGCAGGGCCTCGCGGAAGGACGGGGCGCCGATCGGGGCGATCATGAACTCCTGGATGTCCACGTTGGAGTCCGCGTGGGCGCCGCCGTTGAGGATGTTCATCATCGGCACGGGCAGCACGTGGGCGTTCGGGCCGCCCAGGTACTTGTAGAGCATGAGGTCGGAGGCCTGCGCGGCGGCCGCGGCGACGGCCATGGACACGCCCAGGATCGCGTTCGCGCCCAGCGTGCCCTTGTTGGGGGTGCCGTCCAGGTCACGCATCGCGCGGTCCACGGCGCGCTGGTCCGCGGCGAACTCGCCCTCGAGCTCCTCCGCGATGCCCTCGACGGCGGCGACGGCGTCCAGCACGCCCTTGCCGCCGTAGCGCTTCTTGTCCCCGTCACGGCGCTCGACCGCCTCGAACTCGCCGGTGGACGCGCCCGAGGGCACGGCCGCGCGGCCCAGGGAGCCGTCGGTGAGCAGGACCTCCACCTCGACGGTGGGGTTGCCGCGCGAGTCGAGGATCTCGCGAGCGTGGATGGCGTCGATCAGGGCCATGGACGGGTCTCCTTCAATCGAAGTCGGAAGTCGTGCCCGCGGCGTGGACACGGCCTCAGCCTAGCGGGGACCTCAGGTTCCAGTCGGCCGCGCGCCGGCGACAAGACCGCCGTTCCCCCCGGCTGCGATGTCGCTGGGGCGCGGTCGGGGCGGCGGCCGGGCCGGCGCGGCGTCGCGTCAGCCGGACGGACGCAGCGCCGACCAGTCCCCCGCACGCACTCGCGCCACCGTGGTGCGCAGGGCCCGTTCGGGGTCCAGCCCCGCCGCCCGGGCCCGGAACACCAGCGCGAACAGCTCCGCCCCGAGCGCGGTCTCGTCCGGCCACACCGCCACCGGACGCTCCCCCGCCTCCGCGGCCGGCACCGGGACGTGCGCCGCGAGCGGGTCCGGCTCCTGCCGGGCCGCGCGGTCGACCACCTTCGCGGCGGCGGCCAGCGCCGGCAGCCGGGCCGGGATGTCGCCGACGTCGAGGCCCGGGCCGGTGCCGCCGTCGCCGTGGGCCGGGGCGGCGGACGAGAGCCCCGCGGCGGCCCGCTCCTGCGCCTTGACCCGCTCCCAGGCCAGCTCGACGGCCTCGGGCGTGACGGCGGCGAGCTCCTCGGCCGGGCGCAGGCCGCCCTCGGGAGTGAGCACGAGCGGGTTGCGCCGGATCATCTTGGCGGTGAGGGCGTCGGCGGCGTCGTCCAGGCGGAACCCGGCCGTCTCCGCCGGGGCGCCCGGCTCCCGGGAGACGGCGGCGTGCAGCACCACCTGGAACAGGACGTCCCCGAGCTCGGCGGCCAGGGCGGGGTACGCGCCGTCGGCCCGACGCGCGGGCACGTCGGCCCACGCGGCGGCGTCGCGGGACTCGACCTCCGCCACCGCCTCGTACGCCTCCTCCACGAGGTACTCGGCGAGGTCGGCGTGCGTGAGCGCGGCCGTCCACGGGCAGTGGTCGCGCAGGGCCTCGACCACCGCCACCAGACGGTCCACACTCGCGCTCACGGACGGATCAGTCGTCCTCGTCCTCGTCGTCCAGCTCCTCGAGGACCGGGCCGACGGCGTCGCCGGAAATGACCTCGCCCCAGCCGGCCACGAGGATCTCGGCGAGGTCCTCGCGCTCGTCCACGGACAGGAAGGCGGCCTCGGCAGCGTTGAGCTGCAGGTCCAGCAGCTCGGAGAGCGAGTAGCCGAAGGTCTCGGCGAGCAGGTAGAGCTCGTCGGTCAGGGACACGTCCGAGACGAGCCGGTTGTCCGTGTTCACGGTGACGCGGAAGCCGAGCTGCACGAGCAGGTCGATGGGATGGCCCGCGATGCCCGCCGCGGCGTCCACCGCGCCGGTCTGCAGGTTCGAGGACGGGCAGACCTCCAGGGCGATCTGCCGGTCCCGCACCCACGCGGCGGTCTCGCCCAGGTCCACGAGGCCGGTCAGCTCGTCCAGCTGCTCGCCGTCCTCGTCCACGCCGCCGTACTCCACCGAGATGTCCTCGGCCAGGCGCACGCCGTGGCCCAGGCGCAGCGCGCGGCCGTCCACGAGGGCCGAGCGGACGGAGTCGAGCCCGTCGCCCTCGCCTGCGTGCACGGTGACGGGCAGGTGGTGGGCGGCCAGCCACGTGAAGGTGTCGGCGAAGCGGGAGGGCGGGAACCCGGCCTCGGCGCCCGCGATGTCGAAGCCCACGACGCCGGCCTCGCGGTGGCGCACGGCCAGCTCGGCGATCTCCTGGGCCCGGTCGGCGTGCCGCATCGCGGTGACCAGCTGGCCCACGCGGATCACGTGGCCCGCGGCGTCGGCGGCCTCGACCGCCTCGTCCAGGCCGGCCTGCACGGCCTCGACCGCCTCGTCCAGGCTCAGCCCGCCGGCCAGGTGCTGCTCGGGGGCCCAGCGGATCTCGCCGTAGACGACGCCGTCGGCGACCAGGTCCTCGACGAACTCGCGGGCCACGCGGCGCAGCTGCTCGCGGGTCTGCATCACGGCGGTGGTCAGGGCGAAGACCTGCAGGTACTTCTCGAGGGACTCGCCGTTGGCGTGCTCGGCGATCCACTCGGCCAGGCCCTCGACGGTGTCCGCGGGGACCTCGACGCCGGCCTCGCGGGCCAGGTCGAGGACGGTGCCCACGCGCAGGCCGCCGTCGAGGTGGTCGTGGAGGGAGACCTTGGGCAGGACGGCCAGGTCGACCTCGAGCGGGGAGGGGGATGCGGTGTCCGGAAGCTGCGTCGTCGTCACGGGCGTCACTCTACGGCAGGGCGCTCAGCGCAGGGCCTCCTGCTCGGCCAGGGTGAGGCCCTTCACCCCGGTGCCCAGCCGGCGGCGCAGCAGGGCCTTGAGCAGGCGGTCCAGCAGCAGGCCCACGAGCGCCGCACCCGTCACGGAGACGGCGATCTGCAGCACCGGGTTCTCCAGCCAGCCCGCGGTCAGACGCGCGATCATGATCGAGTACGCGGCCCAGCTGGCCGTGGAGAGCAGGTCCAGCGCCACGAACCGCACCGGCGGGTAGCGGGTGGCGCCGGCGGTGAGGTTCAGGGCCACGCGGCCGCCGGGGATGAACCGGGCGGTGAACAGCAGCAGCGCGCCGTGGCTGTGCAGGTGGTGGCGGGCGACCTCGACCGTGGCCCGCACCCGCCGCAGCCGCATCCACCGGAACCGCTCCACGCCCACGGCACGGCCAATCGCGTACGCGGCCACGTCCCCCAGGAACGCGCCCGCGAAGCCGACCCCCCACAGCGCCCACAGGGAGAACGGGTGCCCGTCGCGGACGATCGCGCCGAGGGCCACCAGCACCGACTCCGACGGGAAGATCGGCACGATGCCGTCGAACAGGCACAGCAGCAGCGTCAGCGGCAGGACCCACCACTGCGCGGAGGCGTGGAGGATCGCCTCCTCGAGCCACGCGAGCATCCGGTCAGCCGATCCGGTCCAGGATCACGGAGCGCTCCCGCAGGGTCCGGGCGGCGTCGTCGTCGAGCTCGCCGACGGCCCAGCCGCCGGCGAGCGCGGCCTTCGCCCGCTCGAAGCGCTCCGGCGTGTCCGTGTGCAGGGTCAGCACCTTCTGACCCCGGGCCACGCGCTCGCCGGGGCGCACGTGCACCTCGACGCCGGCCGCGGCCTGGACGGCCTGGCCCTGCCGCTCCCGCCCGGCGCCGAGGCGCCACGCGGCCAGGCCCACGGCCATCGCGTCCAGCTCGCTGAGGACGCCGTCCGTCTCCGCGACGACGTCCTCGGTGTGGGCCGCCGTCGGGAGGGCCGCGCGGGGGTCGCCGCCCTGGGCCTCGATCATCCGGTTCCACACGTCCATCGCCCGGCCGTTGGCCAGGTGCTCGGCCGGGTCCACGTCCGTGACCCCGGCGCCGGCGAGCATCGCGGCGGCGAGCGCCACGGTGAGCTCCACGACGTCGGCCGGGCCGCCGCCGGCGAGCACCTCCACCGACTCGCGGACCTCGAGGGCGTTGCCGGCCGTCCGGCCCAGGGGCACGGACATGTCCGTGAGCAGCGCCGAGGTGTCCACCCCGGCGTCGCGGCCGAGGTCCACCATGGTCCGGGCCAGTTCGCGGGCGGACGCCTCATCCTTCATGAAGGCGCCCGAGCCGCACTTGACGTCCAGCACGAGGGCACCGGTGCCCTCGGCGATCTTCTTGGACATGATCGAGGAGGCGATCAGCGGGATGGCCTCCACCGTGCCGGTGACGTCGCGCAGGGCGTACAGGCGCTTGTCCGCCGGGGCCAGGCCCGAGCCGGCGGCGCAGATCACGGCGCCCACCTCGGAGAGCTGGCGCAGCATCGCCTCGTTGCTGAGGTCGGCCCGCCACCCGGGGATCGCCTCGAGCTTGTCCAGGGTGCCGCCGGTGTGCCCGAGGCCGCGGCCGGACAGCTGCGGCACCGCCACCCCGAAGGAGGCCACGAGGGGGGCCAGCGGCAGGGTGATCTTGTCCCCCACGCCGCCGGTGGAGTGCTTGTCCGCGGTGGCCAGGGGGCGGCCGTCCGGGGTGGTGAGCCCGCCGAAGTCCATGCGCTCGCCCGAGGCGATCATCGCGTCCGTCCAGCGGGCGATCTCGGCGCGGTCCATGCCGTTGAGCAGGATCGCCATGGCCAGGGCGGACATCTGCTCGTCCGCCACCACGCCGCGGGTGTACGCGTCCACCACCCAGTCGATCTGCTCGGGCGACAGCGTCCCCCGATCCCGCTTGGTGCGGATCACCTCGACGGCGTCGAAGGGCTCGGCCTGCGGCTGCGCGGTCATGGGGGTCTCCTCGGGGGACGGCTGCGACGGTCAGCCTCCGACTCTAGCGAGCGGGCCCGGGAGCGCGCCGCAGGTCAGGGACGGGCCGCCCGCTCCAGGTCGGCCGGGCCGAAGGCGTCCGGCAGCACCGCGTCGATCCCCCGCTCCCCCGCCGGGGTGAGCAGCACGAGCCCGGGGGCGCGGAACTCGTACAGCAGCTGGCGGCACCGCCCGCAGGGCATGGTGAGCACGCCCTCGCCGTCCACGCACACGAACGCGGCCAGTCGGCCGCCCCCGCCCATGCGCAGGTCGGCCAGCAGCGCGCACTCGGCGCACAGGGTCAGCCCGTAGGACGCGTTCTCGATGTTGCAGCCCGAGACGAGGCGGCCGTCGTCGGTGAGCGCGGCGGCGCCCACCCGGAACCCCGAGTAGGGCACGTAGGCGTGCTCCGTGGCGGCCAGGGCCGCGGCCCGCAGCCGGTCCCAGTCCACGCGCGGCGCCGTCGTCGTGTGCTGCCCGTCCGCCACGGCTACTCCTTCACGTACGGCACGCCCGAGGCGGCCGGGCCGCGCGAGCGGCCCACGAGGCCGGCCACGGCGAACACCGTGACGAGGTACGGGAGCATCGCCATGAACTGGCTCGGCACCGGGGTGCCGAGGATCGCCAGGACGTACTGCATGTTGGTGGCGAAGCCGAACAGCAGCGCCGCGAAGAACGCGCCGATCGGGTTCCAGCGGCCGAAGATCACGGCCGCGAGCGCGATGAAGCCCTGGCCCGCCGTCATCTCCTTGGTGAAGGACGACGCGGAGACGAGCGTGAAGAACGCCCCGCCCATGCCGGCCACCGCGCCGCCCAGCAGGACGGCGGCGTACCGCGTGCGGTTCACGTCGATGCCCACGGTGTCCGCGGCCTTGGGGTGCTCGCCCACGGCGCGCACGCGCAGGCCCCAGCGGGTGCGGAACAGGGCGAACCATAGCGCGATGACGAGCAGGTACATCGCGTAGCCCAGGATCGTCTGGTTGAACAGGATGGGCCCGAGCACGGGGATGTCCGCCAGGCCCGGGATCCGCAGGTTCGGGAAGTGCGGCGGCGCGTTGAGCTCGGTGTCCCCGCCCGTGAGGACGGTGGAGTACAGGAAGCTCGTCAGGCCGGCCACGAGCACGTTGAGCACGACGCCGACGATCACCTGGTTGACCAGGTACTTGATCGAGAACACGGCGAGCAGCCAGGACACGAGGACGCCGGCCACGATCGCGGCGGCCAGGCCCGCCCAGGGCGAGCCGGTGGCGGTGCCGACGACGGCGGCCGTGAACGCGCCCGCCAGCAGCTGACCCTCGATCGCGATGTTCACCACGCCCGAGCGCTCGGCCAGGATGCCGGCCATCGAGCCGAAGATCAGCGGGACGGCCAGCGCGAACGAGCCGGCGATCAGGCCGGTGAGGAACACGGTGGTGTTGTCCGCCGAGCCGATCACCCAGATGAGGAACGCGGCCACGAAGGCGACGGCGAACAGGGCCGCGGCCCAGCCGGGGGTGCGCCCCGAGCGCAGGGTCGCCAGCCAGGCCACCGCGGTCAGCACCGCCATGAGCCCGACGAGCAGCCAGCCCCCCAGCACGGGGTCGGCGGTCAGGTCCGGGAGCACGACGGCGTCGGACGCGTTCGAGAGTCGGAAGGTCGCCGCCGCCTCGGGGGCGCCGAGGGCGAAGACGGCCAGGGCCAGCAGGGTCAGGATCGTCAGGGCGATCGGGGTGGTCCAGTGCCGGACCACGACCCGGGCGGGCTCGGCGGCCTCGGGGCGGACGACGTCGGCGTGGGGCCGGGCGGCGGTCGCGCTCATCGGGCGTCCCCCTTCTGCTCGTGCGGGCGGTGGGTCGGGGCCGTGTCCGTGGGTGCAGTGGTCGGAGCCTGCGGGTCCGCGACGGCGGCGGCCGCGGCCTCCTGGACGCCCGTGGACGGGGCGGCGGCGTGGCCGCCGGCGCCGGTCAGCGCGGCGCCGGCCACGGCGGGCTGGGTCACGGGGTCGGCCGCGCGGCGGGCGCGCGCGGCGCCCGGGGCGGGCAGCCGGAAGATGGCGCGCACCAGCGGCGGGGCCGCGATGAGCAGCACGATCACGGACTGCACCACGAGGACGATGTCGACCGGCACCCCGGTCTCGGTCTGCATGGTCACGCCGCCGGCGCGCAGGGCGCCGAAGAGCAGGCCCGCGAACAGCACGCCCACCGGGTGGGACCGGCCGAGCAGCGCCACCGTGATCGCGTCGAAGCCGAAGGACCCGGCCACGGAGGTGTTCAGCGTGCTCTCCGTGCCGGCCACGTGGGTGGCGCCGGCCAGGCCGGCCAGGCCGCCGGAGATCGCCATGGCGGCCAGGTAGGAGCCCTTGACGGAGATGCCGGCCGTGCGGGCGGCGTCCGGGTTGGCGCCCACGGCCCGCAGGCGGAAGCCGAGGGTGGAGCGCTGCATCAGCCACCACGTGAAGAGCACGGCCAGCAGCGCGACGAAGAAGCCCCAGTGCAGCCGGAAGTCGGTCCCCAGCAGCCGCGGGAACATGGCGGAGCGGTCCAGCGGCGCGGACACCGGGTTCGTGGTGCCGGGCGCCCGCAGGACGGGGGTGTTCAACAGGTAGGCGAGCAGGTTCACCGCCACGTAGTTGAGCATGATCGTGAGGATCACCTCGTGCGCGCCCGTCCAGGCCTTGAGCACGCCGACGACGGAGCCCCACAGCACGCCGCCGAGCACGCCCATCACGACGACGAGCAGCAGGTGCACGCCGGCCGGCAGGTGCAGGTGCACGCCGAACCACGTGGCGAACATGGCGCCGAAGATGAACTGACCCTGGCCGCCGATGTTGAACAGGCCCGCCCGGAAGGCGATGGCGATGCCCAGCGAGATGATGATCAGCGGGGTCGCCACGGTGAGGGTCTCGGTGAGCGGGTAGAGCATGCCCGTCGCGTCCGAGGCCCGGTAGTTGAAGACGGCGCCGCGGAATAGGGCCGCGAAGGCTCCGGCGAACGCGGCCCAGGCGGCGGAGAGCAGGTCGCCCGGGCGGGCGAAGAAGTAGCCGGCGGCGTCGCGGACGTCCTCGTCCACGGCGATGATCAGCAGGCCGGAGATCAGCAGGGACAGCAGGATCGCCAGGGCGGTGACCGTGCCGTTGCCCGAGAGGATCCGGCGCAGGGCGGAGTCGGCGGGGGCGGGCCGGGCGGCCGCGTCGGACGCGGGGGCCGGGCGCTGCGGGGCGGCGGTGCTCACGGGCGCTCTCCTTCCGTGGTGGGGTGGGCGGCGGGCGCCTCACCGGCGGTGCCGGGCGTGCCCGCGGCGACGTCTGCGCCGGAGGCGAGGGCCGCGTCGTCGGGGGTCTGGCCGGCCATCATGAGGCCGAGCGTCTCGCGCGAGGTGTCCCCCGGCACGATGCCGACGATCCGCCCGTGGTACATCACGGCGATCCGGTCCGCCAGCTCGAGGACCTCGTCCAGCTCGGTGGAGACGATCAGCACGGGGGTGCCGGCGTCGCGCTCGGCGATGATCCGGTCGTGCAGGAACTCGATCGAGCCGACGTCCACGCCGCGCGTGGGCTGCGAGGCGATGAACAGGCGCAGCCCGTCCACGAGTTCGCGGGCCATGACGACCTTCTGCTGGTTGCCTCCCGAGAGGGAGGAGACCGGCAGGTCCACGCCCTGGGTGCGGACGTCGAACTCGGCCACGCGGCGCTCGGCGAGCGCCCGCACCGCGGCGGGGCGCATCTGCACGGCGTTGCCGGCCGGGGCGACGTCGTACCGGTTGAGCACCATGTTCTCCGCCACGGAGAACGGGCCGACGAGCCCGTCCGTGGAGCGGTCCTCGGGCACGAAGCCGACGCCGGCGCGGATGATCTGGCGGGTGGACCGGCCGATCAGCTCCCGGCCGTCCAGGGTGACGGAGCCGGTGGCCTTGACCAGGCCCATGATCGCCTCGGTCAGCTCGGTCTGCCCGTTGCCCTGCACACCGGCCACGGCGAGGACCTCGCCCTGGCGGACGGCGAAGGACACGGCGTCCAGCAGCACCTGGCCCGTGGGCGAGACGACGGAGAGGTCCTCGACGCGGAACGTCTCCTCCCCCAGGGTCGGGGCCGTCTTGCGCCGCTCGAGGACGACGTTCCGGCCCACCATGAGGGCGGCCAGCTCGGCGGCCTCGGCGGAGGGCTCCGCCGTGCCGACCACGCGGCCGCGGCGCAGCACGGTGATGTCGTCCGAGACGGCCTTGACCTCGCGCAGCTTGTGGGAGATGAACACGATCGCCGTGCCGTCCGCCCGCAGCTGCCGGATGATGCCGAGCAGCTCGTCGGTCTCCTGGGGGGTGAGCACGGCGGTCGGCTCGTCCAGGATGAGGATGCGCGCGTCGCGGACGAGGGCCTTGATGATCTCGACGCGCTGCTGCACGCCCACGGGCAGGTCCTCGACGACGGCGTCCGGGTCCACGTCGAAGCCGTACTGCGCGGAGATCTCCCGGATCCGCCGGCGGGTGGCCTCGAGGTCGAGCACGCCCAGGGCGCGGGTGTGCTCGTCGCCGAGGGCCACGTTCTCGGCCACCGTGAAGACGGGCACGAGCATGAAGTGCTGGTGCACCATGCCGATGCCCGCGCGCATGGCCTCGCCGGGGCCGGAGAACCGGACGGGCTCGCCGTCGAGCAGGATCTCCCCCTCGGTGGGCTCGTAGAGCCCGAAGAGGACGTTCATCAGGGTGGACTTGCCGGCGCCGTTCTCGCCGAGGAGGGTGTGCACCCGCCCCGACTCCACGGTCAGGTTCACGTCCTCGTTCGCGGCGAACGAGCCGAAGCGCTTGGTGATCCCGCGCAGTTCGAGCCTCATCGAGGGCCTTCCGTCTGGTCGATGCTCGTGGTGCCGCGCTCGGCGGCGGGGGCGGGCCGGGCGCCCGCGCGCCGCGGGGCCGGTCCGGAGGGGTCCGGGCCGGCCCCGCGGCGGTGGCGAGGCGGGTCAGGCCTCCGGGGAGTACTCCGAACCGACCTTCAGCTCGCCCGAGATGATCTTCGCCTCGAGGTCCTTGAGCTCGTCCTTGAGCTCCTGCGGCACCGTGTCCTCGAAGTCGTGGAACGGGGCCAGCTCGACGCCCTTGTTCTCCAGCGTGCCCACGTAGGGCTCGGCCGAGAACTCGTCCTTCAGGTCCGCGGCGATCACGTCGGTGACGGACTGGCCCATGTTCTTCTTCACCGAGGTGAGGATCAGGTTGCCGTCCTTGGTGGACTCGTAGCCGTCCGAGTCCGGCCAGATGACCTTGACGTCCTTGCCGCCCTGGTTCGCCTCGCGGACGGCGTCCAGGGTGCCCAGGCCCACGGGGCCCGCCACCGGCATCACGATGTCGGCGCCCTCGTTGATGAAGTTGGCGGTGTTCGTCTTGCCGTTGGCCACGTTCTCGAAGTCGCCCGTAAACGAGCCGGTCTTCGCGTCCTTGTCCCAGCCCAGGACCTTGACGTCCTTGTCCTTGACCTCGTTGTAGTGCTCCACGCCGCGGGCGAAGCCGTCCATGAAGATGGTGACGGTGGGGATCTCGGCCCCTCCGTAGGTGGCCACGGTGCCGGTCTCGGTGGTGCCCGCCGCCAGGTACCCGGCCAGGAACGCCGCCTGCGCCGTGTCGTAGGTGAGCTTCTGGAAGTTGTCGGTGAAGTCGCCGTCGGTGACGTCCACGCCGAAGAAGTGGGTGTCCGAGTGCTGCGCGGCGATCGGCTTCATGGCGTCGCCGAGGAGGAAGCCCACGCCGATGACGGCGTCGCAGTCGCCGTTGACCATGGCGGTCACGTTCGGGGTGTACTCGCTGGGCTCGTTCGACTCGGCCTCGCTGGTGGTGATGCCGTAGGCCTCCTCGGCGGCCTTGAGGCCCTCGTAGGAGGACTGGTTGAAGGAGCGGTCGTCGAAGCCGCCCTCGTCCGAGACGATGCAGGCCTTGTAGTCCTTGTTGTCCGAGCCGACGCCGTCCACGGTGGCGATGGCCTCGCTCTCGGCGGCGCCGGAGCCCGAGGCCTCGGACTGCTCCGGCGGGGCGCCGCACGCGGTCAGCAGCAGGCCGGAGACGCCGAGCGCGGCGGCGGGGAGCAGGAGACGACGGCGGCGCGCGGCCGACGGGGTGGCGATGCCCATGGGGTCCTCATTTCGGAAGGCACGGTGCGAGGTCCGCGGCCGGTGGCCGCGGAAAGACGGGGCCCGTGCGGGTGGCCCCGTCCGGATGAGCGCGAGTCTACCGAACGGTGGGCCCGTCCCCTCCGGCGGGGGCGGGCGGTGGGGTCAGTGGTGGTCCTCGCCCGTGAGCACCTGCAGCGCGGCGGCGGTGAAGACCCGCATGCCCACGCCGATGGCCCGCTCGTCCGGCGCGTAGTCCCCGCGGTGCAGATCGTAGATGGGGCCACCCGGGGACCGGGTGCCGAGGCGCAGCATGGAGCCGGGCACCTTCTGGGTCATCCAGGCGAAGTCCTCGCCGCCCATCGACTGCGGGGTCAGGACGATCGCCCGCGAGCCGAGCTCCCGCCGCGCCGCGGTCTCGATCAGCGCCGTCTCGCCCTCGGTGTTGTGCACCGGCGGGACGCCGCGCACGTGCTCGAGCTGCACGTGCACGCCGTACGGCGCGGCCACCTGCCGGACCACCTCGTCGAGCAGCGCACCGGCCTCCTCCCACACGTCCGCGTCGAGGCAGCGCATGGTCCCGGCCAGGTAGCCGGTGTTGTCGATCGCGTTGGGCGCGCTGCCGGCGGCGATCTGCCCCCACACCACCGAGACGGCCGAGCGCACGTCGATCCGCCGGGAGAGCACGGCGGGCACGTTCACGGCGATCTGGGACAGGGCGAAGACCATGTCCTCGGTGAGGTGGGGCCGCGAGGTGTGCCCACCGCGTCCGGTGAGGGTGATCCGGATCGTGTCCGCCGCCGAGGTGATGGCGCCGATGCGGGTGCCGATCGAGCCGACGTCGACCTGGGGGTCGCAGTGCGCCGCCAGGATGCGGGGCACGTCGTCGAGGATCCCCTGGCGCAGCACGGCCAGGGAGCCGCCGGGCAGCCGCTCCTCCGCGGGCTGGAAGATGACGCGGACCGTGCCGTGGACCCGCTCGCCGGCCGCGCGCAGGTCGGCGTCGGCGGTGGCCCCGCGGAGGATGCGGCCGAGGGCGACGGCCACACCCGCCATGACGGCGGTGTGCATGTCGTGGCCGCACGCGTGCGCGACGCCGTCATTGACGGACACGTAGGGCAGGCCGGTCTCCTCCTCGACCGGCAGCGCGTCGATGTCCGCGCGCAGGGCCAGCACCACCGGCCCCTCCCCGACGTCCACGTAGGCGCCCGTGGACTCCATCCGCACGGGCGAGAGCCCGTAGCCGGAGAGCAGCTCCACGATGCGGTCGGTGGTGCGGTACTCCTCATAGGAGAGCTCGGGATGCCGGTGCAGGTCCCGGCGGAAGGACACGATCTCGTCCTCGAGCTCGGCCACCACGGGGCCCACCGAGGGGACGGAGGTCGGACGGGGCCCGGTCAGCACGGAGTCGGAGGTGGTCATGGCCCAGCACCCTACTCCGGGGGTGCCGGTCGGTGCGGGCCGGACCCGGCCCAGGGCGCGGTCAGAGGACCTCGTCCACGCCCTCCGCCTTGAGCGCCTCGACGGCCTTCTTGACCTCCTGGGCGTGCTCCGTGGTGGTGACCAGCAGCGCGTCCTCGGTGTCCACCACGACGACGTCCTCGATGCCGATCAGCGCGATGACGCGCTTCGTGTCCGTCACCACGACGCCGGACGCGTCGTCCGAGTACACCCGCGGGGTGTCGCCGATCACCGTGATGCCGGAGGCGTCCTTGACCGGGTTCAGGCGGGCGATCGCCGCGAAGTCCCCCACGTCGTCCCACGTGAAGGAGCCGGGGATCACGGCCACGTCGCCGACGGCGGCGGCGGGCTCGGCGACGGCGTAGTCGATGGCGGTCTTCGTCAGCTCGGGCCACACCCGGGCCATGACCTCGTCCCGCTCCGGCGTCTCCCACGCGCGGGCGATCTCCATCAGGCCGGCGTGCAGCGCGGGCTCGTTCTCCTCGAGGTGGGCCAGCATGAGGCCCACGGGCGCCACGAACATGCCCGCGTTCCAGAGGTAGCGGCCGGACTTCACGTACTGCTGGGCGACCTTCAGGTCCGGCTTCTCCACGAACGCGGCGACGTCGTACGCGTCCGGGGCGCCGGCCACGCGGAGGCGGCGGCCCCGGCGGATGTAGCCGAAGCCCGTGGCCGCGTGCGTGGGCTCAATGCCGATGGTCACGATCCGGCCGGTGGCCGCCGTCTCGACGGCCTGCCGCACCGCGTCCTGGAAGACCTCCACCGGGGAGATCACCTGATCCGCCGCGAACGAGCCCATGATCGTGTCCGGGTCGCGCAGGGAGAGGATCGCCGCGGCCAGGCCGATGGCGGCCGCGGAGTCCTTGGGCGAGGGCTCGAGCACCAGATCCGTCTCCGCCAGGGCCGGCAGCTGCGTGCACACCGCCTCCCGGTGGGCCTCCCCGGTCACCACGAGCATGCCCGCGGCCAGGGGCGCCAGACGGTCCCACGTGGCACGGATCAGGGTCTGGCCCGAGCCGGTGAGGTCGTGGAGGAACTTCGGCGCGGCGGCCCGCGAGAGGGGCCACAGGCGGGTGCCCACGCCCCCGGCGGGGATCACGGCGTGGAAGCGGGACAGGGCCGTGCCCGGCGCGGCCTCGCGCGGGGCATCGGTCAGGTTCGGATCGGTGCTCACCGGGCCAGACTACGGAACCGTCCGGACGGGGGACCACTCGCCGCGTCCCAGGCGGGGCACAGCCCAGACCGAACAGGACGGCGGCGGGGCGCCGCACGCGTCACAGTGGTCGCCCGGGTCCCCGATCGGGCACGGAGGCGCGGGAAGGGTCTACCCTAGGCGGAGGAATCCACTCGCACACGCCCCTGCCCGTCGTCGTCCCACGGCGGAGGACCGGGATCGTGCATTCCCCCTGGAGGTATCAACCGTGTCTAGCGCCACTGCGCAGGCCCCGGCCAAGAACGGCCGCGGAACCCTGTACCGGGGCCACGGCGGCATGTGGTCCTGGGTGGGCCACCGCGTCACCGGCGTCGTCATCTTCTTCTACCTGCTCGTCCACGTGCTGGACACGGCCCTGGTCCGGGTCTCCCCCGAGGCCTACAACGCCGTGATCGGCTCGTACAAGACGTGGTACTTCGCGCTCGGCGAGGCCGGCCTCGTCGCGGCGATCATCTTCCACGCCCTGAACGGCCTGCGCATCATCCTGGTCGACTTCTGGAAGGGCGGCACCCAGCACCACAAGACCCTGCTGTGGATCGTGCTGGGGCTGTGGGTCGTCCTGACCCTGGGCTTCGCCATCCGTCACTTCAGCCTCGCACTCGGAGGTCACTGAGCCATGAGCACCACCGCTGAGACCACCATCGCGGCGCCCCGCAGCCGCCGTCTGGACCCCAAGTACACGCGCGACGGCGGCGGCCGCGGCAACTTCGAGATGCTCGCCTGGCTGTTCATGCGCATCTCGGGCGTCTTCCTCGTCGTGCTGATCGCCGTGCACCTGACCACCAACCTGCTGGTGGGCGACGGCATCCACGCCATCGACTTCGGCTTCGTGGCCGGCAAGTGGGCGCACCCGCTGTGGCAGTTCTGGGACCTGGCCCTCCTGTGGCTGGCCATGCTGCACGGCGCCAACGGCGTGCGCACGATCATCAACGACTACACCCGTCGCGGCAGCGCCCGCTTCTGGCTGACGATGATCCTGTACATCGCCACAGCCGTGATCATCATCCTCGGCACCCTGGTGATCTTCACCTTCGATCCCTGCATGGTGGACGCCTCCGGCGCCCTGCTCGAGGGCTCCCCGGCCTTCTGCGGCTGACCTCGGAAACGCTCACCCTGCGGTGCGGCCGGCCCGAGCGGCCGCCGCGTCACAGACACCCAGAAAGAGAGACCTGAATGCAGGTGCACAAGTACGACGTGGTGATCGTCGGCGCCGGCGGCGCGGGCATGCGCGCGGCCATCGAGGCCGGTCAGCGCGCGCACACCGCCGTCCTCACCAAGATCTACCCCACGCGTTCCCACACCGGCGCGGCCCAGGGCGGCATGTGCGCGGCCCTCGCCAACGTCGAGGAGGACAACTGGGAGTGGCACACGTTCGACACCGTCAAGGGCGGCGACTACCTGGTGGACCAGGACGCCGCGGAGGTCATGGCCAAGGAGGCCATCGACGCGGTGCTGGACCTCGAGAAGATGGGCCTGCCCTTCAACCGCACCCCCGAGGGCAAGATCGACCAGCGCCGCTTCGGCGGCCACACCCGTGACCACGGCAAGGCGCCCGTGCGCCGCGCCTGCTACGCCGCGGACCGCACCGGCCACATGATCCTCCAGACGCTGTACCAGAACTGCGTCAAGCACAACGTGGAGTTCTTCAACGAGTTCTACGTGCTCGACCTGCTGCTGGTGGAGGAGGACGCCGTGCGCGAGGACGGCACCGCCTACAAGCAGAAGCGCACCGCCGGCGTCGTCTCCTACGAGCTGGCCACCGGCGAGATCCACGTCTTCCAGGCCAAGTCGGTCATCTTCGCCACCGGCGGCGCCGGCAAGGTGTACAAGACCACCTCGAACGCCCACACCCTCACCGGCGACGGCATGGCCATCGCCTACCGCGCGGGCCTGCCGCTCGAGGACATGGAGTTCGTGCAGTTCCACCCGACCGGCCTGGCCGGCCTGGGCATCCTGCTCTCCGAGGCCGCACGCGGCGAGGGCGGCATCCTCCGCAACGCGGACGGCGAGCGCTTCATGGAGCGCTACGCCCCCACCATCAAGGACCTCGCCCCGCGCGACATCGTGGCCCGGTCCATGGCCGAGGAGGTCCGTCAGGGCCGCGGCGCCGGCCCCAACAAGGACTACGTGCTGCTCGACCTGACGCACCTGGAGCCCTCGCACATCGACGAGAAGCTCCCGGACATCACCGAGTTCGCCCGCACGTACCTGGGCGTCGAGCCCTACACGGAGCCGGTGCCGGTGTTCCCCACCTGCCACTACTTCATGGGCGGCATCCCCACGAACATCAAGGCCGAGGTCCTCCAGGACAACGACACCGTCGTGCCGGGCCTGTACGCCGCCGGTGAGGTGGCCTGCGTGTCCGTGCACGGGTCCAACCGCCTGGGCACCAACTCGCTGCTGGACATCAACGTGTTCGGCCGCCGCGCCGGCATCTACGCCGCCGAGTACGCCGCGCAGGCGGACTGGGTGGAGCTGCCCGAGGGCGGCGAGCTGCCGACCGTGGAGCACATCGAGAACCTGCGCTCCGCCACCGGCTCCGAGCGCGTCGCGGACATCCGCGCCGAGCTCCAGGAGTCGATGGACGCGGACATGCAGGTCTTCCGCGACGAGGACTCGATCCGCCGCGCACTGGCCAAGATCGAGGAGCTGCGCGGGCGCTACGAGAACGTGTCCGTCCAGGACAAGGGCCACCGCTTCAACCTCGACCTGCTCGAGGGCATGGAGCTGGGCTACCTCCTGGACATCGCCGAGGCGATGACCCTCGCGGCCCTGGGCCGCAAGGAGTCCCGCGGCGGCCACTACCGCGAGGACTACCCCGACCGCGACGACGAGAACTTCATGGCGCACACCATGATCTACCGTGACGAGACCGCGGAGATGGAGGGCGTCAAGGGCATCCGCTTCGAGACCAAGCCCGTCGTCGTGACCCGTTACCAGCCGATGGAGCGTAAGTACTGATGAGCCACTCAGCAACTGAGACCGAGGCCCCCGTGGCCCAGGCGCAGACCCAGTCCGCCGGCGGCGGCGCAGGCGAGGTCGAGAGCTTCGACATCGTGCTCAAGGTCCGCCGCTACCTCCCGGAGTCCTCCGAGGAGTCCTACTGGGACGAGTGGCGCCTGACCATGTACGGCACCGACCGCGTGCTGGACGCCCTGCACAAGGTCAAGTGGGACCATGACGGCACCCTGTCGTTCCGCCGCTCCTGCGCCCACGGCGTGTGCGGCTCCGACGCCATGCGCATCAACGGCCGCAACCGGCTGGCCTGCAAGACGCTCCTGAAGGACCTCGACCTGTCCAAGCCCATCCTGGTGGAGCCCATCAAGGGCCTGCCGGTGGAGAAGGACCTGATCGTGGACATGGACCCGTTCTTCCAGTCCTACCGCGAGATCATGCCGTTCCTGGTCGCCGAGGGCCACGCGCCCACCAAGGAGCGCTACCAGTCCCAGGCCGACCGGGCGATCTACGACGACACCACGAAGTGCATCCTGTGCGCCGCGTGCACCTCGTCCTGCCCGGTGTTCTGGACGGACGGCCAGTACTTCGGCCCGGCCGCCATCGTCAACGCGCACCGGTTCATCTTCGACTCGCGTGACGAGGCCGGTGACATGCGCCTGGAGATCCTGAACGACAAGGAGGGCGTGTGGCGCTGCCGCACGACCTTCAACTGCACCGACGCGTGCCCCCGCGGCATCCAGGTGACCAAGGCGATCGCCGAGGTGAAGCAGGCCATCCTGGCCCGCCAGTTCTGATCCCCCGCACCACGACGGCAGCCCGTCTCCTCACCTCGAGGAGGCGGGCCGCCGTCGTCGTGGAGGGGTGCCCCTCCCGCCGAGGCCCGCAGACGCGCCGTCACCGGCCCGGCGTAGCGGCGTGTCTGCGGGCCTCGGCGTGGGGACGGGGGCGGGACCGGGGGCGGAGGCGGTGCGAGCTCAGCCGTCGAAGGCGGCGCGCGTCTCCCGCCGGTGCGCCACACGCAGCCACACCGCGCTGGACACGAGCATCCCGACGACGGCCCCCAGCACGACCGGCCCCCCTCCCCCGGCCTGCACCATCCGCCCGCCGTCGACCATCCAGAAGGCCGCCGTGAGCATCCCCAGCACCACGAACACGCTGCCCACGGGGCGCACCGCCCGGATCCGACGCGTGATGCCGGCCAGGAGCACCAGGGTCAGGACGACCACCGCCGCGGCGGCCACCGGCCACGCCCCCGCCGGGGTGAGGAACGCGGCGACGTCGGCGTCGGTGACCTCGCTCGCGCCCCAGGAGCGCGCCTCCAGCACGGCACGGGCGTAGCCGGGCGCCGACTGCAGCGCCAGTACGCCCCCCACGCCGGCCGCGCTCAGTGCGCCCGTGACGGCCGTGACGGTCTGGAACAGGCGCAGGGGACGCAGGGCCGCGCGGTCGAGGGCGGAGTCGCGGTCCGTCGCGTCGTGGGGATCGTCGGCGAGGGGGTGCATGCCCCCATCATGCCCGGCGGCGCAGGAAGGTCGTCGCGAGGCCCGGGTTGAAGGCGCACACGAGCCAGGCCGCATTCACGAGCGCGAACAGCCCGCCCAGGACCAGGGGCAGCACGACGTCCCCGGCGGGGAAGACGAACAGGCGGATGGTCCCCAGCAGAGTCACGAAGATGGCGATCGAGGCGAACAGGGCGCCCATGATGCGCGCCGTGTTGCTGTGCCGGGTCAGGCCGACGAGGACGATCGCGTAGACCGCCAGGCCCAGCAGGGTCGCGAACCAGACGCTGCCCGTGAGAGCGCCCTCGATCGCGTCGACGGTCATCGCGGGCGACTGCGCGCCGCCCTCGGGCAGCGAGTCCGCGATGTCCTGGGCCGCGCCCGGGAGGAGGTTGCGCAGGATCGACGCGGCATAGAGGACTGCGGACGCGACCGTCAGTCCGAGCAGCGCCCGGAACACGCCGGGGGTGCGGGCGTCGGGGCGGATCAGCGGGCGGGCGTCCGGGCCGGAGTGCCCGGCGATGCGCCGCCGCGCCTCATCCGGGCCCACCACGGGCCGCCCGCCGCCGTCCAGGTCGTCGGGGTGGGGGGACGCGGGATGCGGGGGTCGATGATCGGAGGCCATGTCGCCATGGTCTCCGCTGGCCGACGCCGGGGCGAGGGCTGGCGACCCAGGACTCGCCGCCGGCGAACGGCGTCGGGGTCAGGCGCGGCGGCCCTGACGGGTGTAGGCCGCGACCTGCGGGTTGAAGGCCTTGACCAGCCACAGGATGTTCACGATCACCAGCGCCAGGCTGAGCACGGAGGCCAGCACGCCGCCGATGCCGGGGTAGGTCACGAAGGAGAAGATGCCGCCGACGGCGCTGAGGGTGCCCAGGATCCCGACGACGATGCCGAGGATGCGGGCCCAGTTCTTGGCCCCGCGGAGGTTGAAGTACACCAGGGCGTACAGGGCCACGCCGATGAGCAGGACGATGATCGTGCCCACCGTCACGGAGGCGCCCACGACAGGGGCGATCTCCTCCACCTGCTCGGGGGTGAGGCCACTCTGGCGAAGGGAGTCCCGCATGCGTTCGATGCTCTCCTCGCCACCGAACAGGGCCGGCAGGGAGGACAGCACGTACAGCGCGAGCGACGTGAGCGTCAGCGTCAGGAGCGCGGGGAACGCGGCCGGCTCCGGGACGATGCCGTACGGGCTGCCCGGCTGGGCGCCGTAGCCCGGGGCCGCGTAGGGCTGCGTGCCGTAGCGGGAGCCCGCGGCGGGCTGCTCCGGGGTCGGGTCCTGGTGCGGTCGATCGGTGGTCATGGTGAGCTCCTCGGTGTCGTGGGTGACGGTGGTGGCGGTGACGGGCGCGGCGGCAGGATCACTCGTGGCGCAGGGCCTCGATGGGATCCTTCCGGGCCGCACGCAGGGCGGGCAAGGTGCCGGCGATGAACGCGATGGCCACGATCAGCAGCAGGATCAGCAGCAGGGCGAGGGGGTTGACCGCGAACAGGACCAGGCCGGTGACGCCGCTGAGGGGGCCGGTGGTCAGCACCTGGTTCGCGATGAGTCCGACGGCGACGCCCAGGCCGATGCCGATCAGCGAGCCGAGCAGGCCGATCACGACGGCCTCCATGGTGAACAGGCCGAAGATCTTCCCGCCGGTCATGCCGAGGGCCTTCATGAGGCCGATCTCCCGGGTGCGCTCCTGCACCGCCATGAGCAGGGTGTTGATGATGCCGAAGCTGGCGGCGAGCAGTGCGATGAGCGCGAAGCCGGTGAGCACCCACGTGACGGCGTCGATGATGCCGCGGATCACGCCGAGCTGCTCCTCGAGGGTCTGCGCCAGCAGGCCCTGGTCGGCCAGCGCCTGCTTCACGGCGTCCTCGTTCGCCTCCGGGTCCTCCACGATCGCCGTGGCCTGGAAGTAGGTGTTCCGCTGCGACTCCGGCAGGCCCTCCGTCGTGATGTCGTAGATCGCCTGCTCGAGCGACTCCGACGGCGTCGGGGCGGTGCCCGCACCGGACGCGGCCGCCTTCGTCACACCGACCACGGTGGTCTTCACGGACTTCTGCTCCTGCAGCGGGGTCGCCGCCACGACGGTCAGCTCCGTGCCGATCAGGTCCTCGGCGTCGCTGGCGCCCAGGTCCTCCACCCACGACTCGGGCATGACGATCTCGTCGGCGCCGGCCTCGGGGGCACGGCCGGCGGAGAAGGTGAGCATGTCGATCTCACCGGAGCTGCCCATGAAGCCGGCCTGCCACTTGCGGTCGTCCGGACCCTGGATGTACTCCGGCTCGGCCACCCGATAGGTCTTCACCTCGGTGACGTGCTCGGTGTCCTCGATCGCGGCGAGGTCCTCTTGGGTGAGCTGCGGCATGCCGAACATCTCGCCGCCGGCGGCGTCCTGTTCCGTGTACTCCTGGGGCGAACCGCTCGCCGCACCGGCCGAGGACATGTCCTGCTGCTTCATCACGGTCAGCTCGCCGGGCTTGCCGAAGCCCTCGACCACGTTGTCCACGTACTTGTTGATGCCCGCGCCGAGCCCCGTGGTGAGGGTCAGCGTGAATGCGCCGATCACGATCGCGACGACGGTGAGGAAGGTGCGCAGCTTGGAGCGCATCGTGTTGGCGAGCGCCGTGCCCGCGACGTCGGTGGCCTTCATGCCCGTGCTCCGTCCCGCTCGGTGCCGACGCGCTCGTCGGCGATGACCACGCCGTCCTGCAGCTCGACGCGACGGTCGCACTTCGCGGCCAGGTCGTCGTCGTGCGTGACCACCACGAGGGTGATGCCCTCGTCGCGGTGCAGGCCGAAGAGGATGTCCTCCACGGCCGCCGAGGTGGCGGAGTCCAGGTTGCCTGTGGGCTCGTCCGCGAACAGCACCGTCGGGTTGTTCACGAGCGCGCGGGCGATGCACACGCGCTGCTTCTGTCCGCCGGAGAGGTCCGTGGCCTTGTTCTTCGCCTTGTCCGCGAGCTCGAGCCGCTCGAGCACCGCCATGCCGCGGCGGGTGCGCTGGGCCCGGCCCACGCCGGCGATCTTCAGCGGCAGCACGGTGTTCTCCAGGACCGTCTGGGTCGGGTTCAGGAAGAACTGCTGGAACACGAAGCCGAACCGCTCGTTGCGCAGCTGGGAGATCTCCGCGGCCTTGAGCTGGGAGACGGGACGGCCGTCCATCGCCACCACGCCGGCGGAGGGCTGGTCCAGCAGCGCCAGCAGGTGCATCAGGGTGGACTTGCCGGAGCCGGACTTGCCGACGACGGCCAGGGACTCGCCGCGCTGGATCTGCAGGGTGATGCCCTTCAGCGCGTCGAAGCGGGACGCCCCGCGGCCGTAGACCTTGACGAGGTTCTCCGTCTCCAGGACGGGTTCGGCGCCGGGCGGGACCTCGGCGACGGCGGGGATGGGGACCGCGGTGGACATGGCTCCGGCACTCCTCTGTCGGTGGGGCTCGCCCCCGCTGCGGCAGGAGCGGAGGCAGTGCACCCATCCTGACAGCCGGGCACGCGCCGCCGCCTCCGCCTCGAGTCGGAGAAACACGACGGCCCGCGTCCCCCGCAGGTCGGGGGCGCGGGCCGTCGTCGGGGGGCCGGTGCGGCCCGGCTCAGCGCAGCGGCGGCAGGAAGCTGACCTTGGCGTAGACGTCCTCGAGCACGGGCGTGGCCACGGCGCGGGCCTTCTCGGCGCCGGCGGCGAGGATGCGGTCGAGCTCGGCGGGGTCGTCCAGCAGCGCGAGGGCGCGCTCGCGCACGGGGGCCAGGCGCTCGACGACGGCGTCCGCCACCGCGACCTTGAGGTGCCCGTACATCTTGCCGACGAACTCCTCCTCGAGCTGCGGTATCGGCGTGCCGGACACCGCGGAGAGGATGGTCAGCAGGTTGGAGACGCCGGGCTTGGCCTCGCGGTCGAAGCGCACCTCGGTGCCGTCGTCGGTGACCGCGGACTTGATCTTCTTGGCGGTCTTCTTCGGCTCCTCGAGGATGTTGATGAGCCCGTTCGGGGACGCCGCGGACTTGGACATCTTCGACGTGGGGTCCTGCAGGTCGTAGATGCGCGCGCCGGTCTCCGGGTAGAAGCCGGTGGGCACCACGAACGTCTCGCCGTAGCGGTGGTTGAAGCGCTGGGCCAGGTCGCGGGTGAGCTCCACGTGCTGGCGCTGGTCGTCGCCCACGGGCACGCCGTGCGGCTGGTAGAGCAGGATGTCCGCGGCCATGAGCATGGGGTACGCGAGCAGGCCGACGCCGGCCGCGTCCGCGCCCTGCTTGGCGGACTTGTCCTTGAACTGGGTCATGCGCATGGCCTCGCCCATGCCGGTCATGCAGGTCAGCACCCACGCCAACTGCGCGTGCTCGGGCACCTGGGACTGGACGAACAGCGTGGAGCGCTCGGGGTCGATGCCGCCGGCGATGAACTGCGCGGCGGCCACCCGCGTGCGCTCCGCGAGCGCGGCCGGGTCCTGCGGCACGGTGATGGCGTGCAGGTCGGGGATGAAGAAGAACGCCTCGAAGTCGGCCTGGGTGCGCTCCCAGTTCACGAGGGCGCCGAGGTAATTGCCCAGGTGGAGGGAGTCCGCCGAGGGCTGCATGCCGGAGAGCACGCGGTGCCGGGCGGACGCGCCGGCCAGGTGGGCGGTGGCGGCGGCGTCCTGGGCCAGGACGTCCTGCACGGAGTTCTTCTTCATGGTCATCTCAGCCTCGGGTCTCTCCTGCACGGTCAGAACTGGTAGTCGACCACGAGCGGGGCGTGGTCGGAGAAGCGGGTGCCCCAGCTGGGGGCGCGGTCCACGACGGCGGTCGTCGCCCGCTCGGCCAGGCCCGCGGTCGCCATGTGGTAGTCGATGCGCCACCCGGCGTCGTTGTCGAAGGCCTTGCCGCGCATGGACCACCACGTGTACGGGCCCGGCACCGGCCCGGCGAGGGCGCGGTGCACGTCCGTGAAGCCGAGCTCTCCGAAGAACCGGTCGAAGTAGGCGCGCTCCTCGGGCAGGAAGCCGGCCTTCTTCACGTTGCCCTTCCAGTTCTTGATGTCCAGCTCGGTGTGGCCCACGTTGAGGTCGCCCGTGACGAGGGCGTGCCCCTCCCCCGCGGCCAGCTCGGAGAGGCGGCGGACCATCTCGTCGAGGAACCGGTACTTGTCCACCTGCTTCGGGGTGTCGACCTCGCCCGAGTGCACGTACGCCGAGACCACGGTCAGCGGTGAGCCGTCCGGCAGGCGCAGGTCGGCCTCGATCCAGCGGCCGGCGTCGTCGAAGTACCCGTCGGCGTCGGCGATGCCCGTGCGGACCTCGCCGAGCGGGAACCGCGAGGCGATCGCGACGCCGGCCCGCCCCTTGGCGGCGGCCACGGCGTCCGCCAGGTGCACCTCGTCCCAGTCCTCGCCCACGATCTCGCGGACCAGCTGCGCCGTGACGTCCGCGGGGGCGCGCACCTCCTGGAGGGTGAGCACGTCCACGCCGCGGCCGGCGAACCACTCCCGCATGCCCTTGCGGTGCGAGGCGCGGATGCCGTTGACGTTCACGGTGGCCACGCGCACGGCGCCGTCGGCCTTGGGCGCCCCGGCGTGGGCGTGCACCACGGGCTCGCCCTCGGCGGGCTCGGGGTACTTCCCGGTGACGGGGTCCTTCTCGGGCAGCGCCGTCATCAGCCGATCACCGTCCCGGTCACCGGGCCCTCGGCGCCACCGGCCCGGGACTCCTTGATCATGTCGCGGGCGTTGGAGGCCGTGATGTCGATGGTCTCCAGGGCACGGTCCACCATCTCGCGGTCCATGCCCTCGCCCGCGGCGAGCTGCTCGCGCACGACGCGCACCTGCACCTGGGCGATCTTGAAGGAGTGGTCCAGCTTGGTGTCCCGCAGGGGGTCCGCGGCCGGCGCCGACGGGGCCACCGCGGGGGCGGCGGCGTCGGCGTCACGGCCGCGCAGGGCGGCGACGTCGGCGCGGGCGTTCTGCATGGCGGTGTCCACCTTGCGGCCCGCGGCCTGGACGCCGCGGCGCATCTGCAGGTACACGACCACCGCGAACACGAGCCAGCCGGCGGCGACGGCGACCACGAGCCACCCGATCACGTCGTTCTGGTTCGCGGCGAAGATGATCGCCACGATCAGGATGACGATCATCGCGACGAAGCCGAGCGATCCCACGCGCAGGCCGGCGCGGGGGCCGCGGCGCGCGCCGTCGGGACCGGGGGTCAGGGACTGGGACATGGGTGCTCCTCCGGAGGGGCTCGTGGGGTCTGCCCTCCATCATCCCGCATCGCGGGGTGCGCTCCGAATCGGGCGGCCCGCGTCGGTGCCTATCCTGAGGCGATGACCCCCCGCCCCCCGCACCCCGCCGACCCCGCGTCCGGGGCCTTCACCCCTGACCAGCGCCGCATCCTCACCGCACTGCTCATGCCGCTCTTCCTCGCGCTGATGAGCGTGTCCGTGGTGAACGTGGCGCTGCCGGCCATCGAGTCGGGCCTGGACGCCACGAGCGCGGATCTGCAGTGGGTGCTGGCGGGGTACACGCTGACGTTCGGCACCGTGCTCGTGGCTGCGGGCCGCGCCGGCGACCTGTGGGGGCGCAAGAGCCTGTTCCTGGCGGGCATCACGCTGTACATGCTCGGCTCCCTGCTCTCCGGCCTGGCCGGGGACACCCTGCTGCTCAACGCGGGGCGCCTGCTCACAGGCCTGGGCGCGGGCGTGTTCAACCCCCAGGTCATCGGGTTCATCCAGTCGAACTTCCACGGCCGCGCCCGCGGGCGGGCCTACGGGCTCTTCGGCACCGTGGTGGGCCTCGGCGTGGCCGTGGGGCCCCTGCTCGGCGGGCTGTTCCTCGGCGCGTTCGGCCCCGAGTGGGGCTGGCGCTCCACGTTCCTCATGAACGTGCCCGTGGGCCTGGCCGCCGTCGCGATGGGCGCCCTCTGGCTGCCGCCGCCCACCCGCGTGCACGGCCTGCCCCCCGCCCCCGGACCACGCGGGATCGCCGCGCTCGACCCGGTGGGCGCCCTGCTGCTCGGCGCCGGCGGGGTGAGCCTCATGGTGCCGTTCATCGTCCCGGGCACCGCCTGGCTGCTGGTGCTCGCCGCCGCGCTCGTGACGGCGTGGTGGCTGTGGGAGAAGCGCGTGAAGGCCCGGGCGTCGGCCACCGGCGTGCAGCCCATGGTGGACCCGGCCCTGTTCCGGCGGCCGTCCTTCACGATCGGCGCGCTCGAGTCCACGATCTACCTGGCCACCATGCCGGCGGTGTTCGCGATCGTGGCGATCTTCCTGCAGCGCGGCATGGGGTTCACGCCGCTCGAGGCCGGCCTCGTGGGTCTGCCCGGCGCCGTCGTCGTGGCCTCTCTGTCCCCGTGGGTGGGCTCGATGGTGCAGCGGCGCGGGCCCGTGCTCGTGCTGCTCGGCGCTCTGGTGGGCCTCGTGTCGCTGGGGGTGCTCGCGCTCGCGTTCGAGCGCAGCGCGGCCGGCGCGTGGTCGCCGTGGATCGTGGGGGTGGGGCTGATCGTGCAGTCGGCCTCGCAGGCCCTGCTGCTCACCAGCACGCAGGTGCTGATGATGGACGACGTCGCCGGCCACGAGGCGGGGGCGGCCGGCGGCGTCGCCCAGACGGCGCAGCGCCTCGGCACCGCCCTGGGCCTGTCCGTGGTGACGGGCGCGTTCTTCGCGGCCCTGGCCGGCGCCGCAGCCGAGAGCGCCGGGCCACCGTCGGCCGCGGCGTACGCGCACGCGGCCTCGACCGCCATGGGCATGGTGGCCGTGTGCTGGGCGCTCACCGCCGTGGTCGCGGCCCTGGACGTGGTCCGGCGGCGCCGCGCGGTGCGCGCGGCCTGACCGGCCCGCGGGGGCCTCAGCGCAGGAACAGCGCGCCGAGCCGGCGGGCGGCGAGCCACACCCCGACGCCGGCCATCACCACGAAGTAGAGGACGTGGCCGGCGGTCGCCCAGCTCAGCGCCCCCACCGCGAGCGCGCGCATCATCTCCACCGCGTGCCACAGCGGGAACACGCGGATCACCCACTGGATCGGCTCCGGGTAGACCGCGAGCGGGAAGAACGTGGCCGAGAACAGGAACATGGGCATCAGCACGATCTGGACCCAGTCCATGTGCTGGAACGTCTTCATCCAGCTCGTCACCGCCATGCCGAGGGAGGCGAAGCCCAGCGCCACGAGCAGGGCGCCGGGGATCATGAGCAGCGCCGTCCACGAGGTGACGAGACCGGCCACGGTCATGACGATCAGGAAGCCGACCGCGTAGATCAGCCCGCGCAGCAGTGCCATCGCGATCTCCCCGAGTGCCACGTCCAGCGGGCCCAACCGCGTGGAGAGCATGGTCTGGTACGTCTTCGCGTAGCGCAGCTTGAAGAACACGTTCCACGTGGAGTCGTAGATGGCACCGTTCATCGCCGAGACCGCCAGCAGTGCGGGGGCGAGGTACATGCCGTACGGGACGGGGGTGCCATCCGGGCCGGCCACGTCGCCGACCAGCGCACCGAGCCCGAGCCCCAGGGAGGCCAGGTAGAGCACGGGCTCGAAGAACCCGGAGAAGAACACCACCCAGTTGTTGGACTTCAGGGACAGGAACGCCCGCTCCATCACCGCGCGCACGTTGCCCGAGTACGCGCCGGCCAGCGGGCCGCGGCGGACGGGGATCTCGGGCAGGGGCGGCACGGCGACGGCGTGTTCCCGCACCACCGAGGACGACGGCGCAGCCGGGTCCGCCTGCGCGGCGGCGGGTGCGACGTCGGCGCGGGCGGCCCCGGTGCGCGCGGCACGGCGGCCCAGGCGCGGGGCACGGCGGCCCAGGCGCGGGGCACGGTCGCGACGGGCGGCCGTGACGGCGTCGCGGTCCGGGGTGCCGCGGACCCAGCCGAGGCGGCGCGTGTAGATCCGCACCGCGAGCCAGGCCCCGCCGAGCGCGAGGGCCAGCAGGAACGCCACGTGCACCACGGTGAGCCAGGCCGGCTCGACCATCCCGTAGGAGAGCACGCGGCCGAGCTGGGCGGCATGCCACTGCGGGGAGAGCCAGCCGATCCAGCGCAGCCACACCGGCAGCGCCTCGAGCGGGTAGAAGGTGGCGGAGAACAGGAACAGGGGCATGACCACGAGCCGCTGCAGGGTGGCGAACTGGCCCTTGTCCTCCTTCAGGGAGGCCGCGAACGCCATGATCGGCGCGCCGACGGCGAGCCCGCCGAGCGTGGCGGTGAGGACCTGCACCCACGCCCACGGGCTCGAGACCACGCCGAACGCCAGCATCACCAGCAGGAACACGGCGGCCTGGAACACGAACCGCAGGCTCACGGCCGCGAGGTGGCCCAGGGCGATCTGCGCCGGAGACAGCGGAGTGGCCTGCGCCGCGTAGTACGTGCGCTGCCACTGGAACCCGCCCATCACCGGGTAGGAGAACTCGACGGACGCGGTCATCAGCGCGCCCGAGGCCAGCAGCGCCGGGGCGATGAACGCGACGTAGGAGACCCCGCCCAGGGCGTCCTGCGGCATCCCCCCGCCCATGAGCTGGGCCAGGCCCAGGCCCATGGCCAGCAGGTAGAGCACGGGCTCGCCGAGCGCCCCGACGAGCAGCACCGCGCCGTAGCGACGCATGTTCCGCAGCTGGTGTTCGGCGTAGAGCAGGACGCCGCGGCGCCTCACACGCTCCGCGGACGCCGCCGCGGTGACCGGCGGGCGCAGCGGCTCGGCGGGCGAGGCGGGGCCGGGGGTCGTCGTCGTGGTGGAGGACGGCACGGGTCAGTCCACCAGGGTGCGGCCGGTGAGGATGAGGAACACGTCCTCGAGGCTCGCGCGGCGGGTCAGCGTGGTGACGGGGGCGGGCAGGGCGCCCTCGTCGACGAGGCGCTGCACGACGTCGTGCAGGTCGTCCGCGCGTCGGGCGTAGACGAGGACGCGGTCCGGGAGGACCTCGACGCGGTGCACGACGCCGTCACCCGCGTGGGCCTGGACGGTGCGGGCTGCGGCCTCGTTGCGGTCCGCGCCGAAGCGCGCCTCGAGGACCTCGCGGGAGGCGTGCTCGCGGATGAGCTCGGCGGGGGTGCCGGCGGCCATGATCTCGCCGCCGTCGACCACGACGAGCCGGTCGCACAGCTGCTCCGCCTCGTCCATGTGGTGCGTGGTCAACAGCAGCGTGGTGCCGCGTTCCTTGAGCCGGTAGAGGCGGTCCCACAGGATGTGGCGGGCCTGCGGGTCCAGGCCCGTGGTGGGCTCGTCGAGGAGGAAGAGGGCCGGCTCGTTGACCAGGGCGCGGGCGATCACGAGCCGGCGCTTCATGCCGCCGGAGAGGTCGGTGACCTTGGCGTCCGCCTTCTCGGTGAGCTGGGCGAAGGCCAGCAGCTCCTCGGCCTTGGGCCGCAGGTACGAGTAGGGCAGGCCGAAGTAGCGGCCGTAGATCAGGATGTTCTCCCGGGCGGTGAGCTCCTCGTCCAGGTTGTCCTGCTGGGGCACCACGCCCAAGCGCGCACGGACGGCCGGCCCGTCCTCCTCCGGGTCGATGCCCAGGATGGTCAGCTCGCCCGCGGTGCGCTGCGAGGTGCCCGCGAGCATGCGCATGGTGGTGGACTTGCCCGCGCCGTTGGGGCCGAGCAGGCCGAAGCACTCGCCGGGGCGCACGTCCAGGTCGATGCCCTTCACGGCGTGGAACTCGCCGTACTGCTTGCGCAGCCCACGGGCACGGATGACGGAGGAGGGGCCGGGGGACGCGTGCAGAGTGGTGGGGCTCACAAGCCGACAGCATAGGCGCACCGCCCGCCCGGACGCGTGCCGCCCCCTCGGCGGCGAACCCTGCGATTCGCAGGGTTCGTCGCGGGGCGGGGAGAGGTCAGGCGCCGGCCCGCTCCCCCGCCCAGTCCTCGCCGTCGGCGGCGCGCTCGGCGGCCTCGACGACGTTCGCCAGCAGCATGACGCGGGTCATCGGCCCGACGCCCCCCGGGTTCGGCGCCATCCAGGCCGCCTTCTCCTTCACGGCCGGGTCCACATCACCCAGGACGCGGGACTTCCCGTCCTGGCCGGTCACGCGCGAGACGCCCACGTCCAGGACGATCACGCCCTCCTTGACCTGTTCCGGCGTCACCATGTGGGCGGAGCCGGCGGCGGCGATCACGACGTCGGCGCTCGCCAGCAGCTCGTCGAGGTTCGTGGTGCCGGTGTGGGCCAGGGTCACGGTGGCGTTGACCTCGCGGCGGGTGAGCACGAGGCCGGCGGGCCGGCCGATGGTCACGCCGCGGCCGATCACGAGCACGTGCTTGCCGGCCAGCTCCACACCGTGGTGACGCAGCAGCTCGACGCAGCCGGCTGGGGTGCACGGCAGCGGCGAGTCCAGCTCGCCGCCGACCGAGGCCACGAGCCGCCCCAGGTTCATGGGGTGCAGGCCGTCCGCGTCCTTGTCCGGGTCGATGGCCTCGAGCACCTTCTGGGTGTCCACGTGCTTCGGCAGCGGCAGCTGGACGATGTAGCCCGTGCAGGCCGGGTCCTCGTTCAGCTCGCGCACGACGTCGAGGATCTGCTCCTCCGTCGCGTCCGCGGGCAGCTCACGCTGGATGGACTCGATGCCCACCTCGGCGCAGTCGCGGTGTTTGCCCGCCACGTACTTCTGCGAGCCGGCGTCCTCACCGACGAGCAGGGTGCCGAGGCCGGGGGTGTGCCCGCGCTCGGCGAGGGCGGCCACGCGGCCGCGCAGCTCCTCCTTGATCGCGGCGGCGGTGGCCTTGCCGTCCAGGACCTTCGCGGTCATCGCCGGCTCACCAGCCCTCGAGGCCGTCGTACAGCGGGAAGTCCTCGGTGAGCTTCACGACGCGGGCGCGCAGCGCCTCCACGTCCGGGCTCGGCTTGAGGGCCTCGGCGATGACGTCGGACACCTCGCGGAACTCGGCCTCGCCGAAGCCGCGGGAGGCCAGCGCGGGGGTGCCGATGCGCAGGCCGGAGGTGGTCATCGGCGGGCGCGGGTCCCACGGCACCGAGTTGCGGTTCACGGTGATGCCGACCTCGTGCAGGATGTCCTCGCCCTGCCTGCCGTCCAGCTGGGACTCGCGCAGGTCCACCAGGACCAGGTGCACGTCCGTGCCGCCGGTGAGCACCGAGATGCCGTGCTCGGCCATGTCCGGGGCGGTCAGGCGCTCGGCCAGGATCTGCGCGCCGGCCAGGGTCCGCTCCTGCTTCTCCTTGAAGTCCGCGGAGCCGGCGATCTTGAAGGCCACGGCCTTGCCCGCGATCGCGTGCATCAGCGGGCCGCCCTGCTGGCCCGGGAACACGGCGGAGTCGATCTTCTTCTTCAGCTCCTCGGTGGAGAGGATGAAGCCCGAACGGGGGCCGGCGAGGGTCTTGTGCACGGTGGAGGAGACGACGTCGGCGTGCGGCACCGGGTTCGGGTGCAGGCCGGCGGCCACGAGGCCGGCGAAGTGGGCCATGTCCACCCAGAGCCTGGCGCCGACCTCGTCCGCGATCGAGCGGAAGGCGGCGAAGTCGAGCTGACGGGGGTAGGCGGACCAGCCGGCCACGATCACCTTCGGCCGGGCCTCGAGGGCCTTCTCGCGCACCTTGTCCATGTCGATGCGGTGGGTGTCCGGCTCCACCTCGTACGCGGCGATGCTGTAGTTCTTGCCGGAGAAGTTCAGCTTCATGCCGTGCGTCAGGTGGCCGCCGTGCGCCAGGGACAGGCCCATCATCGTGTCCCCGTGGTCCAGCAGCGAGGTCATCACGGCCACGTTGGCCTGGGCGCCGGCGTGCGGCTGGACGTTGGCGTGCTCGGCGCCGAACAGGTCCTTGGCGCGCTGGATGGCCAGGTTCTCGGCCACGTCCACGAACTCGCAGCCGCCGTAGTAGCGGCGGCCCGGGTAGCCCTCCGCGTACTTGTTGGTCAGCACCGAGCCCTGCGTCTCGAGGATGGCGCGCGGCACGAAGTTCTCCGAGGCGATCATCTCGAGCGTGCCCCGCTGGCGGCCGAGCTCGTCCGCGAGCGCCGCGGCGATCTCCGGGTCCACCTCGGCGAGGGGCTGGGTGTTGATGTCGGGCGTCTGCGTCACGGGGGTTCCCTTCGAACGGGGGTCTGTGCGGCCGGAAGGCTCCGGTGCCCTCCATCCTAGTGACCGGGCGCCGTCGTCGGGTCTGCACGACGGCGGCGGCGGCCCCGGCCGCCACCCTCGGCGCGCGGTTCTTTTGACTGATTCAGAAATATGCCAAGATCGGGGGTGACGCCGCCCACCGCGCCGATCGGTGCGCGGCCGACGTCGATCGACGAAGGAGAGTTCCATGACGGAGTACCAGAAGACGACCCCGCACGCGACCGGTTCCACCCGCCAGAACGGCGCCCCGGCCGTCAGCGACCGCCAGTCCCTGACCGTGGGCAGCGAGGGGCCCATCGTCCTGCACGACACCCACCTGCTGGAGACCCACCAGCACTTCAACCGCATGAACATCCCGGAGCGCCGCCCGCACGCCAAGGGCTCGGGCGCGTTCGGCGAGTTCGAGGTGACCGAGGACGTGTCGAAGTACACCAAGGCCCTCGTGTTCCAGCCCGGCACGAAGACCGAGACCCTCCTGCGCTTCTCCACCGTGGCCGGCGAGCTCGGCTCCCCGGACACCTGGCGCGACGTGCGCGGCTTCGCACTGCGCTTCTACACCGAGGAGGGCAACTACGACCTCGTCGGCAACAACACCCCGATCTTCTTCCTGCGCGACCCGATGAAGTTCACCCACTTCATCCGCTCGCAGAAGCGCCTGCCGGACTCCGGCCTGCGCGATGCCACCATGCAGTGGGACTTCTGGACCAACAACCCCGAGTCGGCGCACCAGGTGACCTACCTGATGGGCCCGCGCGGCCTGCCCCGCACCTGGCGTGAGATGAACGGCTACGGCTCCCACACCTACCTGTGGGTCAACGCCCAGGGCGAGAAGCACTGGGTGAAGTACCACTTCATCTCCCAGCAGGGCGTGCACAACCTCTCGAACGACGAGGCCACCAAGATCGCCGGCGAGAACGCCGACTTCCACCGCCAGGACCTGTTCGAGTCCATCGCCAAGGGCGACCACCCCAAGTGGGACCTCTACATCCAGGCGATCCCCTACGAGGAGGGCAAGACCTACCGGTTCAACCCCTTCGACCTGACGAAGACGATCTCCAAGAAGGACTACCCGCGCATCAAGGTCGGCACGCTGACCCTGAACCGCAACCCGGAGAACCACTTCGCGCAGATCGAGTCCGCCGCGTTCAGCCCGAGCAACACCGTGCCGGGCATCGGCCTCTCCCCGGACCGCATGCTCCTGGGCCGCGCCTTCGCGTACCACGACGCGCAGCTGTACCGCGTGGGCGCCCACGTGAACCAGCTGCCGGTGAACCGTCCCAAGAACGCGGTGCACAACTACGCCTTCGAGGGCCAGATGTGGTACGACCACACCGGCGACCGCTCCACCTACGTGCCGAACTCCAACGGCGACTCCTGGTCGGACGAGACCGGCCCGGTGGACGACGGCTGGGAGGCCGACGGCACCCTGACCCGTGAGGCCCAGGCGCTGCGCGCGGACGACGACGACTTCGGCCAGGCCGGCACCCTCGTCCGCGAGGTCTTCTCGGACCAGGAGCGTGACGACTTCGTGGAGACCGTGTCCGGCGCGCTGAAGGGTGTCCGCCAGGACGTCCAGGCCCGCGCCTTCGAGTACTGGAAGAACGTGGACGCCACGATCGGCCAGCGCATCGAGGACGAGGTCAAGCGCCACGAGGGCGACGGCATCCCCGGCGTCGAGGCCGGCGGCGAGGCCCGCATCTGACGGCCCCCTCCCCCGGCGGGCGCCCGCGCGCCCTCCGCTGAACGCACGGCGGCCGCTCCCTCACACGAGGGGGCGGCCGCCGTCGTCGTGGGGCGAATGCCTTGGTCAGCGCTTGCCCCAGCGGCGCTCCTGCGCCTGGGACAGCTTGTCCTTGACCACCTTCACGACCTTGTCCTTGGCGGGCACGGCCACGTTGTCCCGCAGCGGGACGGCGACCTTGTCACGCACGGTCTCGAACGCGGAGGCCGCCACGGCGCCGGCCTGGGCCAGCTTCGACTCACCCTCGGCGTCCGAGGCTCGGGTCTCGTCGCGGTCCGCCCGCAGGTCCGGGAGGGCGGCGCCCTCGGTGTCGTCCTCGGCGGGCTCCTCATCCGTGGGGGCGGAGGAGGTGGAGGTGTCTGGGGCCACGGTCGTGGGCGTCGACGACGTCGGCGCGGCGGTCCCGGCAGTCCCGGCGGCTGCCGCCGACTGGGCGGCGCGGGCCTCGCGGCGGGTCGCCGGAGTGGCGTCCTCCGCACGGCCGGACGAGGCCGCGGTCGGATCCAGCTCCGGGGCGCCGCCCAGGGGCGTGGCCGGCGTGGTGCCGGCGTGGGTCTCCGGGGCCTCGGCCCGGCGGGTGGCCGGGGCGGCCTCGAGCGGCGGGCGCTCAGCCGCGGGCTCGACCGCCGCCGGCTGCGCGACGTCCGCGCCGTGGTCATCGGTGCGCGCCGGCTCGCGGTCCGCCTCCGCCACGCGACCGGGCACCCCGGGCGTGCCGTCGATGCGCAGGGACCCGGCGGCCGAGCGCTCCGTCCCGTCGACGCCGGTCTGCTGGGCCTGGTCCGACTCGGTGGCCACGACGGTGACCGAGCCGTGCGCGGTGGTGGCGACCGTGTGCGTCTCGAGGTGCTCGCCCTGCGGGACGGGGATCCCGTCCGTGGCGAACTCCTTGGTGGGGGTGTGCTCGGCGGCGACCTCGTCGGCGGGGACGGTCCCGTGCACGTGCTCGGGGGCCGGGGTGAGGTGGCTCCTCTGCTGCGGAGCCTCGGCCACCGGTGCCGCCGGGGCGGGGGTCTCGGTCACCGGGGACGGGGAGGCCGGGGTCGCCGGGACGTCCGCCGCGGGCGTCTGCTCGTCCAGGGTGACGCCGGAGCCGCCGGCCACACCGGCCGCGCCCAGGCCCACGGTGTCCGCCTCGCGCACCGTGCTCGGCACCGCCGGAGCGGGGCGCAGAGTGCCCCGGGTGGCCGGAGCCGCGGCGTCGCGGCGGTGGGTCTGAGCGGTGGCCTCGGTGCTCGGGGCGTCCTGCTGGTCCACGGTCACCCCGGCACCGCCGGCCACGCCGGCGCCGGACTCGTCGGTCTCGCGGTCCGCCGCGGCGGTGTCGAACGCAGCCAGACCCCCGGCGGGCCTCACGGCCGGCGCCGGGCGCGCGTCCTTCTCGGCCGCCACCTCGTCCAGGCGGGAGAGGCGGGTCGGGGCCGCGGGGGCGGCCGCCTGCTCACCCGCGGTGTCCGCGCTGACGCCCCGGCGCTCGAGCCGGGTCTCGGCGGCCTCGGCCTCGGCCTCACGACGACGGCGGGAGGCGATCACCGAGACGATGATCAGGATCAGCAGCACGACGATGATCGCCGCGATGATCCAGTAGAGGGTGGACTGTGGCATGGGGGTGCTCCTCGGTCGTCTGGGGCGACCGGCCGGGCCGGGCGCCGCGTCGTGCCTCCCCCGCCGCCGCGCGGCGGGGAACCTGGTCTTGAGGATGACACGGGGCCCGGCTCCCCGACCAGGGATCAGCCCCGTCATCCCGCGGTTCCGCGCGGCCGGCACCGCCTACCATCGACGCCATGGACACGGCAGCCCTCTCCCCCAGCCCCTCCCCCGCCTCCGGCGCGGAGCACGCCCGCGTGCTCACGCTGGCCTGCACGAACCGCAAGGGCATCGTGCACGCCGTGACGGGCGCCCTGCTGGGCGTGGAGGCGGACATCACCGAGTCGCAGCAGTACGACTCCCCGGACACCGGCGACTTCTTCATGCGCGTGGAGTTCGTGACCCCGGCCACGCGGGAGGACATCGAGCAGGCGCTCGCGCCGGTGCGCGAGGAGTTCGGCATGCGCATGGGCCTGTGGGACGCGGCGCAGCGCATGCGCACCCTCGTGATGTGCTCCAAGGACGGGCACACCCTCAACGACCTGCTCTTCCAGCAGCGCGCCGGCACCCTGCCCATCGAGATCCCCGTGGTGGTCTCGAACCACCTGGACCTGCAGCCGCTCGCCTCCTTCTACGGCGTGCCCTTCATCCACGTGCCCGTCTCGAAGGACCCCTCGAGCCGGGACTCCAAGGAGGCCGCGGAGGACCGGCTGCGCGACCTGATCGCCCAGTTCGACATCGAGCTGGTGGTCCTGGCCCGCTACATGCAGATCCTCTCGGACGAGCTGTGCCGGGACCTGGCCGGGATGGCCATCAACATCCACCACTCGTTCCTGCCCTCCTTCAAGGGCGCCCGCCCCTACCACCAGGCGCACGAACGCGGCGTGAAGCTCATCGGCGCCACCGCCCACTACGTGACCGCCGACCTGGACGAGGGCCCGATCATCGCGCAGTCCGTGCAGCCGGTGACCCACGCCCAGACCGCCGCCGACTTCGTGGCCCGCGGCCGCGACGTCGAGGGCTCCACGCTCGCGCAGGCCGTGCGCTGGCACGCCCAGCACCGCGTCCTCGCGGACGGCCGGCGGACCGTCGTCTTCAGCTGAGCCCGGGACGGCGGCGCCACGCGGCGCCGTCGTCCTCCACACCTAGGCTGGTGGCATGGCCCACATCATCACCGTCGCGGGTGCCACCCCGCGCATCCACGAGTCCGTCTTCCTCGCCCCGACCGCCGCGATCACCGGCGACGTCGAGATGGCCGAGCGCTCCTCCGCCTTCTACGGCGTCTCCGCCCGCGGCGACTCCGCCCCCATCCGCGTCGGGGCGGGCACCAACCTGCAGGACAACGTGGTGCTGCACGCGGACGAGGGCTTCCCGTGCACCCTCGGCGCCGGTGTCTCCGTGGGCCACTCCGCCGTGGTGCACGGGGCCACCGTGGAGGACGACTGCCTGATCGGCATGTCCGCCACGGTGATGAACGGCGCGGTCATCGGCGCCGGTTCGCTCGTGGCCGCCGGCGCCCTGGTGCTCGAGGGGACGCAGGTCCCGGCCGGCTCGCTCGTGGCGGGCGTCCCCGCGAAGGTCCGCCGCCCCCTCACGGACGAGGAGCGGGAGGGCCTCAAGAAGAACGCGGCCACCTACCTGCGGCTGTCCGCCGCGCACCGGGACGCCGTCGCCGGCTGAACCAGGCCCGGAGGATGTGGGACGGTGGGCACCATGCCCACCACTTCCACTCTCCCCCGCACCCGACCCGACGACGTCCCCGAGCGCCTGCTCATCCTCCCCGCGGCGCAGGACGTCGCCGACACCCCCTACGCCCACGCCCGGCGGCTGGCCGAGCAGGCCGTGGCCGACGTCGGCGGCACCGCCGTGGCCGAGGGCGACCCCTCCGCCACGGCCCTGCTGATGGTCCGCCCGATCCCGGTCGACACGCTCGCCGCGGCCCTGGCCGCCCACCCCCACGTGAGCTGGGTGCAGCTCCCGTTCGCCGGGATCGAGCCGTTCGTCCCCCTCGTGCGCAGCCGCCCGGACATCGTGTGGACGTCCGCCAAGGGCACGTACGCGCCGCCGGTGGCCGAGCACGCGCTGCTGCTCACCCTGGCCCTGCTGCGGGACCTGCCCGCGCGCGTCCGCGCCACCACGTGGGGCCCCTCCTCCGGCCGCACCCTGAACGGCCTGAACGCCGTGGTCGTGGGCGGCGGCGGGATCGCACAGGAGTACATCCGCCTGCTCAAGACCTGGGACGTGCGCGTCACCGCGGTCCGCCGACGCGCGGGCGACGTGCCCGGCGCGGACCGCACCGTCACGACCGACTCCCTCGACGAGGTCCTGCCCGGCGCGCAGGTCGTGATGATCGCCGCGGCGGCCACCGAGGAGACCCGCGGCATGGTCGACGCCGACCGCCTCGCCCTCCTGGACGAGGACGCCGTGCTCGTGAACGTCGCCCGCGGGGCGCTGGTGGACACGGACGCCGTCGTCCAGGCCCTCGCGGCGGGTCGGCTGCACGGCTACGGCACGGACGTCACCGACCCCGAGCCGCTCCCGGAGGGCCACCCGCTCTGGACCGAGGAACGGGCCCTCATCACGCCGCACACGGCGGACACCCCGGAGATGTGCGTCCCGCTGCTCCACGCGCGGGTCGAGCGGAACCTGCGGGCCCGCGCGGCCGGGACGGAGCTGGAGGGCCTGGTGGACGCCGAGGGCGGGTACTGACCCGCCCCCGGCGTCCCCGGCGCCGGCTCAGCGGCGCGGCGCGTCCGCCTCGTGCTCGGCGGCGTCACGCTCGGCCGCCATCTCGATCTGGCGGCGGCGCTCCTCGGCGGCCCGGCGGGTCAGCTCGGCGCCGACCTCGGGGTCGCGGGTGAGGTTCTCACCGGTGGTCGGGTCGAACAGGTGCACCCGCGTGGTGTCCACCCACAGGCGGGTCGGCGTGCCCGGCCGGGCGCGGGACTCGCCGGAGAGGGTGGCCACGACGACGGGGCGCAGCTCGTCCGCGTCCAGGTCCTTGGCCAGCGCGGAGAGCATCTCGGCCACGGCCGGGTCCGGATCGAACTCGATGTAGCCGTACTGCTCGTGGCCCAGCCACTCCAGGTGCGTGAGCGTCGCGTCGAAGGTGGAGCCCTGGCCGCGGCGGCTGTCCTCCACCAGCTCGGCGTCCTCGAAGAACTCCGGCCGCAGGCCGAGGAACACGATGTCCCGCCCCTCGGCGGCGCGGGCCTTCTCGGGCGGCACCGGGATGTCACCGATCGGCGAGGACAGCACGTGGCCGCCCTCCTTCTGCCTCAGCGAGGCGGGCAGGAAGTTCATCGACGGCGAGCCGATGAAGCCGGCCACGAACAGGTTGAGCGGCTGCTCGTAGAGCTCGCGCGGGCTGGCCACCTGCTGCAGCTCGCCCTTCTTGAGCACGGCCACCCGGTCGCCCAGGGTCATGGCCTCGGTCTGGTCGTGCGTCACGTAGACGGAGGTGGTGGCCAGGCGGCGCTGCAGCTGCGAGATCTCCGCGCGCATCTGCCCGCGCAGCTTGGCGTCCAGGTTGGACAGCGGCTCGTCGAAGAGGAACGCGTCCGCCTCGCGCACGATCGCCCGGCCCATGGCCACGCGCTGACGCTGGCCGCCGGAGAGGTTGCCGGGCTTGCGCTCGAGGTGGTCCTCGAGCTCGAGCACGCGGGCGGCGTCGCGCACCTTGCGGTCGATCTCCTCCTCGGAGGGCTTGTTGTCCTTGATCAGCCGCAGCGGGAAGGCGATGTTCTCGTACACCGTCAGGTGCGGGTACAGCGCGTAGTTCTGGAACACCATCGCGAGGTTGCGGTCCTTGGGGGCCGCCTCGTTCACGCGGCGGCCGTCGATCAGCATCTCGCCGTCGGTGATGTCCTCGAGGCCCACGATCATGCGCAGCAGCGTGGACTTGCCGGAGCCGGAGGGGCCCACGAGGATGACGAACTCGCCGTCCTCGATCTCCAGGTTCACGTCCTTGATGGCGTGGAAGCCGTCGTCGTAGGTCTTGTCGATGTGGTTCAGGGTGATGGAGGCCATCGGGGGGTCCTTTCAGGAGGTCTCGTGTGCGGGCCTCAGCCCTTCACCGCGCCGTTGGTCAGGCCGGCCACGATCTGACGCTGGAACGCCAGCACCAGGATCACGATCGGGATGGTCACGATGATCGCGGCCGCCGAGATGGCCCCGGTCGGCGACTCGAACTGCGAGGCGCCGGTGAAGAAGGCCAGGGCGGCGGGCACGGTGCGCGCGGTCTCGGTGGAGGTCAGGGAGATGCCGAACACGAAGTCGTTCCAGGCGATGAAGAAGGCGATGATCGCCGTCGTGAAGACGCCGGGGGCGGCCAGCGGGACGATCACCTTGCGGAACGCCTCGAGCGGGGTGGCGCCGTCCACCTGCGCGGCCTGGTCGAGCTCCCACGGGATCTGGCGGAAGAACGCGGCCAGGGTCCAGATGGAGATCGGCAGGGTCAGGGACAGGTAGGGGATGATCAGGCCGACCCACGTGTCGTACAGCCCGAGGGTGCGCCACATGTTGAACAGCGGCGTCACCAGGGAGATGACGGGGAACATCGAGACCATCAGGGACACCGTGAGCACGATCCGCTTGCCCGGGAAGTCCAGGCGGGCGATCGCGTAGGCGCACAGCGTGGCCAGGATGACGGCGATGATCGTGGCGATCACGGTGATGCCGATCGAGTTGCGCAGCGCCGTGAGGAACAGCTCGCGCGAGCCGCCCACGAAGATCTCCTCGTAGTTCACCGTGGACCACTGGGTGGGCAGCAGCTTGCCGTTGGCGAGGTCGGCGGGCGTCTTGAAGCTGGTCGCGAAGATCGAGAACAGCGGGAAGAGGCACCACACGCCGATCACGACGGTGAGGATCCACCACAGTGCGGTGGCCTTCCCGGTGCCGCGACGGTGGGGCGCGCGGCCCTCAGGCGCGCGGCCCTCGGGGGCGGGAGCGGATGCGGCGGTGCTCACTTGGAACCTCCTCGGTCGGCCAGGTCCACCTTGAAGCCCTTGACGGCGATGACCGCCATGAGGGCCACGCACAGGAACAGGATCACGGAGACCGCCGAACCCATGCCGATCTCGAGCCGGCCGATGGACGTGCGGTAGGCCAGCAGCGAGAGGACCTCGGTGCCGTAGGCGCCGTTGGTCATGATGTAGATGGAGTCGAAGATGCGGAACGCGTCCATCGCGCGGAACAGGACGGCCACCATGATCGAGGCCTTCATGTTCGGCAGGATGACCAGCTTCATCCGCTGCCACCACGAGGCGCCGTCGACGGAGGCGGCCTCGGTGAGGTCGCCCGGCACCTGGGCCAGGCCGGCCAGCAGGAGCAGGGAGATGAACGGGGTGGTCTTCCAGATCTCGGAGAGCATGATCACGAACAGCGCGGTGCTGCCCTGCGCGAACCAGTTCAGGTCCGCGTCGACGCCCGGCAGCCACTCGAACCAGGCGTTGATGTAGCCCGAGTCGATCGAGAACATGTAGAACCACGCGAACGCGGAGACCACGGTGATGATGCCGTACGGCACCAGGATGATCGTGCGGATCAGGCCGCGGGTCTGCTTGATGGCGTGGTGCATGGCCAGGGCCAGCAGGAAGCCGAGGATGAGCTCGACCACCACGGTCACCACGGTGATCAGCAGGGTCACCCCGAGGCCCTTCCAGAACACGGGGTCCGTGAGGATCACGCCGTAGTTGCCCAGGCCCACGAACTCGCGGTCGCCCGGCGCGGTGAGCCGGTACTTGAACAGCGAGTCGTAGAGGGCCTGCAGGATCGGGTACAGGACCACGAACAGCATCACGAAGAACGCGGGGCCGGCCAGGAGCCAGCCGAGACGCGCCTCGGACTTCGCGCGCTGGGACTTCACCCGGCGGGGGCGACGACCCTCGGCGGCGCGCGGGGTGGATGCGGCGGGTGCGGTGTCGACGTGGCTCACAGCAGACGCTCCCCTCTCAGGACTTCCTGGATGAAGTCGTCGGTCTCGGCCGGGGTGGACTCGGAGACGCCCGACGGCGGCGCGTAGCGCTGCTGGATCGCGGTGGAGACCTCGTTGTAGTACGGGGTCTGCGGCCGCGGGGCGCCGAGTTCGAGGGACTCCCGGATGGTGTCCGCCATGGGGTACTTCTCGGCGACCTCGGGGGCGTCGTAGGCCGCCGGGTCGGCGGGCGGGTTGCCGTTCTCGACGAAGTACTGGCTCTGGTGCTCGGTGGTGGTGATGCAGGAGATCGCGTCCCAGGCGAGGTCCTGGTGCTCGGACTTCGCGCCCACCCCCAGGTTGATGCCGCCCACGGGCGGCGCGGCGTCCTTGCCCTCGACGGTGCGGGGGTAGACGGCCCAGCCGATGTCCTCGGGCAGGTCCTCCGGCAGCGAGCCCTCCTCCACGGAGCCGAGGGTGGCCGGCCAGACGAACGGCCAGTTGACCATGAACGAGCCGTTCTTGCCCTGGAAGAGCAGCATGGAGGCGTTCTCGTCCTGCGTCGGCAGGCCGGCGCTGCCGAGACCCTCCTTGCCGATCGTGGAGATGATCCGGGCGGCCGTGCGGCCGGCCTCGGAGTCGAGGTTCGTGGTGACCTCGTCCGTGGGCGCCTCGGCGTTGGGGACGATCTGCTCCCCGCCGCCCTCGATGAGCGCGTTGAGCCACACGGTCATGGACTCCGCACGGGCGCCCTGGACGGCCAGGTCCTTGTCCTGGCTGCGGGCGGCCTCGATCAGCTGGTCCCACGTGACGGGCTGGGACATGTCCAACCCCGCGGCCTCGGCGACCGACTTGCGGTACCAGAGCAGCTGCGTGTTGGCCCAGAACGGGACCGTGACGAGCTCGTCCTTCCAGCTGGCGGCCGCGAGCGCGCCCTCCAGGGCGTTGTCCTTCGCGTAGGCCTGCATCTCCTCCGGCACGGGGGCCAGGAAGCCGGGCTCGGCGAGCTCGGGGACGAACGGCGGGTCGAGGGACATGATGTCCATCGACGTGTCGCCCGCGGCGAGGCGGCGGGTCAGCTGCTCGCGCTGGGAGGCGGCGTCCGTCGGAAGCATGGACGTCTCGACTCTGTACCGGCCGTTCGCGGCGTCGGTGCACTGGGCGGCGATCTTCGCCTGCCCGCCGTCGTCGGGGTTGGTGTACCAGGTCAGGGTGGGCGTCTGCTCGGCCGGAGCACACCCGGCCAGGATCAGCGCGCCCGCGGCGACGGCGCCGGCCAGCGTGGCCCGGCGCCGTTGACGTGCCCGCGTGTCGTGTCTCACAAGTGGAACCTCAATCGATGCGAGTCGGATGTGACGGCCATCATCACGCATCACAGCGATTCCTGCACGTTTCGCGGACCCCTTTCTCAGCGGGCGCGGCGGTTCGTCCGGGCGGTCGGCTCCGCGGCGGCGGGATCCTCGGGCCACGGGTGCTTGGGGTAGCGCCCCCGGTTCTCAGCGCGGACCTGCGCGTAGGGGCCGGCCCAGAAGGAGGGCAGGTCGGCGGTCACGGCGAGCGGGCGACCTGCCGGGGAGAGCAGGTGCAGGACCACCGGCTCACGACCGTCCGCGACAGCGGGGGTGACACGCGCCCCGAAGAACTCCTGCAGCTTGGCGGCGACCACGGGCGGGGTGTCCTCGTGGACGGCCGGATAGTCCACGACGACGGCGCGCCCGCTCGGCACGGGCAGGCGCTCGGGGGCGAGCTCGTCCAGCCGGCCCGCCTCCGGCCAGGGCAGGGCGCCGCGCAGCAGCGCCTCGGCGTCCAGGCGTGCGAGGGACCGCCCCGCGGCCAGGTCGGCCGCAAGCCCGTCGACCAGCGCGTCCAGGCCGGGCAGCGCCGCGTCCGAGAGGTCCGGCCACGGGGCGCCGAGGACGCGGTGGAGCAGGTGCACCCGGCGGCGCAGGCGTTCGGTCCGACCGCTCGGGTCGAACCGGGCGAGGCCGTCGGCGGCGAGTGCGGCGCGCACGGCCTGCGCGGCGGCGTCGGGGGCGACGGGGGCCGGCGTCTCCGCCAGCACGAGCGCGCCCAGCCGGTCCACGCGGCGGCCGGTGAGCCGGTCCCCGCGCCAGTCGGCGGTGTCCTCGGTGCGCCGCAGGCCCGCGCCGGCGAGCTCGGCGAGCGTCCGGTCGATCGGCGCGGTCGCGCGGATCGCGGCACCCGTGCCGGCCGCGTCCCCGGCCACACGGGCGACCTCGGCCACGGCCAGCCACTCCTGCCCCGCCAGGCCGCCGCCGGCGGCGTCGCGGGGCAGGGCCGCGCGGGTGCCGGAGGCGAGCAGGTACGCGCCCGCCTCCCCCGCGCGTCGGGCGATCCACGCGGGGAAGGCTAGGGCGGACACGAGGCCGGCGGGGTGCCGGCGCGCGGCCGCCGTCGCCTCGGGCCCGGGCTCTCCCGGCGCTCTCGTCTCCAGGGAGTGGTGCGCGTGCCGACGGGCGAGTCGTTCCAGTCGGTCCGCCTCCCGACGCCAGCGCCCTGCCTCCGGGTGCCGGCCGTCCCGCACGGACGCGACCAGCGCCTCGAGGTCGGCCCCGGGGGCGCGCAGGTCCAGGGCGAGGGCCGCCGTCGCCTCGGCCGCGGGGCGGGGCCCCGTCCACAGTGCCGCGCGCAGGAGGGCGTGGCCGAGCGGCGGGTCCAGGGGCAGCTCGGCCAGGACGGCGCCGTGCGGGGTGATGCGCCCGTCCGCGTCCACCGCGTCGAGGGAGGCGAGCGTGCGCTCGGCGGCGGCCATCGCGTCGGCCGGCGGATCCTCGGGCAGGGTCAGCCCGCGGCCGCCCGGGGCGCCCCACGCCGTGAACGCCAGGGCCACCGGCGCGAGGTCGACGACGGCGAGGGCCGGCGTCGGGGCTGCGGGCGCGGTGCCCAGGGCCGCGGCGGTGTGACAGCGGACCACGGTGCCGGGGCCGAGGCGGGCGGCGCGGCCCGCCCGCTGGCCGGCGGCCGCGCGCGAGGCCTGGACGGTGACGAGCCCGGCCATGCCCCGCCCCCGGTCCCGGCGCGGCTCGCGGGCCAGGCCCGAGTCGATCACGAGGCGCACCCCCGGCACGGTCAGCGAGGACTCGGCGACCGCCGTCGCGACGACGACGCGCGGCACGGCGGGGTCGGCGCGGCCGGCGAGCGCGGCGTCCTGGTCGGCGGGTTCCTGGCGGCCGTGCAGGACGCGGACCTCGGTGTCCGGGGCGAGCGCGGCGACGCGCCCCGCGACCGCCTCGACCTCGGCCACCCCGGGCAGGAAGACGAGGGCGTCCACGGACGGGTCGGCGTCGAGCGCTTCGGCGTGGGCGCGCGCGGCCGTGGCCGCGACGTGGTCGAGGAAGGCCCGGTCCACGCGGCCCTCGGCGGTGAGGCGGTGGCCGCGGAACGGGGCGTGCTCCTCGCGCAGCGGGTGCAGCACGGCCGGGGTGGAGACCACGGGCAGGGGCGCCTCCTCCCCCATGCCGCGGGCCCAGCGGGCGGCCAGGGCCGCCGCGTCCACGGTCGCGGACATGGCCACGAGCACGAGTTCGGGGCGCAGCTGCCGCAGGTCGGCGAGGAGGGCGAAGAGCACGTCCGTGTCCAGATCCCGCTCGTGGACCTCGTCCAGGACCACCGCGTCCACGCCATCGAGCCCGGGGTCGGCGAGGAGGCGGCGCAGCAGCAGGCCCGGGGTCACGAACTCGACGGCCGAGGCCCCGCCGCCCACCGCGTCGCCGCGCACGGCGTACCCGACGGCGGCGTCCGCGAGCCGAGCCTGCGCGTCGGGGTCGGCGCCGGGCAGCACGTCGGCCGCGGCGGCCAGCACCGCCGTGCGCAGCCGCCGCCAGGCCGCGCGCACCGCGACCCGCCGCGGCTGCGTGACCAGGACGCGCCCGCCGCCGTGGTCCGCGAGCCGGACCGCGAGCGCGGGCGGGACCACGGTGGTCTTGCCCGTGCCCGGGGGCGCCTCGACGACGGCCGCCCCGCGCGCGTCCAGTGCGTCTTCGAGCTCGGGCAGGGCGGCGGCGAACGTCAGGCCGGTGCTGAGGCGGCCCAGAGCGGCGGAGAGGCAGGCGGGGACGGAGACGGGATCGACGGGGGTGGGCATCGGGACCCATTGTGCCCGCCTCCGTCGCGCTGTCCCGGGGCCGCCCCACTGACTAGGCTGTGACCCATGACCACACCCGTCCAGGAGCACCTCGATCGCCTCACGTCGGCCCACGCGGGTGAGGGGGAGGTCCCGGACGGGCTGGGCGTCGCGATGCTCATGGTGGACGGGCACCGCTACGTCTCCGGATCCATGACGCCCGTGCCGCTCGCCACGCTCGCCTCTCCCCTGTTCCACGCGCAGGCCCTCGAGGACCTCGGCGCGGTGCGGGTGGGCGAGCGCGTGGGCGCCGCCCCCGTGCGGGACCTGGACCATCGGGTCGAGGTGGACGCCGTCACGGGCCTGCCGCACAACCCGCTCCAGAACGCGGGCGCGGTGGCCACGGCCTCCCTGGTGAAGGGCCGCGGTGGCCGCGACCGCACCGCGCGCATGATGCAGCTGCTCTCCGCACTGTTCGACCGCGAGGTCACCGTCACGGAGTCGGCCGCGCGTGCGGAGAACCGCGCCCAGCATCACACCCGGTCGGCTGCGTGGCTGATGAAGTCCCTCGACACCCTGGACGCCGACCCCGAGACGCTGCTCGAGGACATCGCCACGGTGCGTGCCGCCGCCGTGACCGTGGAGGACCTCGCCCTGCTCGCCGGCACCCTCGCGCACGGCGGTGTCCACCCCGTCACCGGGGACCGTGTGCTGAGCGAGGAGACGGTCCGCGGTGTGCTCTCCGTGATGGACTCCTGCGGCATGGACACCCGGGACTCCCGGTGGGCATACGACGTCGGCCAGCCCGGCTGGGCGTCGACGCGCGGCGGCACGGTGCTCGTGGTGGTGCCGGGCCACCTCGGTCTGGCGCTGCAGTCGGACACGACGGACGAGAACGGGCTCGGCGCCGCGGCGATGGCCGCCCTGCGGACCCTCGTCGAGGACTTCGAGCTGCACCCGTCGGTGGTCACCGGCTCCCCGCGGGCGGCCCTGCGCACCCACTACCGGATCGATCAGGCGCCTTCGGGCACGGTGCGCAGCGCCGTCGTCCTCGAGGCGCTCGGGCGGTTCGCGGACACCGTGCACGTCATGGAGCTGGGCGGTCACCTCGGCTTCAGCCAGGTGGACGCGATCGCCCGCGTCAGCCGTGGTCTGCCCGAGGTCCTCGAGACGCTCGTGGTGGACATGCGCTCGGTCAGCTCCATCTCCCGTCCGGCCCGGCTGCTGGTGGCCCAGTGGTTCGCCCGCGCGCTGGGCAACGGGCTCGACGTCGTCGTCGTGGACAGGGACGCCGCGGAGATGAAGGAGCTGATGGCGGCCGTCGAGGAGTCCGTGGAGGTGGACCTGCCCGAGCCGCTGCAGGATGAGGCCGAGGGGGTGGATCCCGCCGCCGAGGGCGCACAGTTCGTGTTCTTCGACTCCCGCTCGCGGGCCGCCCAGTGGGCCGAGCAGCGGCTGCTCTCCCGCCACGCCCCCCACCTGCTGCCGCGGGACGCCCAGGAGGCGGCCGTGGCACCCCTGCTGCAGCACCTCTCCGCGGACGACGCGCGCCTGCTCGAGTCCATGATGGACGAGCGGGTCTACGCGGACGGCCAGATCATCCGTCGCGCCGGCCAGCCGTTCGGCGGCATCTACGTGATCGTCTCCGGCACCGTGGAGCTCTCGGGTCAGGGCACGGGCAGCCGCCGCGTGCGCCGCACCCTGCTCACCCCGGGGATGACGTTCGGCGAGATGGCCCTGGGCCAGCCCGGCCGCCAGCCCTCCACCGTCCGCGCGCGCGGGCCGGTCACGGCGCGAGTCCTCACCGCCCAGGTGATGGTCGCGCTCCAGGAGGGCTTCCCCCAGCTGGCCCTGGCCCTGTGGGAGGCGCTGGCCCGCGACGCGTTCACCGCGCTGGGCCAGCTCATCCGGGAGACCGGCGCGCTGCAGGACTGACGACCCGCGGGGGCAGCGTCCCCGTGGGACGCTGCCCCCACCCCCGTCACCGCCCGAGGACGTGGCGCAACGCGCCCTCCAGTTCGGGGTCGCGCATCTCGTAGCCGGAGGAGACCAGCCGGTCCGCCACGACCTTCTGGTCCGCCGCGACGGTCTCCACCCGGCCCTCCTCGCCCAGCAGCAGGCGCGGCCCGGCCTCGGGCACCGGGATGAGAGCGGGCCGGCGCAGCACCCGCCCGAGCACGGTGGCGAACTCCTTCGCCGTGACCGGCTCGGGCGCCACCGCGTTGACCGGGCCGGTGACGCCGTCGTCGAGCACCGCGTGGGCGAAGGCCCCCGCGATGTCATCCGCGCCGATCCAGCTCAGCCACGGGCTGCCGTCGTGGCTCTCCCCGCCCGAGGTCGCGACCGGGCCGCCGAGCCCCGCGAGGAACAGCGGCAGCACCTGCTGCAGCATGCCCCCGGCCGGGCTCAGGACCACGCCGGTCCGCAGCATCGCCACCCGGATGCCGGACGTCTCGGCGCGTCGGGCCTCGGCCTCCCAGTCCGCGACGACCTCGGCGAGGAAGTCGTCCCCGGGCTCCAGATCCTCGACGAGGCCGCTGCCGAACGGGCCCGTGCCCGCGTCCGCCCCGTAGTACCCGATCGCCGAGCCGTTCACGAGTGCCCGCACCCGCGCGTCGTCCCCCTCCCGTGCGGCAATCCGGGCGAGCGCGTCCACGAGGGTGCGCGTGCCGCGGACGCGCGAGTCGTGCACGGCCTCCTTGTGCGCGTCCGAGAACCGGCCGGCGATGGGCTCGCCCGCCAGGTTCACGACGACGTCGGCCTCGGCCAGGGCGTCCTCATCCACGGTCTCCCGGCCGGGGTCCCACAGCGCCGCGTCCAGCGCGTCGGCCTTCTTCGGGCTCCGCACGAGCCGGATGACGCGGTGGCCGCCGGTGGTGAGCAGGGCACAGAGCTGCCGGCCGATCAGTCCGCCGGCCCCCGTCACAGCGACCGTGCGGGCCGGCCCGCCGACGAGGGGGCCGGGGTGGGCGGCGTGGAAGTCCAGGTCGTCGGCCATCACGCGGGCGCGGTAGGCGAACTGGCGGCCCAGCTCCGCCTCGAAGGCCTCGTGGGTGCGGCGCGAGGCCGCGGTGCCCAGAGCGGGCACGCGGGACATCAGGGACTCCCCCGGCAGGGCGTACTCGATGTGGTCCGTCACGACCGTGCCGCGCCGGCCGTCCGCCGTGTCCGCCTCACCGGGCGCGGCGTCATCGAGCAGGTGGGTGTGCCGCCAGGAGGCGAGGGGGCCGGAGACCATCTCATCCCGGAACATGCGGCCCTCCTCGTAGGCCGTGTGGCGGGCTCGCCACGGCACCGCGGGCGCGGCCCCACCGGGGAGGCGGGAGGCGACGGCGTCCGGCAGCAGGCCCGTGAGCATCCCATGGGCCGCGCCGGCGAACAGGCCGGCCGCCCCCGGGGCCTGGATGCGCAGCCGCGACTCGGAGCCCACGCGGAGGCCGTCCGTGGGTCCCTGGACCACCTCGCCGGCGAAGGGCGGGGTGAGCCGCTCCAGCGCGCCGGGGTTCTCCAGCCAGCGGAAGACGACCTCACGCGGGTGGCGCAGGAGGGTGCGGTGCTCGAAGACGGTGATCTCGGTCATGGACGCCAGCCTGACACAGGGAGCGGACGGGCGAACACCTGTCCGGGCCGGGCCGTGCAGGACAATGAGGGGATGGACCTGCTTCCCGAGCTGCGCTGGACCGCCGCCGCCCTGCCCGCCACCGAGCTGACCCTCGTGGCCGTCTTCTCCCCCGAGGACCAGACGGTGCGCGCCTCCGGCGTGGCCGTGCCGGGGGACTCGGAGCCCCCCGCCGCCGCGATCGGGCGCCTCCTCGAGACGCTCATGGACCGGCTCGTGGCCCTGGACCCGGAGACCGCCGACCGCGAGATGAACCCGCGCCCCGTGGAGCCGCGTCCGGGTGCGTCCCAGCCCGTCGCCGACGCCCTGGCCGCCTACGCCGCGGGGGACGTGGCCGCGCTGGACGCCCTCGACGTCGCCCAGCCGGGCACCGCGTTCCGGCAGCGGGCGTGGCGGGAGCTGCGCGGCATCGCCCCCGGCTCCCCCGCCACCTACGGCGGCCTGGCCGAGCGGTGCGGGGCCCCGCGGGCCGTGCGTGCCGCCGGCGGGGCGTGCGCCGCCAACCTGGTGGCCGTCGTCGTGCCCTGCCACCGCGTGGTGCGCGCCGACGGCGCCGCCGGCCACTACCTCTACGGCACCGCCGCGAAGCAGGCCCTGCTGGCCCACGAGGCGGCACACGCGGGCTGACCGGCCCCTCCCCACGGCAACGTCGGTTGAGTTGTCACGGGTCCCGGGCACGCACACCCGTGACAACTCAACCCGCGTTGCGGACACGAGAAGGGGCCGGGCCGCGCGCTCCACGCACGCGACCCGGCCCCCGGCGCTCAGCCGCTCAGTCGCTCAGTCGCTCAGACGGAGAGCTTGTCCACGATCGCGTTGAGCGTCGCGGACGGGCGCATCACGGAGGTGACCTTCTCCAGCTCCGGCCAGTAGTAGCCGCCCAGGTCCACCGGGGAGCCCTGCACGCCGTTGAGCTCGGCCAGGATGGTCTCCTCCTGGGCCTCCAGCTCCTCGGCGACCGGCTTCGCCGCGGCCGCCAGCTCGGCGTCCTCGGTCTGCTTCGCCAGCTCGCGGGCCCAGTACAGCGCCAGGTAGAAGTGGCTGCCGCGGTTGTCCAGCTCGCCGACCTTGCGCTTCGGGGACTTGCCCTCGATCAGCAGGGTGCCGGTGGCGGCGTCCAGGGTGTCCGCCAGGACCCGCGCGCGGTGGTTCTCGTTCGCGACCGCCTCGTGCTCGAAGGACACGGCCAGCGCGAGGAACTCACCCAGGGAGTCCCAGCGCAGGTGGTTCTCCTCCACCAGCTGCTGCACGTGCTTCGGCGCGGAGCCGCCCGCACCGGTCTCGAACAGGCCGCCGCCGTTGAGCAGCGGGACGACCGAGAGCATCTTCGCGGAGGTGCCCAGCTCGAGGATCGGGAACAGGTCCGTGTTGTAGTCACGCAGCACGTTGCCGGTCACGGAGATGGTGTCCTCGCCGCGGCGGATGCGCTCCACCGAGAGCTTGGCGGCCTCGACCGGGGAGAGGATGCGGATGTCCAGGTCCTCGGTGTCGTGCTCCTTGAGGTACTCCTCGACCTTCTTGATGAGCTCGCGGTCGTGGGCGCGGGTCTCGTCCAGCCAGAACACGGCCGGGGTCTGGGACGCGCGGGCGCGGGTCACGGCCAGCTTCACCCAGTCGCGCACCGGGACGTCCTTGGTCTGGCAGGCGCGCCAGATGTCGCCGGCCTCGACGTCGTGGGAGAGCAGGGTCTCCCCGGCGGAGTTCTTCACGGCCACGGTGCCCGCGGCGTCCATGATGAACGTCTTGTCGTGCGAGCCGTACTCCTCGGCCTTCTGCGCCATGAGGCCCACGTTCGGGACGGTGCCCATGGTGGTGGGGTCGTAGGCGCCGTTGGCCTTGCAGTCGTCGATCACGGCCTGGAAGACGCCGGCGTAGGAGGAGTCCGGGATGACGGCCAGGGTGTCCTGGGTCTGGTCGTGCTTGTTCCACATGCGGCCGGAGTTGCGGATCATGGCGGGCATGGAGGCGTCCACGATCACGTCGGAGGGCACGTGGAGGTTGGTGATGCCCTTGGCGGAGTTCACCATGGCCACGTCCGGGCCGTTCTCGTAGGCGGCGGCGATGGCGGCGCGCACACCCTCGGCGGTCTCGGCGTCGAGCTTGTCCAGGCCGCCCTCGATCGCGGCGAGGCCGTTGTTCGCGGACAGGCCGGCGGCGGCCAGCTGCTCGCCGTACTTCTCGAACAGCTCGGAGAAGTAGGCCTTCACGACGTGGCCGAAGATCACCGGGTCGGAGACCTTCATCATGGTGGCCTTCAGGTGCGCGGAGAAGAGGATGCCCTCCTCCTTGGCGCGCTTGACCTGCTCGGCGAGGAACGCGTCCAGGGCCTTGGCGGACATGAACGTGCCGTCCACGACCTCGCCCTTGAGGACCTTCAGGCCCTCCTTGAGCACGGTGGTCTTGCCGTCCTCGCCGGTGAACTCGATCGTCAGCACGTCGGCGGCCGGCAGGGTCACGGACTGCTCATTGGCGCGGAAGTCGTCCGCGCCCATGGTGGCGACGGCGGTCTTGGAGTCCGGGGTCCACTCGCCCATCGAGTGGGGGAAGCGCTTGGCGTACGCCTTCACGGCCTTCGGGGCGCGGCGGTCCGAGTTGCCCTCGCGCAGCACCGGATTCACGGCGGAGCCCTTGACCGAGTCGTAGCGCGCCTTCGCGTCCTTCTCCGCGTCCGTCTTCGGCTCGTCCGGGTACTCCGGCAGCGCGTAGCCGTGCGCCTGCAGCTCCTTGATCGCGGCGCGCAGCTGCGGCACGGACGCGGAGATGTTCGGCAGCTTGATGACGTTGGCCTCGGGGGTCTTCACGAGCTCGCCGAGCTCGGCGAGGGCGTCCGCGGTGCGCTGCTCCTCGGGCAGGACGTCCTTGAACGCGGCGAGGATGCGGCCGGCCAGCGAGATGTCACGGGTCTCCAGCTCCACGCCGGCGGTGCCCGCGTAGGCGCGCACGATCGGCAGCAGCGACGCGGTGGCCAGCATGGGCGCCTCGTCCGTGAGCGTGTAGATGATCTTCGACATGCGGATGATCTCTCCTTCTGGCCGCACTCGAGACGCGGCCCTCGTCGGCAGGGAACGGGTGACTCGCCGCCAATCTACCCGGCGTCTCGGACGCGCCACACCGTGTGTGGCTCGGCGTCAGCGCCCCGGCCGTCGCCGGTGCCCTCGCCGGGCCGGGAGGGGTCGCTCGGGTACCAGGGGGGCGTCGGGTCGGAGGGGGCGCCCTCCGACGACGGCGGCGTGGATCGTGGCCGGCTCAGGTGCCCCGCACGGCCTGGGCGATGAAGAAGGAGACGACCAGGCCGAGGGGCTCCACACCATCGGCCCGCCGCGCTCAGCCGTGGAAGAAGTGGCGCGCCCCGGTCAGGTACAGGGTCACGCCGGCGGCCTCGGCCGCGGCCACGACCTCCTCGTCCCGGACGGAGCCGCCCGGCTGGACGACGGCCTTCACGCCGGCGTCGATGAGGATCTGCAGCCCGTCCGCGAACGGGAAGAACGCGTCCGAGGCGGCCACGGACCCGCGGGCCCGCTCGGGGGCCCCCTCCCCGGAGACGTTCTCGGCGCCGCCGGCGCTGCTCACGTCCTGCCCGCCGGTCTGCGCGGCGCCCAGGGTGTTGGCGCGCTCGACGGCCAGGCGGCAGGAGTCGAGGCGGTTGACCTGGCCCATGCCCACGCCGACCGTGGCGCCGTCGTGGGCCAGCAGCACGGCGTTGGACTTGGCCGCGCGCACGGCGCGCCACGCGAAGGCCAGGTCGGCCAGGACGGCCTCGTCGGCGGCCGGGCCGGCGGCGAGGGTCCAGGTGGCCGGGTCGTCGCCGTCCGCGTCCACCGCGTCCGCGATCTGCAGCAGCATGCCGCCGGAGACCTGCTTGGCCTCCACGGCGTCCCGCAGGAAGCCCTCGGGCAGGCTCAGCAGGCGCAGGTTCTTCTTGGCGGAGAGGATCTCCAGGGCCTCAGGCTCGAACGCCGGGGCCACGACGACCTCCGTGAACACGTCCTTCACCTGGGCGGCCATGGCGGCGGTGACGGGGCGGTTGGCCGCGATCACGCCGCCGAACGCGGAGACCGGATCGCACGCGTGGGCCTTGGCGTGCGCCTGCGCGATGTCCGTGCCCTCGTCCGTGACGGCCACGCCGCACGGGTTGGCGTGCTTGACGATCGCCACGGCCGGGACCGGGTGGTCGAAGGCGGCGCGCACCGCGGCGTCGGCGTCCACGTAGTTGTTGTAGCTCATCGGCTTGCCGTGCAGCAGCTCGGCCTGCGCGATGCCGGGGGCCGCCGAGGAGTCCAGGTACAGCGCCGCGGGCTGGTGCGGGTTCTCGCCGTAGCGCAGGATCTGCGCGCGCTCGAGGGAGAAGCCGGCGTAGGGCGGGAACACGGGGATCTCGTCGGCGTGCGTGTCCTCGCCGAAGTGGGCGGCGGTCCAGGCGGCCACGGCGTTGTCGTACGCCGCGGTGTGGGCGAAGGCCAGGGCGGCCAGGCGCCGGCGGGCACGCAGGTCGAAGCCGCCGGACTGGGCAGCCTGGACGACCTCGCCGTAGCGGGCCGGGTCCACGACGATCGCCACGGACGCGTGGTTCTTCGCCGCCGCGCGCACCATGGACGGCCCGCCGATGTCGATCTGCTCGACGACGGCGTCCTCCGCGGCGCCCGAGTTCACGGTGTCCACGAACGGGTAGAGGTTCACGACGACGAGGTCGAACGGCTCCACCTCGAGCTCGCGCAGCTGGGTCACGTGGTCCTCACGACGACGGTCGGCCAGAATGCCCGCGTGCACGCGCGGGTGCAGCGTCTTCACGCGGCCGTCCAGGCACTCCTGGAACCCGGTGACCTCGGCGACCTCGGTGACGGGCACACCGGCGGCGGCGATGCGCTGGGCGGTGGAGCCGGTCGAGACGATCTGCACGCCCGCGGCGTGGAGCCCGGTGGCGAGCTCCTCGAGGCCGGTCTTGTCGTACACGGAGATCAGGGCCCGCTTCAGGGGCACCGTGTCCAGGACGGTGGGGATGGGCTGGGCAGAGGTCACGAGGGGGCGCTCCTTCGAGGGGGTCCGGGTGCATCCCCAGCATAGGCCGGGCCGCATAATGGCCCAGGCGTCCACGTGACGGACCGCCCCACTCCACCCGACGAACGGGAGCCGACCATGTCCTCCGCCACCCCACCCCGCCCCAGCGCCGACGGCGCGCACCCCGGGCCCACGCCCGACGTCGTCTCCCCCGACGCCACCCTGCCCACCGGTGAGGCGGTCGTCCAGGAGCTGCCGTGGCGCTGGTCCGTCCAGGGCCGCATCTTCCTGATCGGCGGCCTGGGCTTCATGTTCGACGCGTGGGACGTCACGCTCAACGGCGTGATGATCCCGCTGCTGCGCGAGGAGTGGGCCCTGGACAAGGCCGACGCCGCGTGGATCGGCACCGCCAACCTCATCGGCATGGCCGTGGGCGCGTTCCTGTGGGGCACCATCGCGGACCGCATCGGCCGCAAGGCGGCGTTCGCGTGGACGCTCGCGATCTTCTCCGTGTTCACGATCGCGGGCGCGCTGACGGACTCCCTGCTGTGGTTCGCGCTGTTCCGCTTCGTGGCCGGTGTGGGCCTGGGCGGCACGATCCCCGTGGACTACGCACTCGTGGGCGAGTTCACCCCGCGCCGGCTGCGCGGCCGCGTCCTGGCCGCGATGGACGGCTGGTGGCCCGTCGGCGCCGCGCTGTGCGGCCTCGTCTCCGCCTGGCTCGTGGGCACGTGGGGTGACTGGCGCCTGCCCCTGCTGGCCATGGTCCTGCCGGCCCTGCTCGTGTTCGTCGTGCGCCTGGGCATCCCCGAGTCCCCGCTGTTCCTGATGAGCCGGGGCCGCGAGGCACAGGCCCGCGCCGTCATCGACCGCATGGTGGCGGCCACCGGCGCGCCTCGCCGGCCCTACACGATGCCCCCGGCCGAGCCGGCCCGCTCCGGCGGCGTCGGCGCGCAGCTCGCCGCGGTCTGGCGGTTCTCCCCGCGCATCACCGCGGTCGCCTGGGCCCTGTTCGTGGCCATCATGCTCGTCTACTACATCGCGCTGCAGTGGCTGCCGACGTTCCTCATCGACGCCGGCTACGCGGAGGGCCGCGCCTTCATCATGACCTCCGGCATGGCCGCGGCCGGCCTGCTCGGCGTGGTCGTGGCCACCGTGCTGATCGAGGTCACCGGCCGCCGCTGGCTGCTGGCCGTCAGCGCCGTCGTCGCGAGCGCCCTGACCGTCTGGCTGGCGAGCGTGCTGGACGTGCCCGCCGCGGTGCTGCCGCTCGTGCTGGCGTTCGGCTTCGTGGTGCAGGTCGCGATCCCGGTGCTCTACACGTACGTCTCCGAGCTGTACCCGACGACGCTGCGCGCCTCCGGCTTCGGCTGGGCGTCGGCGGCCTCGCGGGTGGGCGCGGGCCTGGGCCCGCTGCTCTTCGTGGGCACGCTGGTCCCCGCCCTCGGGCTGCCGGGGGCGTTCGCCGTCACCGGCGGGCTCGTGGTCCTGGCCTGCGCGGCGATGCTGGCGCTGGCCCCGGAGACCCGCGGCCGCGCCCTCGAGGTCAGCGCCGACTGAGCTCGCCGAGCACGCGCAGCAGCAGGGCCCGCTCTTGGACCTTGATGCGCTCGTGCAGCTCGGCCTCGGTGTCCGTGTCCAGCACGGGCACCGCGGCCTGGGCGAGGATCGGGCCGGTGTCCACGCCCGCGTCCACCACGTGCACGGTGCAGCCGGTGACCTTCACCCCGTGCGCCAGCGCGTCCCGGACGCCGTGGGCCCCCGGGAAGGAGGGCAGCAGGGCCGGGTGGGTGTTGAGGATGCGGCCGTCGAACCGCTCGAGCAGCGGGGCGCCCAGGATCCGCATGAACCCGGAGCACACCACCCAGTCCGGCGCGTAGGCGGCGACGGCGTCCGCGAGCGCCTCGTCCCACGCGCGCCGGTCCGCGTGGTCCTTCGGTGACACCACGAACGTCTCGATCCCGTGGGCGCGGGCGCGCTCCAGGCCGCCGGCGTCGGCGACGTCGGCGCCCACCGCGGCGATCTCCACGTCCAGGGCGCCGGAGGCGACGGCGTCGAGGACGGCCTGCAGGTTGGTGCCGGAACCGGAGACGAGGGCAACGATGCGCATGCGCCCATCGTAGGGTGAGGGGGTGTCCGCCCCCGTTCCCTCCTCCCCGCCCCGCCCGCCGCAGGGCGCCCCGGACCCCGGCCGCGTCCGCACCGGCCGTGCCCTGCTGTGGCAGTCCGTGGCGCTGCTGGGGATGGTGCTCTCCTTCTCCCTCGTGCTGCCGTGGAAGCTGATCGCCCTCGCGCTGGGGCTGGTCGCCCTCGTGCTCGGCGTGCGCGTGTGGGTCACGAGCCGCGGCGCCGACCGCTCGGGACTGCCCCGCGCGGTGGCGTCCGCCGGCATGGCGATGGCGCTGGTGGGCATGACGACGGCGGCGCTGCCGCTGCTCGCGTGGGACGCGACGGTCCAGCTCGAGCAGTGCGGCGCCTCCGCGCTCACCGTGCGGGCACAGCAGGCGTGCGCGGACGAGTTCACCCGTCAGGTGGAGGAGCGCACGGGGGTGCCCCAGCTGCGGCCCTGAGCCGCGGGCGTCAGTCCCGCGCCCGGCGCGGGGACGGCCGGTCGCGCGGGCCCGAGGCACGGTCGCCGGACCGCGGCGCCGTCGTCGTCCCGTCCCGGTGCCCGGCCACGGCCAGGGCCGTGAGGTAGCCGGCCGCGCAGCCCAGCGCGACCCATCCGGCGACGGCGGCGCACACCGCCCAGACGTGGGAGCCGATGTCCGTCAGCGTGCCGAGCCCGAGCGTCCCGGAGGTGAGGGCCAGCGGCACGAGCAGCAGCAGCCCCGTGAGCAGTCCGGTGAGCACGGCTAGGGCCAGCGTGGACAGCGTCAGGGACACCGCGCGGCTGCCGTGGCGGGTGTGCAGCCAGTCGTCGAGGTGGTTCTCCCCCTCCCGCAGCAGCCACACGCCGGCCACGACGCCGGCGCCGATCGGCACGGCCAGCAGGAGCAGCTGCCACGGCGACCACGTCCCGGGCAGCGCACCCAGCGCCGGGAGGGCGGGCGCGGTGGCCGGCGTCGCGCCGAACACGGAGTAGAGGCTGTCCGCACCCACGGAGAACCCCGGGCCCGCCGTCCACGCGATCGACCACGCGGTGAACGTGGGCAGCCAGCCGATCTGCAGCAGCGCCAGCAGCAGGCCGCCCAGCGGGCCGCCCCCGATCGCCTGGGCCACGGTGACGACGGCGGCCCACTCGACGGCCAGCCGCCCCGCCACGAGCAGCGCGTTCAGGCCCGTCAGGGCGAGCACGGCGACGGCCGCGGCGCGCACCACGGACCACGCGTACGAGCCGGCCCAGCGTTCGTACTGCGAGCGCCGCGAGATCCGCTCCGTGAGGTCCAGGCCGATCAGGTGCGCCCAGGTGCCGGCCTCGCGCCGCGCCCCCGCGAGGGCGGCGACGCCGAAGAGCAGGGCGGGCAGCAGCGCCGCCGGGGCGGGGTGGGCCGTCAGCTCGTCCGTGCCGGGCAGGAACGCCACGGCCAGCCCCACCAGGGCGTAGGCCCCCACCGCGCCCACGAAGGCCTGCCACGCCTGGTCCCGGTAGGACGCGCGGGCCAGGCGCCGGCCGGCCCGCCAGGACAGCGCGAGCGGGACCAGGGTCAGGCCCCACGGCACGAGCCACGCCGTGCCGGTGATGAGGTGATCCGGCGCGGTGGGCATGGCCGTGGCCACGGTGACGGGCACCGCGTGCAGGGCCAGCCACAGGACGCCGCCCACCTGGACGGCGCCCTCGATGGTCGGCCGCTCGAACCCGCCCGTGGCCCACACCGCGAGGGTGGGGACCATGACCGCCAGCAGGCTGATCATCGCCGTGACGAGCGCCTCGACCACCCCCTGCAGCCACAGCGGCAGGGGGACGGGGCGCAGCAGACGGGGCGCAGCGGGGCGGGAACTCACCCGTCCATGGTGCCACCCGACTCCGGGCGGCGCCTGGACGGGGGCGGGCCGCGCGGGCCGGTGCGACGACCGTCACGCGCCCCGAGAGTTCACCGCGGGGTCACCGGGCCGTCGTCGGCGGGTGTCCCGGCCGTGGTCCGGGGTCCTTAGCGTCGGCCACGTGCGTGTCGTCGTGGTCGCCGAATCGTTCCTGCCCCATATGAACGGGGTCACCCACTCCATCCTCCAGGTGCTGCGCCACCTGCGGGAGCGGGGCGACGAGGCGATGGTGGTCGCCCCGGCTGCCTCGTGGTCCGCCGGGTGGACCCAACGCGCGGGCGCCGGTGAGGCCCCCCGCGAGGTCGAGGGCTTCCCCGTGCGCACCCTGCCCTCCGTGCCCCTGAGCGGGTACGCCTCCGTGCGGGTGGCCGCCGGCACGGTGGGCCGGCTGCGCGGCATGCTCGCCGACTTCGCCCCGGACGTGGTGCACATCGCCTCCCCCTTCGTGCTGGGCTGGCGCGCGGTGCAGGCGGCCGAGGAGCTCGGCATCCCCTCCGTGGCCGTCTACCAGACCGAGGTCCCCGGCTACGCGGCCCGGTACGGCGCCCCGTGGCTGGAGGACGTCCTGTGGAGCCACGTGGCGCGCCTGCACAACATGGCCACGCTGACGCTCGCGCCGTCGTCGTTCACCGTCCGGCAGCTGCACCGCCAGGGGGTGCGACGCGTGCACCTGTGGGGCCGCGGCGTCGACTCCCGCCGATTCCATCCCGCCAAGCGGGACGAGGCGCTGCGCGCCGAGCTCGCCCCGAACGGCGAGAAGCTCGTGGGCTTCGTGGGGCGGCTGGCGCACGAGAAGCAGGTCGGGGACCTGCGGGTGCTCTCGGACCTGCCGGGCACCCGCCTCGTGGTCATCGGCTCCGGGCCGCTGCGCGAACAGCTCGAGCGGGAGCTGCCCGGCGCGCACTTCGCCGGCTTCCAGGGGGGCGAGGACCTCGCGCGCCACGTGGCCAGCCTGGACCTGTTCGTGCACCCCGGCGAGTCCGACACCTTCGGCCAGACGCTGCAGGAGGCGATGGCCTCGGGCGTGCCCGTCGTCGCCGTCGGCCGCGGCGGCCCCCTCGACATCGTGGACGCCTCCCGCACCGGCTGGCTCTACCCGCCCGGCGAGCTGGACGAGCTGCGCCGCCACGTCGCGGACCTCGTGTACGACGACGTCAAGCGGGCCGCGTTCGCCGACGCGGCGTGGGCGTCGGTGCAGGGCCGGACCTGGCCGGTGCTGTGCGAGCAGCTCGTGGGCTACTACGAGAAGGCGATCGCGGTGCAGGAGCGCCGCCGCGTGGAGCTGGCCCGCCGGCTGCTGACGGCGCCGTCGCTGCTGGCCGCGCGCGTGTTCGGCTGAACCCCGGGACGGACGACGGGCCGGACGCCGGACGGGCGCCCGGGTGTCGTGTCCGGAGTCGTGGCTAGGGTGGCGGGCATGGACGCCACCCCGCATGCCCGCCCCGCCGAGCCTGGCCCCCTGCCCGATCCCGCCGAGCCCCGCCGCCTCGCCGGCAAGGACGTGCACCCCGTCGGCCTCGGATGCATGAACATCGTGCACGGCTACTCCGGATTCCTCGACGACGACGCCGCCGTCGACCTGCTCACCCGCGTGCTGGACGACGGCACCGACCACCTGGACACCGCCACCCTCTACGGCGGCGGCCGCAGTGAGGAGCTCGTGGGGCGCGCGCTCGCCCGGGCGGGGTCGGGCGTCCGCGAGCGCGTGCTGCTCGCCTCCAAGGGCGGGCTCGTGCGGGACGGGCAGCGACGGATCGACGGCCGCCCGGAGACACTGCGCGCGCACGTGGACGCCTCACTGCGCCGGCTCGGCCAGGACCGGATCGACCTGTACTACCTGCACCGGCTGGACCCGGAGGTCCCCGTCGAGGAGTCCGTGGGAGCGCTCGCGGAGGCCGTCACGGACGGCAAGATCGGGGCGATCGGCCTGTCCGAGGTCTCGGCCGTCACCCTGACCCGGGCCGTGGCCGTCCACCCGATCGCGGCCGTGCAGTCCGAGTACTCCCTCGCCACCCGCAACCCCGAAGGGGGCGTGCTCGAGGCGTGCCGCCGCCACGGGACCGCCTTCGTGGCCTTCTCCCCCGTCAGCCGCGGCCTGCTCACGGACGCGCCGCCGCGGCTGGACCGGCTGGACGCGGGAGATCTGCGGCACCGGCTGCCCCGCTTCGCCGAGGGCCACTACGAGGCCAACCTGACGCTGCGCGAGGCGCTCTCGGCCGAGGCCGTCCGGCTCGGGACGAGCACGGCGGGGCTCGCCGTCGCCTGGGTCCTGGCCCAGGGCGAGGACGTCCTGGCGATCCCGGGCACCACCTCGTGGGAGCACTGGCTCGAGGACCGGGACGCGCACGAGGTGCGGCTGACCCCGGCCGACGTCGCCCGGCTGGACGACCTCGTCAACGACGCGACCGTGGCGGGGCCGCGCTACAGCGAGAGCCAGCAGGCCAGCATCGACACCGAGGCGGCGCCGCCGCGCTGAGCCGAACGTGGGGCCCGGGGTGGCCCGCGTCTCATTTCGGTAACAGAGCGCGCTCCCTGTCAGGATGGGCGTCAGGCACCGCGGCCTCCTCCGACCGCGGCGCGCCACGGGGGGCACCGCGGGGCGTCTCTACCCCGACGTCCGAGGAGGACACCATGAATGAGTCTCTGGAGACCCTGCGCGACGAAGTGTTCGCGCGCAACCCCGGCGAGGCCGAGTTCCACCAGGCGGTGTCCGAGGTGTTCGAGGCGCTGGGACCGGTGATGCAGCGCCACCCCCAGTACGTCGAGGCCGGGGTCATGCACCGCCTCTGCGAGCCGGAGCGCCAGATCATCTTCCGCGTCCCGTGGATCGACGACGCCGGCGTCGTGCAGGTCAACCGCGGGTTCCGCGTGGAGTTCAACTCGGCGCTCGGCCCGTACAAGGGCGGGCTGCGCTTCCACCCCTCCGTGTACCTCGGGATCGTCAAGTTCCTGGGCTTCGAGCAGATCTTCAAGAACTCGCTCACCGGCATGCCGATCGGCGGCGGCAAGGGCGGCTCGGACTTCGACCCCGCCGGCAAGTCCGACCGCGAGATCATGCGGTTCTGCCAGTCCTTCATGACGGAGCTGCATCGCCACATCGGTGAGCACACGGACGTGCCGGCCGGTGACATCGGCGTGGGCGCCCGCGAGATCGGCTACATGTTCGGCCAGTACAAGCGACTGACCAACCGCTTCGAGGCCGGCGCCCTCACCGGCAAGGGCCTGACGTGGGGCGGCTCGCTGGTCCGCACTGAGGCCACCGGCTACGGCGCCGTGATGTTCGTCGACTCCATGCTGCGCACGCGCGGCGAATCCATGGACGGTCAGCAGGTGCTGATCTCCGGCTCCGGCAACGTGGCCATCTACGCCGCGGAGAAGGCCGCCGCGCTCGGGGCCACCGTGCTCACCGCGTCCGACTCCTCGGGCTACATCGTGGACCCGGACGGCCTCGACCTGGACCTGCTCAAGCAGATCAAGGAGGTCGAGCGTGCCCGCATCTCCGAGTACGCCGAGCGCCGCGGCGGGCGGTCCCGCTACGTGACCGGCGGCAGCGTCTGGGACGTCGAGGGCACCGTGGCCCTGCCGTGTGCCACCCAGAACGAGCTCGACGAGTCCGCCGCGCGGACCCTGCTGAAGAACGGGGTGAAGGCCGTGGCCGAGGGCGCGAACATGCCCTGCACCGAGGCGGCCGCCCACCTGTTCGTCGACTCCGGGACGCTGTTCGGCCCGGGCAAGGCCGCCAACGCGGGCGGCGTGGCGACGTCGGCGCTGGAGATGCAGCAGAACGCCTCGCGGGACTCGTGGAGCTTCGACTACACCCACGACCGGCTCGAGCAGATCATGCGCGACATCCACGACCGCTGCGTGGAGACCGCCGAGGAGTACGGCACGCCCGGCAACTACGTGGCGGGGGCGAACATCGCCGGGTTCATCAAGGTCGCCGACGCGATGATCGCCCAGGGCGTGGTCTGAGGCCCGGCCCTGTCCCTTCCGTGATCCTCCGCCGCCCTGCGACATCACCGCCGTTCTGACGCGCGGTGATGTCGCAGGGCGGCGGTCGCTCAAGGGCGCCCGGCTCCTGCACAGGCCCCCCGACGTCGGGTGCCCTCCACCGCCGGCGCGGCCGACCCGTCGCGCCCCCGACGGGCCCACGAGACTGGGCCGCATGACCCTGCTCTCCGACCACTCGCGTGCGCTGCTCCCGGGACGCGGGCCCCTGCTCAGCGCGGCGGACCCTCACGACGGGGCGGCGCGGCGCCGTCTCGAACGCGCCTGGACCCGCGGGGTCCTCGTGCGGCTCTGCCCGCGCGTCTACATCAGCGTCAGCGACTGGGCCGCGCTGCGTCCGTGGGACAGGGCGGTCGTGTCCGCCGTCGCCCTCTCGATCGCCCGCCCCGCGACGGTGTTCACGGGCCTGACCGCGGCCCGGTTGCACGGTCTGGGGCCGGCCGTCGAGCCGCCCGTGCTCGAGCTGCGCGCCCCCTCGCCCGGGCATCACGGCGCCGGTCCGCTGACCCGCCGTCCCTTCGCCCCCTCCGTGGTGGCCCACGATCGCCGGCTTCCCGTCCCGCCGCGCCGCCGACCCCGGTGGGGGCTGCCGGAGGCGGCCCCCGCCGCGCCTCAGCCGGTCGAGGCCGTCCTGTCGGACGGGCAGAGCCTGGGAACCGTCCTGGCGGATCCGCTGCCCACGGTGCTGCTGGTGCTGGGGGCGGCCACCCCGTTCCGCGACGCCGTGGCCCCGCTGGACGCGCTCGTCCGAGCCCGGCCCGAGGAGGCCGCACGCTGGGCGAGGCAGGCGGAGAGCCGACTCAAATCCGCGGCCGCCCTCCGCCGATTCGAGCGGGCCTGGCACTTCGCGGACGCGCGGGCGGAATCCGCCGGCGAGTCCTACAGCCGGGCCAGCATCCACGAGCTCGGCTTCGTCCCGCCCACGGCGCTGCAGCATCGCCACCGGGATGCGAACGGACGCGAGGTGGCCCGCACGGACTTCTGGTGGGAGCAGGTGCGGGTGTACGGGGAGTTCGACGGGCTGGGCAAGTACGACCTGTCGTTCTTCGACGGTGACGACACGGCCCGCCGCGCCAGCATCCGCCGGGAGAAGGAACGGGAGGTGGCCCTGCAGCTGGTCACCCGGGCGGGCGCGCATTGGACGTGGGGAGACCTCCTGCGGCCGGACCGGCTGGCGCGGATCCTCACCGCCGCGGGCGTCCCCCGCTCGGTCTGATCCACGGCCGTCCCACGGGCCCGGTCCCGACCTCCGCGAGCCCGAGCGTTCGACCTCCGCTCTGCGACATCACAGCCGTGCTGCACGGCGGTGATGTCGCTGGGCGGCTGCCGGGCGGTCAGCAGCCCACATCAGCCCACCTCAGCCGGCCAGCGCCGCCCGCTGCTCGGGGCTGATGCGCACGGGGCGGCCCGTCTGCCCGTCGACGAACACCATGACGGACGTCGCGGTGGCGCAGAGGGTGTCGTCGACGCCGTCGTGCAGGGCGTAGCCCACGTGCACCGAGGCGGCCTTCACGGCGTCCACGCTCACCACCACGCGCAGCGGCACGGGGCGGTAGGGCATCTGGGCCCGGTACTTCACAGTGTGCTCGGAGATGAACGTCCGCACACCGGGGGCCACCCCCTCGAGGAGGTCGATCGGCGGGGCCTGCCCGCCACCGGCGCCGGTGTTCGCGGGCACGCCGAAGGCCGCCACGCGGGCCTCCTCCAGCAGCTGCACCACGGCGATGTTGTTCACGTGGCCGTAGGCGTCCATGTCCGCCCAGCGCAGCGGGATGCGGACCTCGACGGAGCGCGAGGCGGTCATCGGGCGGCCTCCTCGTCCGCGGGCCGGCCGTCGCGCTGCCCCGGGGCGTCGAGGGTCGCCGGCGCCTCGTCGTCACCGAGGATGTCCTCGCGCCAGGCCTCGGGCTGCACGTCCACGAACTCGACGGGCAGGATGCCCAGGTCCTCGAGCTGATTGGACAGCGTGGCCCCGTCCGGGCCGTAGCACCACGGGATGCCCGGGGTGGAATGGCGGGTGTCCTCCGCCCGGCCGCCCGCGAGCAGCGCCTGCGAGGGGGTCAGCTGCCGGATGACGATCGCCTTGACCCGGTCGGGGTGGCGCTGCGCGAACTCGGCGTAGATCTCGGGGTCGTGCTGGCCGTCGTCGCCCACCAGGATCCACTGGATGTCCGGGAACTGCTCGGCGAGGCGCTCGAGCTGGACCCTCTTGTGCTCCTGACCGGAGCGGAACCAGCGGTCCCTCGTGGGCCCCCAGCTGGTCAGCAGCAGAGCGCCGAGCGGGTAGAGGTTGCGGCCCAGGAAGCGGGTGAGGGTCTGCGCCACGTTCCACGCGCCCGTGGACAGGTACAGCACGGGGGCCTTCGGCTCGAGCTCGGCGATCCGGCGCAGCAGCACGGCGATCCCCGGAGTGGGCGTGCGGGCGTGCTCGTCGATCACGAACGAGTTCCAGGCCGCCAGCAGGGGGCGGGGCAGCGAGGTGACCACCACGGTGTCGTCGATGTCCGAGACCAGGCCGATCCGCGCGCCCGGCTCGCAGATGTACAGGTCCATGACGGCGTGCTCCTCTTGGCCGCCGACGTGGAGGGTGGCGGTCTGCCAGCCGGGCTCCAGCTCGACGTCCAGCACGACGTCGACGACGCCCATCCGGTCCGTGCGCACCGTGGTGCGCAGGTCCCCCACCTGCACCTCCACCTCGGCGTAGGCCATGGGCGGGGCCACGAAGTTGCGCCAGCCGCGCACGCCGTCCGCCACCACCTTCGACAGCCGACGGCCGTTCATGAACTCCTCGTCGGAGGCGATCACCACACGGGAGAGGATCCGCACCCAGCTGGTGCTGCCGTAGCCCGTGAACGCCATGACCGTCGGCACGTTGCCGGCACGCAGCGCGCGGGCGCGGTGCCAACGGTTCCACCCCTCCTGCAGGTGCGTGGCGACGTTCTCCACGGGAGTGGGGTCACCGGAAGGGGCCAGGCGGCCGCGCCGGGGCGCGGGCGTGGGGGCGTCGGAGGCTGCGGGCATGCGCCCAGTATTCCGCACCGTGCGCTCTCAGCGGATCTCGGGGACCAGCGCGGTCAGGCGGTCCAGCATGCGGCCGACCTTGCCGTTCTCGATCGCGGCGGCCACGTGCCCGTCCGCGAACCGCTCGCCGCGCACCAGGTAGGTGAACAGCGTGCCGAGGTCGGCCAGGGACGCCTCGGCGATGCCGGCCTCGCTCACCCGGTCCACGTTCCGCAGGTAGTCGACGTCGATGCCCGCCAGCTCCTGCGCGGCCACGAGGCCGGGGAACACGCGGTCGTCGTAGTCCGGGTAGACGCCGCCGAGGGTGCCGGGCGCGGGGGCGCCGTAGGAGGCGATCGGCCGGGCCTCGGTGCCGTAGCCGGCGGCGAGCAGCTCGCGCAGCGCACGCACGGCGGCCACGCGCTGGGGCGTGGGGGTCTGCGGGCCGGTGAGGGTGGCGTCGTCGTCGGGGGTCGGGAGGGGGTGCTCGGTCATGGCGGCTCCTCTGCTCGGGGGGGTCGGCCCCATTGTCTCGCGTGCGGTCCGACGTGTCCGGGCCCCCGCCTAGGCTCGGGGCATGAGCCCCGCCCTGCCCTGCCCCGCCGAGCTGCGCGCGATCGCCCTCGACGCCGCCCGCGCGGTCGTCGGCGACCTCGCCGCCGCCTTCCGCTCCCCCACCGCCATCGGGCCCGAGGCCAAGACCACGCACCACGACCTCGTCACCGTGCACGACCGACACACCGAGGCCCGGCTCGTCGCCGCGCTCACGACGGCGGTCCCCGGCTCCGGCGTGCTCGGCGAGGAGCTCGGGGCGCAGGCCGGCACCGGTGAGGCCGCCCGGCTGACCTGGATCGTCGACCCCATCGACGGCACCTCCAACTTCACACACGGCTTCGCGATGTTCTCGGTGTCCCTGGCCGCCGAGGTCGACGGCGAGGTGGTGGCCGGCGTCGTGCTGGACCCCGTGGGCCGGCTGGCGTTCTCCGCCGACGCGGACGGCGCCTACCTCACCCGCGGCGACGGGCCGGAGCGCCCGCTGGCCGAGGTCGGCCGGCCGGCGCCGGCCGGCGGCGAGCGCGCCCAGAACCTCGTGACCTCCTATCCGGCGGGCGAGGCGCTCGCGCGCGAGGGCGAGGACGCGCTGCGCCGCTTCGGGCGGCTCGTGACCGCCCACGCGACCGTGCGCCGCACCGTCTCCGGCGCCCTCGAGCTCGCCCACACGGCGGCGGGCTGGGCCGACGCCGCGCTGTACGTGGACACCAAGCCCTGGGACGTCGCGGCGGGGCAGCTGATCCTGCGCCGCGCCGGGGGCAGGTGGCTCACGCCGGACCCGGCCGCGCCGTCGTCGGGCCGGCTCGTCGACGACGGCCCGCGCGCCCACACGTGCCCGTTCGCGCTCGCCGTCGCCCCGGGCCGCGAGGCGCCGACGACGGCGGCGGTGCTGGGTGACATCGTCGCCTCGCGGGCGACCGACCATGTATAGAGTGGATGTGAGCCCGATCTCAGCGCCGCGCCCGACGGCGCCCGTCCCGGCATGCCAGGAGGCCCCGATGACCCAGCAGCACCACGACACCGACGACGCCCCGTCGATGCAGCGCCCCGATCCGGTCGCGGAGCCCGGGGACCACCTGATGTTCGAGCACCCGGACGGCGAGGCCGTCCTGGTGCTGGACGAGGACCAGGTCTGGCGACTGCTGGGCCGCGTGGGCCACGCGCGCCTCGGGCTGGCCGTGGACGGGCGGCCGGACATCGTGCCGGTGAACGTGCGGGCCCACGACGGCGCCATCTACTTCCGCACCGCGCCCGGCTCGAAGCTCGCCGAGCTCACGGTGAACCCGCGCGTCGTGGTGCAGGCCGACGGGATCCTGGCCGACCAGGCCTGGTCCGTGCTCGTGCACGGCACCGCGCGCCGCCTGGACACGGAGGCGGAGATCGCGGAGGCCGAGTCCCTCGGCATCGAACCGTGGGTGCCGACGCTGAAGGACTTCTACGTCCGCGTGGACGTCCAGCGCGTGTCCGGCCGCCACTTCGTGTTCGGCCCGCACCCCGAGCGCAACGAGTCCCAGACCGACTGAGCCGCCGGCAGGACGCGTGGGCTGAGCCGGACGGCTCAGCCCACGTCCGCCGGGCTCAGGGCTGCGCCGGGGGCTGGCCGCCCTCGCCGCCCGCCGGGGGCTGGCCACCGCCGGGCCCGCCCATCCCGCCCTGCTCCTGCTCAGTGGTGGTGTCGATCGGGACGTCGATGGTGATGGCGAAGCCCTTTTCCACGGAGCCCGTGATCTGCGGCAGCTGCGTCTCGTAGCCGTCCGAGAAGACGTTGTCCGTCTCGAGGCTGACCTTGGCGAAGTTCGCCGTCGACCCGTCGTAGGCTGAGGTGGCATAGACCTGCGAGGACTGCTCCTCGGGCATGGCGATCTGGGAGGTGAGGACGTTGTTCGTCGCGTCCGTGATGGACGCCTTGTCGGGGAACACCTCGAAGTGCAGATGGGGCCACCGGCCGTCGTAGCAGCCGGGCCACACCGTGGTGAAGGTGACCGTGCCGTCGTCGCCCACCACCTGGACGCCGCGCAGGTAGGTCTCCTCCGTGATGCCGTCCGAGTACATCGAGTAGCGGCCCTGCGCGTCGGCGTGCCAGAGGTACACGGCGGCGCCGGTCATCGCGGCGTCGCCGTTGGCCATGTCGATCACGTTCATCGTCACCGTCAGCGGGACGCCCTCGGCGACGGTGCCCGTGTCGATGCTCGTGGTCAGGTCGGAGCGTTCGATGCCGGACGCGTCGAGCACGTCCGGGCCGTTGGAGCCGTCGCCCGGGTACGGGCCTGCGGTCTCGGTGACCATCTCGGTCAGGGTGGCGGACGGCGAGGCGCTCGCCGCCGACGAGGAGGAGGCCGCGGGTGACGAGGAGCCGGCGCTCGCCGACGTCGAGCTGGAGGAGGACGAGGCGCCCTCCTGGACTCCGCACGCGGCGAGGACGAGGGCCCCCGCCCCCGCGCCGAAGATGCCCAGCGCGTTGCGGCGGGAGACGAGCGTGCCGACGTCGAAGGCGGCGCCCTGGTCCTCGACGTCCTCGGCCGGGGGGTGGGAGGCCCGGCCCTCGAAGGTGGGCGTGACGGCGGGGACCTCGCCTGCCTCGGTGACCTGGGGGAAGGGACGACGGGAGCGGGTCGGGAGCCAGGGGGCCATGGAGCTCCTCTCGTGGGGCGCCCGCCAGGTGGCGGGTCGCGTCGAGATGCCAGCATGGCAACGGATGCCGGACGTTTTCGTGAGATCGGCGGGATGGTTCCAGGACATCTCCTGGGCGGTTTCCGACACGGGCGGGACCGCCGGCGCCTCGGTCGACGCCTCAACTACCTGCCGGTCCAGCTCCGTTGCTGAAACATGCACCTGGAAAGGTGGCGCACACTCTCAGGGTCGAGTCAGCGATTCCGGCGCCGGGCCGTCTCAGACCTCCGGGGCCTCCCCCAGGTGGCTCGGCGCCCACATCGCCAGGCGGGTCTGCACCACCACGACGTTCGGCCCGTCCGCCTGGAACGCGCGCTCGAGCGCGCCGCGCACGTCCTCCACTCCCACCGTCTCGGCGGGCACGCCGAAGGAGGCGGCGAGGGCCTGGAAGTCCGGCCTGTCGAGCTCGGTGGCCGTGGCCTTGCCGAACGCGCCCTCCATGTACTCGCGCAGGATGCCGTATCCGCCGTCGTCGATGATCAGCCACGTCACCGCCGCGCCGTGCTGTCTGGCGGCCGCGAGCTCGGCGAGGGAGTACATCGCCGAGCCGTCGCCGGCGACGGCGAGCACGCGCCCGTCGATCCCGGTGCGTCCCTGGTGGGCCAGGCCCACCGCGCCGCCGAACGCGGCCGGGAACCCGTAGCCGAGCCCTCCGGCACCCTGCGCCGAGTGGAACTCGCCGTCCTGCGCGTCCCAGCAGTTCCACGCCCAGTAGGCGGCGATGGTCATGTCCCAGTACGTCTGCATGGTCGACGGAACGGCGGCGCGGATGTCCGCCAGGAGCCGGCGCTCCACGCCGAGGTCCTGGGCATCGAGGCGGGCGGTGATGCGCGCGTTGACGTCGGCGACCACCTCGGCCGGGGTGCGGCCGTGCCAGACGGCGGCGTCCTGCGCCACCGAGCCCGACTCGCGCAGCGCCGCGGCGAGCGCCTCGAGCGCCTGGCCGGCGTCGGCGCGCACACCCAGCGTGGGGTGGTTGGTCTCCAGCACGCGCGGCTCCGCGTCCACCTGGATGAGGCGGCCGCGCGGCTCGAGCGTGAAGTAGTTCGAGGTGACCTCGCCGAGCGAGGAGCCGACCACGAGCAGCACCTCCGCGTCCTCGAGCAGGTCTGTGACGAGGCGGTCCTCCACCCAGCCGCCGAGGCTGAGCGGGTGCTCCCACGGGAAGGCGGTGTTGCCGCCCGGCGAGCAGACCACGGGTGCCTGGAGCAGCTCCGCGACCTCCCGCAGGCTCTCCATCGCGGCCCGGCCGGAGCGGCGCACACCGCCGCCGGCCACGATCGCCACCCGCCCGGCCCCGCGCAGCCAGCGTGCGGACTCGGCCACGAGCTCGGCGCGCGGCGGGTGGTCGTAGGGCACGGCCAGGGCGTCCTCGACCGGGGGCACCATGACCTCGCCGAGCAGCACGTCCTGCGGGATCTCGACCCACACCGGCCCCTGCGGCACGGTGATGGCCTCGGCCCACGCGTCCTGGATGGCGGACGGGATGCCCGAGGCGTGGTGGACCGTGAACTGGGCCTTGGTGACGTTGCGGGCCGAGGCCTTCTGGTCGTCCAGCTGGTGCAGCATGCCCTTGCGCCGGGCGCCGAGCCCGGACAGCGGGATCTGCGAGGCGACCACGAGCATCGGCACGCCCGTGGCGTACGCCTCCTGCAGGCCGGCCAGTGAGGTGAGGGCGCCCGGGCCGGTGGAGAGGAACAGGACGCCGACCTCGCCGGTGGCCCGGGCGTATCCGTCCGCGGCGAAGGCGGCGTTGTTCTCCACGCGGTTCGAGACGAACTCCAGCGGGGAGCGGGACAGGGCGTCGAAGAGGCCGAGGGCGTGTTGGCCCGGGATGCCGAAGACCGTCCGTGCGCCCAGGGCGTGGAGCGTCTCGACGGCGAGGTCGCCGCCGTTGCGCCGCGGGGCCGCCGTCGTCGTCTGCTCGTCGCTCATCGGGCCGACTCCTCACCGGCGGCCGCGCGGGTGGCGCGGCGGTCGGCCATCAGGGAGATGAGGTCGTAGGCCACATGGGAGGCGGCGACGCCGGTCAGCTCGGCGTGGTCGTAGGCCGGGGCCACCTCCACCAGGTCTGCGCCCACGATGTCGAGCCCGCGCAGCCCACGCAGGATCTCGAGCAGCTCGCGGCTCGTGATGCCGCCGGCCTCGGGGGTGCCGGTGCCCGGCGCGTGCGCGGGGTCGAGGACGTCGATGTCCACCGAGATGTAGAGCGGCCGACCCCCGATGCGCTGGCGCAGCTGGTCCACGATCTCGTCCACGCCCTGACGGAACACGTCCGAGGAGGTGACGATGCCGAAGCCCATGCGGTGGTCGTCGTCGAGGTCCTTCTTGCCGTAGAGCGGACCGCGCGTGCCCACATGCGAGATGGCCTCGGTGTCCAGGATCCCCTCCTCCACGGCGCGGCGGAACGGCGTGCCGTGGGTGTACTCGGCCCCGAAGTAGGTGTCCCACGTGTCCAGGTGGGCGTCGAAGTGCAGCAGGGCAACGGGCTCGCCCGCCCGGGCGGAGGCGGCGCGCAGCAGCGGCAGCGCGATGGTGTGGTCGCCGCCGATGGTCATGAGCGAGGAGCCGTCCTCGGTGAGGTCCATCGCGTCCTGCTGGATCGCCTCGATGGCCTCGCCGATGTCGAACGGGTTCACCGCCATGTCCCCGGCGTCCACCACCTGGGCCTGCGCGAAGGGCGAGGTGTCCGTGGCGGGGTTGTACGGGCGCAGCAGCCGCGAGGACTGCCGCACGTGGCCGGACCCGAAGCGTGCACCGGGGCGGTAGGAGACGCCGGCGTCGAACGGTACGCCGACCACCTTGATCTCCGGGGCGACGCCGGCCGCGGCCGCCTCGTCCAGGCGCGGCAGCAGCGCGTAGGTGGGGGTGCCGCCGTAGCGGGGCACGAGGGCGGAGTTCACGGGGCCGAGGCGGCCGTTGTCCTCGACGCGGGGGATCTCGAGCATCTGGATGTCCTCTCTGGGCGGTTCGGTTCGGTCTGGTCGGTCTGGTCTGTCCGGTGTGGGCGCGCCGGACGGGGTCACGCGTGGCCCACGAGGGTCCACAGCACGACGGCGGGGCGGTCGTCCGGATTGGCCCACGAGTGGGGCTCGCGGCCGGGGAAGGTGACGGTGTCCCCCTCCTCCAACAGGTGCACGGCCTCGGTGGTCCGCAGCTCGAGGCGGCCGGTGACCACGTGCACCGCCTCCACGCGGCAGTCCACGGTGTACAGCTCCGCCTCCCCGCGGCCGCGCGGCGCGATGTCAGCGCGCAGGATCTGCAGGTCACGACTGCCGCGCGGGGTGATCAGGCGCTCGCGGATGCCCTCGCCGCCGAGGTTGACCGCGGGGGCGTCGGCGAGGCGCACGACCGTCACCTCGGGCGCGTCCAGGACGTCGCCCGGGCTCGCGCCGAGCACCTGGCACAGGGTCACGAGCGTGCTCACGGACGGGCTCGTCAGGTCCCGCTCGAGGCGGGAGAGGAAGCCCTTGCTGACGCCGGCCGCCTCGGCCAGCTGGGCCACGGTGAGCCGCCGCGCCTCGCGCAGCGCACGCAGCCGACGGCCGATCAGCGCCTGGCCCGGCGCGGTCTCGAGCGGGAGGGCCTTCATCGCGCTCCTCCCGACGTCGGCCAGGCGACATCGCCGATGTCACCCTGGACGACATGTTGTCTGATAAGCAACATGTGTTTACCGTAGGCCCGGATCGTGTGATCGGCAACACGACGATCTCTTGTGTCCCGCCGCGGCGCACCGCATCCCGGCGCCTCGGATCCCTTCGCTCCAAAGACCGCCCGTGACCCTCAACCTGACCATCGTCGCCGTCTACCTGGTCGGCATGCTCGCCTTCGGCTGGTGGGGCAAGACCCGCGCCGCCAGCTCGGAGGACTACCTCGTGGCGGGCCGCCGCCTCGGGCCGGTGCTGTTCACCGGCACCATGGCCGCCGTCGTGCTCGGCGGCGCCGCCACCGTGGGCGGCGTCGGCCTGGGGTACGAGTTCGGGCTCTCCGGCGCGTGGCTCGTGGCCGCCATCGGCGTCGGCGTCCTCATCCTGTCGGTGGCGTTCGCCCCGATCCTGGCCCGCCTGAAGATCTACACCGTCTCGCAGATGCTCCGCCTGCGGTACGGCCGTGGCGGGGCCTCCCACGCCTCCTCCTTCGTGATGCTCGCCTACACGCTCATGCTCGCCGCCACCTCCACGGGCGCCTACGCGTCGCTCTTCGTGGTGCTCTTCGGCTGGGACCGCTGGCTGTCCGTCCTGGTGGGCGGCGGCATCGTGCTGGCCTACTCCGTGCTCGGCGGCATGTGGTCCATCACCCTGGCCGACATGGCCCAGTTCCTCATCATGACCATCGGCCTGTTCGCCCTCATGCTCCCCCTCTCCCTGGCCAACGCCGGCGGCTGGAGCGCCATGCAGGAGCGCCTGGGCGCCGAGTTCTTCAGCTGGGACGGGATCGGCGTGCAGTCGATCGTCACCTACTTCGTGATCTACACCCTCGGCCTGCTGATCGGCCAGGACGTCTGGCAGCGCGTGTTCACGGCCCGCTCCCCGCGCGTGGCCCAGATCGGCGGCGCCACCGCGGGGCTGTACTGCATCGTGTACGGCGTCGCCGGCGCCGTGATCGGCATGGCGGCGCGCACGGTGACCGCGGACATCGCCGCCACGGACGACGTGTTCGCGTGGGTCGCCCAGAACCTGCTGCCCGTGGGCGTGGGCGGCGTGGCCCTGGCGGCCGCCGTCGCGGCCATGATGTCCACCGCCTCGGGCGCGATCATCGCGGCCTCGACCGTGATGCGCACCGACATCCTCCCGATCCTCCGCGGCGAGGCCACCGCCGCCGAGGACGGCGCCGTCGCCGAGGACGCGGCCACGGAGACCGCGGCGGAGCTCGCCTCGAACCGCGGCTGGGTGCTGCTGCTCGGCGCCGTCGTGCTGGGGCTGGCGATCGTCGTCCCGGACGTGGTGGCGGCCCTGACCATCGCGTACGACATCCTCGTGGGCGGCCTGTTCGTCGCGATCGTCGGCGGCCTCGTGTGGAAGCGCGGCACCGGCACGGCGGCCCTGTGGTCCATGGTGGTCGGGACGGTGGGCACCCTCGGCACCATGGGCTGGCTCGAGCTGAACGCGGCCGAGCCCTTCGAGGGCGTCTTCGCGAACGAGCCGATCTACGTCGGCCTGGCCGCCTCCGCCGTCGTGTACGTCCTCCTCAGCCTGATGACCCGGCCCACCGACCCCGCGGTCCTCGAGGCCTGGCGGGTGCGCTCCCGCCACGGCGTCGACCCCGCGGTCCGAGCGCAGGTCTGACCCACGCTCCCGGGGCCTGTGATCCTCCGACGCCCGCACGATGGCCGAGGCCACGTGGTGCGGCGGGCGGCGGCGGGCGACCCTTCCCGCGGGCTCCCCCCGGCCCCTAGTGTCTCCGTACAGCCTGAGACCGGGACTCCCCCTCGGGTTCGCCCCGTCTCTCGCCCCACCTGGGGCCTCGCTGGAGACAGAAAGGCAACAGTTCTCATGACCACCAAGAACCGCGCCGTGGCATTCCACGGCATCAAGGACGTGCGCGTCGACGAGCTGGACTTCCCCAAGCTGGAGATGCCCGACGGCTCCGCCGCGCCGCACGGTGTCATCCTCAAGATCGTCGCGACCAACATCTGCGGCAGCGACCTGCACATCTACCGCGGGTCCTTCCCCGCCCCCGAGGGCATGGTGCTGGGTCACGAGATGACCGGCCAGGTGCTGGAGGTCGGCAGCGACGTCCAGTTCCTGCAGGAGGGCGACCTCGTCTCCGTGCCGTTCAACGTGGCCTGCGGCCGTTGCCGCAACTGCCGCGCCGGCCGGACCGAGATCTGCGAGACCGCCAACCCGGACCAGGCCTGCGCCGCCTACGGCTTCAATCTGGGCGGCTTCCAGGGCGGGCAGGCCGAGTACCTGTTCGTGCCGTACGCCGACTTCCAGCTGCTGCGCTTCCCGGACCAGGAGCAGGCGATGGAGAAGATCCTGGATCTGACCGTGCTCTCGGACATCCTCCCGACGGCGTTCCACGGCCTCGTGGAGGCCGGCGCCAAGCCCGGCTCCACCGTCTACATCGCCGGTGCCGGCCCCGTGGGCCGGTGCGCCGCGGCCGCCGCTCGGCTGCTGGGCGCCTCGTGCATCATCGTGGGCGACCAGGACGCCTCGCGACTGGAGCTGGTGCGCAAGCACGGCTGCGAGACCATCGACCTCTCCACCACGGAGAACCTGCAGGACGCCGTGAGCGACATCCTCGGCGAGCCGATGGTGGACTGCGCGGTGGACTGCGTCGGCTCCGAGGCCCACGGCCTGGGCTCCGCGTCCGATGAGATGCAGCCGATCGCCGCCGTGAACCAGGTCCTGGACATCACCCGTCCGGGCGGCGCCACGGGCATCATCGGCATCTACGGGCCGGACCCGATCGCGGAGACGAAGGCCGAGCAGGAGGGCACCTTCCCGGTGGACTTCGGCAAGGCCTGGATCAAGTCGCCCCACATCATCGGCGGCCAGGCGCCCGTCATGCGCTACAACCGCCAGCTGATGATGTCGATCCTGTGGGATCGGATGCCGTACCTGACGGAGATGGTCAACCCGCGCGTGATCAGCCTGGACGAGGCACCGCAGGCCTATGCGGAGTTCGACCAGGGCTCCCTGGAGAAGTTCGTCATCGACCCCCACGGCATGATCGCCCGCTGAGCGGTCCGCCTCCGGATGCACGACGGCGCCCCTCACCCGCCCCGCGCAGGTGAGGGGCGCCGTCGTCGTCCGCGGATCATGCCGCGTGCAGCAGCGTGGCGGTGATCCCGAGGGCCGCCAAGCCCACCACCAGCGCGACCATGCAGGCCACCGACGCCAGGGCCGGCCGGGCCTGCTCCCGCGCGATTCCGTCCGCGTGCGCCACGTAGCGCCGGCGCTGCGTGGCCAGCACCGCCGCCCCGCCGACGGCCGCCACCACCGCAGGCCCGAACGCCCACGCGCCGACGGTCGGCCACCACCTCAGGAACGTGAGGCTGAGGACGCCCAGCGCCAGGACCGTGCGGCCCCAGCTCATCACGGTGCGCTCGGGCTGCAGCCCCGGGTCGTGATGCAGGCGCATCGTCTCAGCCCCGCGGAAGGACGACGGCGGCCAGCAGCACCACGACGGCCAGCACGACGCCCCCCGCGAGGACCGGGACGATCAGCGGCAGCGGCAGCGGACGGCCGCGGCGCATCGCCCGCTCCACCCGGAGCCAGCGCGCGCCCGCGCCCAGGGCGAGCAGCGCCGCCAGGACGAGCAGCACCGTGCTCAGCACCACCCGGACCGGCGGCGCGAAGAGGGCGCCGGTGAACGCCTCCACCGCGACCCCGCCGGCCAGCAGCGCCAGCGCCGTCCGGACCCAGGCCAGGAACGTGCGCTCGTTGGCGAGCGTGAACCGGGGGTCCGGCTCCTCCCCGCCCGCCAGGAGGCGGTGCTGCCAGGCCGGCCGGCCGCCGTCGTGGGCGGCGGTCTCGGGGCCGTCGGGGGTCTCTGCTGCGTCCATGCGGCCATGGTAGCGACGGCGTAGACTGGCCGGTCGGGCGCGCCCGGCCGCGACGGCGCCGCCCGTCCCCGCCCGCCCATCCGATGGAGCCCCATGAGCCCCGCCCACACCGCCACGCCCGCGGCACGTCCCGAGCCGACCCGCGAACAGGTCCGACGCTGGCGCCGCTACCTCGCCGACGAGATCGCCGAGGGCCAGATCTACCGCGACATCGCCGCTCGCAAGGACGGCGTGGAGCGCGACATCCTGCTCGGCCTCGCCGAGGCCGAGCGCCGCCACGAACAGCACTGGCGGGCCCTCCTGGGCGAGCACGCCGAGAACCCGCCGCGCCCCTCCCTGCACCGCATCCTGCTGCGCTGGCTCGCGCGGATCTTCGGCTCCGTGTTCGTGCTGGCCCTGGCCCAGCGCGCCGAGTCGGACACTCCCTACGCGGAGGACCAGGACGCCCCCGAGGGCATGGTGGCGGACGAGGCCATCCACGAGGAGGTCGTGCGCGGCCTCGCCGCCCGGGGTCGCGAGCAGCTGGCCGGCAACTTCCGCGCCGCCGTCTTCGGCATGAACGACGGGCTGGTCTCCAACCTGGCGCTCGTGATGGGCATCGGCGCGACGGGCGTGGCGCCGTCCGTCGTGCTGTTCACCGGCGTGGCCGGCCTGCTGGCGGGCGCGCTGTCCATGGCGGCCGGCGAGTACGTCTCGGTGCGGTCCCAGCGGGAGCTGCTCGAGGCCTCCTCCCCCACCCAGATCACCCTCGAGGCGGCCCAGCACCTGGACCTGGACCACAACGAGCTCACGCTCGTCTACCTGGCCCGCGGCATGACGCCCGAGGACGCCGAGCACCGCGCGCTCGAGCGCCTCGGCTATCTCACGTGCGACTGCAACCCGCAGTTCTCCGCCCGTCCCGACGGCTCCCAGGGGCCGGTGGACCACTCGGACTCCTTCGCGGAGATCGGCTCGGCGTGGAGCGCCTCCCTGTCCAGCTTCGCGTTCTTCGCCTCCGGCGCACTCATCCCGATCCTGCCGTACATCTTCGGCATGTCCGGGCTGTGGGCCCTGGGCCTGGCGGCGGCGATGGTGGGCGTGGCCCTGCTCTTCACCGGCGGTGTGGTCGGGCTGCTGTCCGGCTCCTCACCGCTGGCTCGGGGCCTGCGCCAGCTCGCGATCGGCTTCGGCGCCGCTGCCGTGACGTACGTGCTCGGCCTGCTCTTCGGCGCGAACGTGGGCTGACGGGCGCCCACCGCCTGCTCCGCCCCGCACAGCACACGGCCCCTGCCCCTCAGGACGAGGGACAGGGGCCGTGGTGCATCCGCCTGCCGGTGCGGAGCGCCGGCATCGGCGCCCCCCACCGCGGGATCAGGCCTGGGCCTGCAGGATCTCCCGCATGAGCTGGGCGGTCTCGGACGGGGTCTTGCCGACCTTCACGCCCGCGGCCTCGAGGGCCTCCTTCTTGGCCTGCGCGGTGCCGGCGGAGCCGGAGACGATGGCGCCGGCGTGGCCCATGGTCTTGCCCTCCGGGGCGGTGAAGCCGGCCACGTAGCCGACGACCGGCTTGGTGACGTTGGCCTTGATGAACTCGGCCGCACGCTCCTCGGCGTCGCCGCCGATCTCGCCGATCATCACGATGGCCTGGGTGTCCGGGTCGGCCTCGAACGCCTCGAGGGCGTCGATGTGGGTGGTGCCGATGATCGGGTCGCCGCCGATGCCGATGGCGGTGGAGAAGCCGAAGTCACGCAGCTCGTACATCATCTGGTAGGTCAGCGTGCCGGACTTGGACACGAGGCCGATGGGGCCGGAGCCGGTGATGGTGGCCGGGGTGATGCCCGCCAGGGCCTCGCCCGGGGTGATGACGCCGGGGCAGTTCGGGCCGATGATGCGGGTCTTCGGCTTGCCGTCCTCGCCGGTCTTGGACTGGGACAGGGCGAAGAACTCGGCGGTGTCCTGCACCGGGATGCCCTCGGTGATGACCACGAGCAGCGGGATCTCGGCCTCGATGGCCTCGATGGCGGCGTCCTTGGCGAAGGCCGGCGGCACGAAGGCCACGGACACGTCCGCACCGGTCTTCTCCATGGCCTCCTTGACGGTGCCGAAGACGGGCAGCTCGACGGCGTTGCCGTCCTTGTCCTCGTGGGACACGGTGGTGCCGGCCTTGCGGGCGTTCACGCCGCCCACGATGTTCGTGCCGGCCTTGAGCATGAGGCGGGTGTGCTTGGTGCCCTCACCGCCGGTGATGCCCTGGACGATGACCTTGGAGTCCTTGTTCAGGTAGATCGACATAGCTGTTTCCTCAGTCTTTCCGAACGGTCAGTTCGCGGAGTGGGCGAGCTCGGCGGCCTTGTCGGCGCCCTCGTCCATGGTGGCGGCCAGGGTGACGAGCGGGTGGTTCGCCTCCTGCAGGATGCGGCGGCCCTCCTCCACGGCGTTGCCGTCCAGGCGCACGACCAGCGGCTTGGTGGCGGTGTCACCCAGGATCTCGAGGGCCTTGACGATGCCGTTCGCGACCTGGTCGCACGCGGTGATGCCGCCGAAGACGTTCACGAACACGGACTTGACCTGCTCGTCGCCCAGGATGACGTCGAGGCCGTTGGCCATGACCTCGGCGTTGGCGCCGCCGCCGATGTCCAGGAAGTTGGCCGGCTTCACGCCGCCGTGCTGCTCGCCGGCGTACGCGACGACGTCGAGGGTGGACATCACGAGGCCGGCGCCGTTGCCGATCACGCCGACCTGGCCGTCCAGTTTCACGTAGTTGAGGCCGTTGGCCTTGGCCTTGGCCTCCAGCGGGTCCTCGGTGCGCTCGTCGACGAGGGCGGCGTGGTCCTCGTGGCGGAACGCCGCGTTGTCGTCGAGGGAGACCTTGCCGTCCAGGGCGAGGATCGTGCCGTCGCCGGTCTTCACCAGCGGGTTCACCTCGACGAGGGTGGCGTCCTCCTTCTCGAAGACCTCCCAGAGCTTCTGGATGACCTCGGCGACGTCGGCGCGCAGCTCCTCGGGGAAGCCCGCCTCGGTGACGATCTTCTGGGCGGTCTCGGCGTCGATGCCGGTCAGCGGGGAGACGGGCACCTTGGCGAGGGCCTCGGGGCGCTCCTCGGCGAGCTGCTCGATCTCCATGCCGCCCTCGACCGAGCACATGGCCAGGTAGGTGCGGTTGGCGCGGTCCAGCAGCACGGAGAAGTAGTACTCCTCGGCGATGTCGGCGCCCTGGGCGATCATGACCTGGTGCACGGTGTGGCCCTTGATGTCCATCCCCAGGATGGCCTTGGCGTGCTCGTAGGCCTCGTCGGCCGTCTTGGCGACCTTCACGCCGCCGGCCTTGCCGCGGCCGCCGACCTTCACCTGCGCCTTGACGACGGTGACGCCGCCGATCTTCTCCGCGGCCGCCTTGGCCTCGTCCGGGGTCTGCGCAACGATGCCGGCCAGCACGGGGACGCCGTGCGCCTCGAACAGATCGCGCGCCTGGTACTCATACAGGTCCACGGTGGTGTGTCCTTCTTGGTCGAAGACAGGGTCTGCCGGCCTCGCCCGCGGGCGCGGCCGACGTCGACGCCCCCTCCGTGGCCGGGCCGGGCGCGGGGGCACGGCGGGGCGGCGGACGGCGGCGTTCCACGGCTCACTGTAGTCCACGCCCCGGGGCGACCGGGGGGTCGGCGGGCCGGTCCCGTCAGCCCTCGACCTTCGTCAGCGGGGCGTAGCGCAGCAGCAGCCGCTTCTGCGCCCCGGTGGCGTCGAAGGTGACGGTCGCGACGGTCTTGTCCCCCGCGCCCGCGACGGCGTCCACGCGCCCCTCGCCGAACGTGGCGTGGGAGACGCGGTCGCCCGGGCTGAGCGCCACGATCTCCTTCTGCGGCTGCACCCGGCTCGGCGCCTTCCCGCGCACCACGCCGGAGGGCACCGTGAGGTCCGCCGGCTCGTCCCCGCGGGTGAGGCGCTGGGGTCGCGCGCCGTCGTCGTCCCGGGACCGCCAGGCCGGCCGGCCGCCCCCGAACCGCCCCGCGTAGCGCGAGGTGCCGGCGCCGGTCAGGCTCAACGAGCCGGCCGAGCGGGTGGTGCCCTCCCGCTCCCAGTCGATGAGCGTCTCCGGGATCTCCCCGAGGAACTGGCTGGGCGGGTTGAACTGGTGCTGGCCCCACAGCGAGCGTGCCTCGGCGCGCGTCAGGAACAGGCGACGGCGGGCGCGCGTCAGGCCCACGTAGGCCAGACGGCGCTCCTCCGCGAGCTCCTTCTCGTCCGTCATCGAGCGGGCGTGCGGGAACACCCCGTGCTCCATGCCCGTCAGGAACACCACGGGGAACTCGAGGCCCTTGGCGGTGTGCAGCGTCATGAGCGTGACCTGGCCCTGCTGCTCGGCGAGCGCCTCGCCCTCCACGTCCGGGGCCGTGGGCAGCTGGTCTGCGTCCGCCACGAGCGCCACCTGCTCGAGGAAGTCGGACAGGGTGCCGTCCGGGTGCGTCGTCTCGAAGGAGCGGACGACGGCGACGAGCTCGCCGAGGTTGTCCGCGCGGGACTCGTCCTGCAGGTCCTCGGACTCGCGGAGGGCGGCCAGCATCCCGGACTGCTCGAGGACGGCCTCCAGGACGGTGGCCGGGCCGGCGGACTCGGCGACCTGGCCGAGGTCGTCCATCATCTGCACGAAGCCGCGGACGGCCTTGAGCGAGCGGGCGGCCATGCCGGGGGCGTTCTCGGCGTCGCGCAGGGCCGCGGAGAACGTGGAGCGGTTGCGCTCGGCCCACGCGGCGATGGCGCCCTCGGCCCGGTCCCCGATGCCCCGTTTGGGCTCGTTGAGGATGCGGCGCACGTTGACGTCGTCGTCGGGGTTGACGATCACCCGCAGGTAGGCGAGCGCGTCCTTGATCTCCTTGCGGTCGTAGAAGCGCGTGCCGCCGATGACCCGGTACGGGATGCCGCGCGTCACCAGCCGCTCCTCGAGCGCGCGGGACTGCGCGTTGGTCCGGTAGAACACGGCGACGTCGGCCGGGCGGATCCCGTCCTCGTCCTGCAGCCGGTCGATGGTGGTGGCGATCCACTCCGCTTCGGCGGACTCGTTCTCCGCGGCGTAGCCGACGATCGCCGGGCCCTCCCCCTCGGCCGTCCACAGGCGCTTGGGGCGGCGGTCCGGGTTGCGCTCGATCACCGCGTTGGCGGCGTCCAGGATGGTCTGCGTGGAGCGGTAGTTCTGCTCGAGCTTGATGGTGACGGCGTCCGTGAAGTCCTGCTCGAACTCGACGATGTTGCGGATGTCCGCGCCGCGGAACGCGTAGATGGACTGGTCCGAGTCGCCGACGACGGTCAGCTCGCCGCCGGGGGTCTCCACGCCCTCGGGGTCGCCCGCCGGGCCGGCGAGGAGCCGGATCAGGCGGTACTGTGCGTGGTTGGTGTCCTGGTACTCGTCCACGAGGACGTGGCGGAACCGGCGGCGGTAGTTGTCCAGCACGCGCGGGAACGCCTCGAACATGTGGACCGTCATGCCGATCAGGTCGTCGAAGTCCAGGGCGTTGGCCTGGCGCAGGCGGGCCGTGTAGTCCCGGTAGACGGCGGCGACGGCGCGGCCCCACGGGTCCCCCTCGGCCACGGTGGCGGCGTAGTCGTCCGCCTCCACGAGCTCGTTCTTCAGGGAGCTGATGCGGTTCAGCAGGGCCTTGGGCGCGAAGCGCTTCGGGTCCAGCTCGTGCTGCTTGGCGACGGTGGTGACCAGGCGCAGGCTGTCCGCCGAGTCGTAGATGGTGAACGTGGACTTCAGCCCGATGTTGGCGGCCTCGTTGCGCAGCAGCCGCACGGCGGAGGAATGGAACGTGGAGATCCACATCCGCTGGGCGGTGGGACCGATCAGCCCGGCCACGCGCTCGCGCATCTCCGCGGCGGCCTTGTTCGTGAAGGTGATGGCGAGGATCTCGTGCGGCCGCGCCCGGCCGGTGGCGAGCAGCCACGCGATGCGGTGGGTCAGCACCCGGGTCTTGCCCGAGCCGGCGCCCGCCACGATCAGCAGCGGCGCCCCCGTGTGGGTCACCGCGGCGGCCTGCTGCGGGTTGAGCCCCGCCACGAGCGACTCGGGAGTGTGCGCCGGAGCGGCCGGGCGGGCGTCCTCGCCCCAGGCCTCGGGGTCCGCGGCCGCGCGCGTGACGGCCGGGGGCACGAGCCCGGGCAGGGCGGTCTCCGGGTCCGCGGGGCGGCGGGTCCGGTCGAGGTTCAGGGGCGTGCGTCCGAGCGCGGAGAAGAGGTCAGCCATGGCGGACCCAGTCTAGGCGCGGCCCCGGACGCGACAGGGGGCGCCGTCGTCGCCATCCCCCACCGCGCCGCCCCGCCCCACCCCACCCGCACTTTCGAACGTGATGTGGGGCCTATCTCGCGTTCGAAAGTCCCCAAGACCCCGATTCCACGTTCGAAAACCGGCGGGAATCGAACGGCCCGCTATGGTCTTCTGGGCGTTCCGCGCGATGTGGCGGCGGAGCCTCCTTCCCCTGCCCCGCCACGTCACCCCGGAGCCGCCATGTCCACCACGCCGACCCCGCCCATGTCCCACGGGTCCACCCCCAGCCGGATGACCTGGATGGACGCGATGCGCGGATTCGCCGTGCTGCTGGTGATGTTCACCCACACCTACACGATGCCGCAGGGCCTCGACGCGACCTTCAGCTCCGTGGCGTTCGCGAACGTGGTGCAGGTGTTCCAGTCGTGGCGGATGCCGATGCTCGTGTTCCTGTCCGGCGTCCTGCTGCCCCGCTCCGTGTCCAAGCCGCTGGGCACGTACTACCGCGGCAAGGCGGAGCGGATCCTGTGGCCGTTCCTCGTCTGGATGGTCGTGCTGGCGCTGGCCACGGGCAGGCCCGGGTCCCTGCTGTCCGGCGAGTTCTGGCGCGGTGGCGCGTGGCACCTGTGGTTCCTGTGGGTGCTCATGCTCTGCTATCTCATCGGCCCGGTGATCCGCCGTGTCCCGGCGCTGGTGGTCGCGGCCGTCCTCTTCGTGCTGCTCCTGGAGTTCGTCAGCGGCCCCCGCGACTGGGTGCGTCCCCTGTACTGGGGTGTGTACTTCTTCCTCGGTGCCGCGTCCGCGCGACTGCTCCCCCGGATCCGCACGGCGCCGGCCGCCCTGGGTGTGATCGCGGTGATCCTGATGGTGCTCACCGTGACGGCCACGCGCACCGGCGCGCTCGTGGTGGCGGAGCGCCAGCCCTGGTCCGTGTTCGCTGCTCTGCCGGGGATCCTCGTGGTGCTGTGGCTCGGCCCGCGCCTGCCCCGTCTGCCGTTCCTCGAGTTCTGCGGCCGCCGCTCGATGGTCCTCTACGTCGCCCACATGCCGGTGCTGATCCTGGCGGTGGCGGCCTTCCGCGACCTCGCCGCGGTCCGCCCGGTCGACTTCTACGTGGCCATCGCGTCGTTCACGTTCCTCGTCCCGCTCGCCCTCGCGCTCGGCTACCGACGGGTGCGCTGGCTCTTCGAGTTCCCGACGGCGGGACGCGGCCGGGAGCGGCCACGCACCCGGGCAGCGGTCCCGGAGGCGGCCGACGCCGTGCCGGCGCAGACCGCCGAGCCCGCCCCGACGACGGCGCCCCTGCCGGTCGTCGAGCCGGCGTCCGAGCCGCAGTCCACCGCGGGGCCGGCCCCGGCCACCGAGCCGGCGTCCGACGCACCCGCCCAGGTCCCCCGCCCGCGGCCTCGCCACGCGGACTGAGCCGCCCCGGACTCGCCCCCACCCGCACTTTCGAACGTGATGTGGGGCCTATCTCGCGTTCGAAAGTTCCCATGACCCCGATTTCACGTTCGAAAGTGAGCTGGGCTGGGCGGGGCTGGGCGGGACCGGACCGGCTCGGCCGGTCTGGGAGGATGGACCGCGGAGGTGCCCCGTGTCCCAGAAGTCTCGCAAGTCCCGTCCGCGCCCGTCGCGGCCCGCCGCGCGCCCGGTCGCCGAGTCCCCGCGCTCCCGTCCCACGCTGCGGGACGTCAACGTCCGTGAGGACCTCGCCGCGGCCGCTGAGCGCGAGGGCAGCCCGGCGATCCCGGTGAGCGCGCTGATCGTGACCACCCTGCTCGTGGGCGCGTACCTCCATCTGCTGGTGCTGCAGCAGATGACCCAGCTCAGCGGCGGCCTGGCGATGCCGGACTCCCTGCTGTTCTACGGGCAGGACCACATCCGCGCGCTCTCCGCGGTCATGGACGAGGACGCCCGCGGCCAGCTGAACTGGGTGCACAAGACGGCCGGCGTGATCTTCCCGATCGCCGTGGCACTGACGGTCACCGCGGTCGGCGCATGGCGCCTGCGTCCCGTCGGCGCCAAGTGGGCCGTCTTCGGGCTGGGCGTGCTGTTCGCGGTCGTGGACATCTGCGAGAACATCGCGATCGAGCAGGCGATCGCCGCCGGCGGCCCGGGCACCGGCCTGGCCGCCGCCCTGACGCTGACCCGCTGGGTCCTGCTGGCGCTGCTCGCGCTGGCGGTGGCCGTGATGCTGTGGGCCGGGCGGCGCCGTCGTGGTCGCGCCACGCGGGCGGCCTGAAGGGCTCGGCTAGACTCGCTCACCGGACCGACGCACGGTCCGCGCCCCAGTAGCTCAGTTGGATAGAGCGACCCTCTCCTAAAGGGTAGGCCGTCGGTTCGATTCCGGCCTGGGGCACCTGGGCGGCCGGTCCGGTCGCCGCCTCATTCCGCGTCGGCGAACTGCGTGGTGTAGAGCTCCGCATACCGCCCGCCCGCCGCGAGCAGCGCGGCGTGCGTGCCGCGCTCCACGATCCGCCCGGCCTCGACCACGAGGATCTCGTCCGCGCTGCGCACGGTGGAGAGCCGGTGCGCGATCACGATCGCGGTCCGCCCGGCCAGCGCCTCCCCCAGCGCCTCCTGGATGGCGCGTTCGTTGGTGGAGTCCAGCGCCGCCGTCGCCTCGTCCAGCACCACGACGCGCGGAGCCGCCAGCAGCAGCCGCGCGATCGTCATGCGCTGCCGCTCGCCGCCGGAGAGGCGGTAGCCGCGCTCGCCGACCACGGTGTCCAGCCCGTCCGGCAGCGCCTCGACCACGGGGCGCAGGCGGGCCCGCTCGACGGCGTCCCACAGCTGCTCGTCCGTCGCGTCGGGGCGGGCCAGCGTCAGGTTGGCGCGCACGGTCTCGTGGAAGAGGTGGCCGTCCTGGGTCACCATGCCCACGGCCCGCTGCAGGTCCGCGAACGCGAGGTCCCGCACGTCCACGCCGCCGATCTCGACGGCGCCGGAGGTGACGTCGTGCAGGCGCGTGACGAGCGAGGCTATGGTGGACTTGCCCGCACCCGAAGAGCCCACGAGGGCCACGGTGGCCCCGGCGGGCACGGCCACGTCGATCCCGTGCAGCACCTCCTCGCCGCCGCGCGTGTCCAGCACGGCGACCTCCTCGAGGGAGGCCAGGGACACCTGCTCCGCGGTGGGGTAGGCGAAGCGCACGTCCCGCAGCCGCACGGACAGGGGCCCCTCCGGCAGGGCCGCGGGCCGCGCGGGCTCCGTGATGAGCGGCTCCAGGTCCAGGACCTCGAACACGCGCTCGAAGCTCACGAGCGCGCTCATGATCTCCACGCGGGCGTTCGCCAGCGCGGTCAGGGGGGCGTACAGGCGGGTCAGCAGCAGGGCGAGGGTGACGACGTCGCCGGCGTCGAGGGTGCCCGCGATCGCCTGGAGCCCGCCCACGCCGTACACGGCCGCGAGCGCGAGCGCGGAGACCAGGGTGAGCAGCGTGGTGAAGACGGCCTGGCGCACGGAGATGTCCACGCCGGTGGCGCGCACGCGGTCCGCGCGGCGGGCGAACTCGGCGGACTCGGCGGCGGGGCGGCCGAAGAGCTTGATGAGTGTGGCGCCGGGAGCGGAGAACCGCTCGGTCATCTGGTCGCCCATGGCCGCGTTGTGCCCGGCCCGTTCGCGGGACAGGTCCGCCAGCTTCGAGCCGACCGCCCGGGCCGGCACCAGGAACAGCGGCAGCATCACGAGGGACAGGACGGTGACCTGCCAGCTGGTGGCCACCATGACGCCCAGGGTCAGCGCCACGGACACCACGTTCGCGACGACGCCGGAGAGGGTCCGCGAGATCGCCGACTGCGCCCCGATCACGTCGTTGTTCAGGCGTGAGACGAGCGCGCCGGTGCGGGTGCGCTGGAAGAACGCCACCGGCATGCGCTGCACGTGGTCGAACACGGCGGTGCGCAGGTCGTAGATGACGCGTTCCCCCAGCCCGGCGGAGAGCCATTTGGTGAACACGGACAGCGCCGCGTCGAGCACGGCCACGAGGGCGATCAGCAGGGCCAGCCGCACCACGAGCCCGCGGTCCGCGCCGCCGGTGATCGCGTTGACGACGTCGCCGGCCAGCACGGGCGAGGCCACGCCGAGCACCGCGCCCACGATGGACGCCGCGACGAACACGATCAGGCGGGTGCGGTACCGGCCCGCGAACGCGATGGTCCGGCGCACCGTGCCGCGGGCGAGGCTCTGCTGGGCGTCGGACTGCCCGCGGGTCATCCGCATCATGGACATCCGTGCCGCCGACTCCATGCTCATGGGCCCCTCCGCTCTCTCGACCGTTGGAGAGTCTAGGAACCGCCGGGCACGGGCGGGCGCGATTCCGCTTCCGGCGTCAGGCCGCCAGGCGCAGGTAGTCCCGCCACGCTTCGGCGGGCCGCTCCAGCTCGCGGATCCGCCACTGGGCCCCGCGCGGGCGCACCGGCTCCACCCGCAGCCGCCAGCCCAGGGCCTCGAGCGAGCGGTCCGCCTTCGCCCCGTTGCAGCGCAGGCAGCAGGCCACGAGGTTCTCCCACGAGTTCTCGCCGCCCCGCGAGCGCGGCCGCACGTGGTCCACGGTGGTGGCGTGGGCGCCGCAGTAGGCGCAGCGGTGTCCGTCCCGGCGCAGCACGCCCTTGCGGGAGACCGGGGCCGCGTCCGTGTGGGGCACCCGGATGTACTGGTGCAGCAGGATCACGAGGGGCCGGCCCCACGCGCGGGTGGGGCTGCGCATCGGGTCACCGGCGTCCTCGAGCACGCTCGCCTTGCCGGTGGCCACGAGCAGCAGCGCCCGGCGGTCGGAGACGACCGAGAGGGGTTCGTAGCCGGCGTTGAGGACGAGTGTGCGCATCGGGGGCCTCGGAAGCGTGGGGACACAGGGGCGTCGTGTCCCCACGCTAGACGCGGGTGCATCGGCGCGCCGCGTGTCGCCTGCGGCGGCGGAAGAGGTTCACCGGCCCGTCACCGGGCCATCACGCCCCCGTCACGCACGACGACGGCGCGCCGCGCCTCAGCCGTCGAGACGCTCGACCCACACGTGCGCGGCCGTGGCCTCGGCCAGCTCGAGGGCCCCGCCGTCCGCGGCCGCGCCGTCCTCCGCCTCGCCCTCGACCCGGATGTACCCGGCGTCGCGGGCGGCCTCGGCACGCACCACACGGCCGGGGGTCACGCCGGCGCCGGCCAGCTGGGCCAGCAGCTCGGGGTCGGTCTGCACGCCCTCGGCCAGCCCGCGGACGCGGAACCGGCCGGCGGTGGCGGCCTCCTCGGAGAGCCGGGCGCCCGCCAGGCCCATGTCGCGGCTCCAGTCCTCGGCGGAGGCCTGCTCGGGCCGGGGCGGGATCGGGGTGCCGTAGGGGGTCTCGGTGGGGTTCTCCAGGAGCGTGAGCAGGCGGCGCTCCACCTGGTCGCTCATCACGTGCTCCCAGCGGCAGGCCTCCTCGTGGACGAGCTCCCACTCGAGGCCGATCACGTCCGCGAGCAGGCGCTCGGCCAGGCGGTGCTTGCGCAGCACGGACACGGCCCGCTCGCGGCCCGCCACGGTCAGCTCCAGCCGACGGTCCGCGCCCACGTGCACCAGCCCGTCCCGCTCCATGCGGGCCACGGTCTGGGAGACGGTGGGGCCGGAGTGCTCCAGACGCTCGACGATGCGGGCGCGCAGCGGGGGGATGCCCTCCTCCTCGAGCTCGAGGATCGTGCGCAGGTACATCTCGGTGGTGTCGATCAGATCCGTCATGGCACGTCCTCTTCCCTCGGGCTCTTCGTCCCGGACATCCTAGCGAGGCGTGAGTCACGTGGACGGCCGGTGGTCCCGGGCGCGGGAGAATGGGCGCGACCCGCGACCCCGAAGCGTCAGGAGCACGCATGACCTCCCCCGCCGAGATCACCATCCCCCAGGACCTGCTGCCGGCCGACGGCCGCTTCGGCGCCGGCCCCTCCAAGGTCCGCCCCGAGCAGCTGAGCGCGCTCCAGGACGCAGCCGGGCTGCTCGGCACGTCGCACCGTCAGAAGCCGGTCAAGGACCTGGTGGCGAGCGTCCGGTCAGGCGTCGCCGAGCTGTTCTCGGCGCCGGAGGGCTACGAGGTGATCCTCGGCGTCGGCGGCTCCACCGCGTTCTGGGACGCGGCCGCCTTCAGCCTGGTCCGCGAGCGCGCCCAGCATCTGAGCTTCGGCGAGTTCGGCTCGAAGTTCGCCAAGGCCACCGACCAGGCGCCGTTCCTGGCGCCGTCGGACATCCGCACCTCCGAGCCGGGCACCCGCCCCGAGCCGGAGGCCGTGGCCGGGGTCGACGTGTACGCGTGGCCGCACAACGAGACCTCCACCGGCGTGATGGCGCCCGTCGTCCGCCCCGCGGGCATCGACGAGGACGCGCTGGTCGTCGTCGACGCCACCTCGGCCGCGGGCGGCCTGCCGGTGGACGTGTCCGAGGCGGACGTGTACTACTTCGCGCCGCAGAAGAACTTCGCGTCCGACGGCGGTCTGTGGCTCGCGCTGTTCTCCCCGCGGGCCCTGGCGCGGGTCGCGGAGATCAAGGAGTCCGGCCGCTGGATCCCGGCGTTCCTGGACCTGGCCACGGCCGTGGAGAACTCCCTCAAGGACCAGACCTACAACACGCCCGCGCTGGCCACGCTCGTCATGCTGGACGCGCAGCTGCGCTGGATGAACGGTCAGGGCGGGCTGGACGCGATGACCGCCCGCACCGCCGACTCCTCCTCGCGCGTGTACGCGTGGGCCGAGGCGTCGTCCTTCGCCACGCCCTTTGTGGCCCGGTCCGAGGACCGCTCCGCCGTGGTCTGCACCGTCGACTTCTCCGACGACGTCGACGCGGCGGCGGTCGCCCAGGCCCTGCGCGCGAACGGCGTGGTGGACGTGGAGCCCTATCGCAAGCTCGGCCGGAACCAGCTGCGGATCGCGACCTTCGCCGCGATCGAGCCCGAGGACGTCGCGGCACTGCTGCGCTGCATCGACCACGTGGTCGAGCGCCTGGCCTGAGCCGTCCCCGGACGGGGACACGGGCCCGCGGGGGACTCCACCGCGGGCCCGTTGCGTGTCCGCCCCGGCGGGTCAGCCGGGGCGCGCCGTCTCAGCCGCGGTCGTCCGGCGCGGTCTCAGGCGCCGGGGCGCCGGGCACACGGCCCTCGGCCACGGCCTTGAGCCGCTCGCGCTCCTCCTCGTTCACGCGCTCGGCGTACGGCACCCACGGGGGCGCCACGAGCGCACCCTCCCCCGCCATGAGGCCGGTCTCGCACACGGTGACCTGCTTGGCGCGTGGGGCCCGGGCGATCGTCACGTACCAGAGCCAGCCCGCGTAGCCGGGCATGCGGCACGCGAAGCGGTGCGTCAGGAGCCGGTCGTCGTCCACGAGCACGTCCACGTGCTCCCCCACCTCGTCCGGGGCGGCCAGCCCGGCCAGCCCCGCGCGGGCGGCGTCCACGGCGGCGGCGAGCAGCTCGTCGCGGCGCGGGGCCCGGCGACGCGCGGGCGGCACGGCCGCCCTCTCCTCCGCGGGCGCGGGCTCGGCGTCGGGGCTCCGGTGGTCGACGCGCGGGGCGTCGTCGTGGGTGGTCATGGCTCAGGCCTCCAGATCGTCGGCGACACGGCGCAGCACCTGCGCCATCTTCTGCGCCTGGGCGCGCTGGGGGTAGCGGCCGCGGCGCAGGCCGTTGGAGGTCTGGTCCAGCCACGTGATGAGGTCCTCCATGAGGACGGCCATCTCGGTGGCGCCGGGTCGGTGGTTGCGGACCACCGAGGGTGCGGCGTCGAGCACGCGCAGCGAGAGCGCCTGCTTGCCGCGGCGGCCCTCGGCCACGCCGAACTCCACGCGGGTGCCTCCGCGCAGCTCGGTCACCCCGGCCGGCAGGGCCGAGGCGGGCACGTGGACCTCCTCGCCCTCGTCCGTCTGGGCGAACCCGAAGCCCTTGGTCGAGTCGTAGAACTTGATGCGCCCGGTGGGCATGTGCGTCACCTGCTCCTCGTCATGTGGGTCCACCGCGTCGGGCCGGCGCCGCAGGGGCGGCCGTGCTCTCGTCTCGGGTCGGCGGGGTCCGGCACCGGCGTGGCGGTGCGCCGCGGCATCGGTGGGACCAGCCTGGCCGTGCGCCCGGAGGGGACGGCGGAGGACGTGGTCGTCAATGACCTCCCAGGATAGCCCGACTAGAGTGGCGGGCATGCCTCGGACCTCCACCCTCCCCGCCTCCGCGCCCGCCGCCGACCCCGCCGATCACCGGGGCGGTCGTGGCGTCGTCCTGGTGCTGGGCGTGGCCGTGACGGCGGTGTCCGCTCTGGCCCTGGTGGCCCTGCTGGTCGCGTACTTCCTGGCGTGGCCGGCGTCCCCGGCGCTGTTCGCGCTCGCGCTGTTCGGCCTGCCCGTCGGCTTCGGCCTGATGCTGCTGCACGTGGTGCTGGGCGCCGTCCGGCGCTCGCGCCCCTGAGCCGTCGGGCCAACGACGCCCCGTGACATCCAGCACCCTTTCAGGGTGTTCCCAGGTCGGGGCGGTTGACTGGGCTCCATGCAGCCTCAGAACCCCGAAGCACGCCTCCTGGTGGTGGACGACGAGCCCAACATCCGCGAGCTGCTCTCCACGTCCCTGCGCTACGCCGGCTTCGAGGTCACGGCCGCGGCCAACGGCCGGGAGGCCCTGGACGCCGCCGAGGAGTTCCAGCCGGACCTGGCCGTGCTGGACGTGATGCTCCCGGACATGGACGGCTTCACCGTGACCCGCCGCCTGCGCTCCGCCGGCCGTCACTTCCCCGTCGTGTTCCTCACCGCGCGGGACGGCACCGAGGACAAGATCACCGGCCTGACGGTCGGCGGTGACGACTACGTGACCAAGCCGTTCTCCCTCGACGAGGTGGTCGCCCGCATCCGCGCCGTGCTGCGCCGCACTGCCTCCCTCGACGACGACGACGCGGCGGTGCTGCGCGTGGACGATCTCGAGCTCGACGACGACGCGCACGAGGTCCGCCGCGGCGGCGAGGTCGTGGAGCTCTCCCCCACCGAGTTCAAGCTGCTGCGCTACCTCATGATGAACCCGAACCGGGTGCTCTCGAAGGCCCAGATCCTGGACCACGTGTGGGAGTACGACTTCAACGGGGACGCCTCGATCGTCGAGTCCTACATCTCCTACCTGCGCCGCAAGATCGACGTCGGCGGCCGCGAGAAGATGATCCACACCAAGCGCGGCGTCGGCTACATGCTCCGCACCGCGGACAAGCGCTGACGTGCGTGCGCGGCTCGACGCCGCGGCGGCCCGCGTCCGCCATCCGCGCGCCTGGCTGAGGGGCGCGTGGCAGGGGCAGTCCCTGCGCACCAAGCTGGTCGTGATGATCGCGGCGCTCATGCTGGCCCTGGTCGCCGTGACCGCCGTGGCGACCGCGGTGCTGTTCCGCCAGGAGGCGGTGCGCCAGCTGGACGAGGACATGGCCGCCAACCGGGACACCGTCTCGATGTACCTGGCCAACGTCGCCCAGACCGGCGAGTACTACATGCCGCAGCTGCCCATCCTGCGCTTCTACGGCGTCGTGTGGGACAACGAGGGCGCGCGGGTCGTCCAGACCCCGGTGATGCCGGGTGCGGACGAGCCGGCCCTGCCGGACATCACCCCGGCCGAGGCCCTGGAGCGCGGCTCCGCCTCCTTCGAGGTGCCCGGCACACAGCCGGACTCGAGCGGCTGGCGCGTGCAGCTGTACGGGCTCAGCAGCGGCGACGGCACCATGGCCGTGGCCCTTCCCCTGCAGAGCGTGACCTCCTCCGTCGAGCGCGTCACCTCGATCGTCGTGACCATCGGCCTGCTCGCGACGGCGGGCACCGTGATCGTGGCCAACCTGGCGGTCCAGCGCGCGTTCCGCACCCTGAACCGCGTGGAGCGCACCGCCGCCAAGATCGCCGCCGGCGACCTGAGCCAACGCGTGGAGAGCGCGGCGCCCGACACCGAGGTGGGCCGGCTCTCCCGCTCCCTCAATGCCATGCTCGCGCACATCGAGTCCGCGTTCCGGGACAAGGAGATCTCCGAGGACAAGATGCGCCGCTTCGTGCAGGACGCCTCCCACGAGCTGCGCACCCCCCTGGTCACCATCCGCGGGTTCTCCGAGCTGTACCGGCACGGCGGGCTGCGCGAGGAGGAGGACGTCGCCGCCGCCATGCAGCGCATCGAGTCCGAGGCCACCCGCATGACCCGCCTCGTGGAGGACCTGCTCACCCTGGCCCGCCTCGACGAGCAGCGCCCCCTCGAGCACGCCCCGGTGGACCTGCTCATCCTCGCGATGGACTCCATGATGGACGCGTCCGTGAACGCCCCGGACCGCAAGGTCACCCTCGTGGGCCCCGACGACGACCGGGCGGCTCCGGCGCCCATCCTCGGCGACGAGAACCGGATGCGCCAGGTGGTGGTGAACCTCATGGCCAACGCCCTGCGCTACACCCCCGCCGGCACCCCCATCGAGATCGCGGTCGGCACGGTCGACCACCTCGGCGGCCGGGCCGGGGCGGACGGCGCGGGCCGCAGCTCCGTGATCGAGATCCGTGACCACGGGCCGGGCGTGTCCGAGGAGGACCGCGCCCGCATCTTCGAGCGGTTCTACCGCGCGGACACCTCCCGGCACCGCGAGACGGGCGGCACGGGGCTCGGCCTGGCCATCGTCGCGGCGATCGTGGCCCAGCACGGCGGCTCCGTCCGGCTGCTGGAGACCGAGGGCGGCGGCGCCACCTTCTCCGTCCACCTGCCGTGGGCGCCGTTCGAGGACGAGGCGGACGAGGACGTCGAGGACGAGCGCCCGTCCGCGCAGGACACCGACGACGACGCGGCCGGTCCGCCCAGCGGCCCCCTCGCCCTGACCGCGCCGTCAGGAGCCGGCGCCAGCGCCGCGGACGCCGCCCGGAGCAGCCGCCTGCTGCGGGCGGCGGAGCGGTTCCGTCGTGCCTCGGCCGAGCGCCGCCGTCGGGCTTCTGCTCCTGCACAGGCGCCCGAGGCCAGCGTCCCGTCCCCAGGCGGGGACGACCCGGCGGCCGGGCGCGACGCGCGTCCCTAGCGTGGTGCCCGGCGGCACCCGCCGCCCATCAGCACTCATCAGAGGGGACAGTCACATGAGCATCGTGCAGATCGACGTCGAGGACCTGCGGGCCAAGAGCGGGGCGGTGGAGGGCTCCATCGGCCGCCTCCAGGCGGAGGTGAGCACCATGGAGGCCAACCTGCGCCAGCTGCAGGACACCTGGCGCGGCCAGGCGGCCGCGAACTTCCAGGGTGTGCTCACCGAGTGGCGCGCCACCCAGCAGCGCGTGGAGGAGTCCCTGGCGGGCATCCGCCGCGCGATGGACGCCGCCGCCACCCAGTACCAGGACGCGGAGACCGCCAACGCCGCGATGTTCCGGTTCTGAGCGCCCGGAACGGTCCGGGGTGCGGCCGGCCGGCCGCGCCCCGGTCCGTGCTTCCTAGAGTGGGGGCATGACCGTCCTGATCGACCCGCCCGCGTGGCCCGCCCACGGCACCGTGTTCTCCCACCTCGTCTCCGACGCCTCCCTCGAGGAGCTCCACGCGTTCGCGCGGGCGGCGGGGCTCTCGGAGCGGGCCTTCGACCGGGACCACTACGACGTGCCCGCGCACCGACGCGCCGAGCTCGTGGCCCGCGGGGCGGTGCCCGTCACCGGACGGGAGCTGGTGCGCCGCCTCGCCGCCTCGGGGCTGCGCGTGCCCGCCCGGAGCCGCGCCGAGAAGCGCGACGTCGTCCTCGCCCGGCGCTGGGCGCGGCTGTTCGAGGGCACGGCGGCGAGCCCGGACGCGGTGACGACGGCGGGACGCGACCTGCTGGCCCGCTGGGCGGAGCCGCATCGGCACTACCACGACCCGGCCCACCTGCTCGCGGTGCTCGAGTCCGTGGACCTGCTCGAGCGGGCGGGGGCGAAGGCCGGGCCGGATCCGCGTGCGGTCCGCCTGGCCGCGTGGTTCCACGACGCCGTCTACGTCGGGGACCCCGCCGCGCCCGCCGGCCAGGACGAGGCGGACTCGGCCGCCCTGGCCCGGGACGTGCTCACCGACCCGCGGCTGGCGGTGCCGGCCGACGTCGTCGACGAGGTGGCGCGCCTCGTGTTGCTCACCGCCGCCCACGACCCCGCCCCGCACGACGCGGCCGGGGCGGTGCTCTCGGACGCGGACCTCGAGGTCCTCGGCCGCTCCCCCGAGGCCTACGCCCGCTACGTGGCCGCGGTCCGGCAGGACTACGCGCACGTGTCCGACGCGGACTGGGCCCGCGGTCGCGGCGCGGTGCTGGACGCCCTGCTGGACGCCGAGCGGCTGTATCGGACCGCGCCCGGCCGAACGCGCTGGGAGGCCGCCGCCCGCCGCAACCTGGCGGCGGAACGAGCCGCGCTGTCGGCCTGAGCGGGGCGCCCCGGTGCCGGCCCCGGACGCGGCGAGGCCCGCCTCCCCGGACGGGGAGACGGGCCTCGCTGGCTGGGCGCCCGAACGGGCCGGGCCGGCTCAGCGGCTGATCACATCATGCCGCCCATGCCGCCCATCGGGTCCATGCCCTCGGCGCCGGCGGCGGCCTTCTCGGGCTTGTCCGCGACGACGGCCTCGGTGGTCAGGAACAGGCCCGCGATGGACGCGGCGTTCTGCAGGGCCGAGCGGGTCACCTTCACCGGGTCGTTGATGCCGGCGGCCAGCAGGTCCTCGTACTCGCCGGTGGCGGCGTTCAGGCCGTGACCGTCGTCGAGGGTCTTGACCTTGTCCGCCACGACGCCGGGCTCCAGGCCGGCGTTGAAGGCGATCTGCTTCAGCGGGGCCTCGATGGCGACCTTCACGATGTTCGCGCCGGTGGCCTCGTCGCCCTCGAGCTGCAGGCCGCCGAACGCCTTGGCGCCGGCCTGGATCAGGGCCACGCCGCCGCCGGCGACGATGCCCTCCTCCACGGCGGCCTTGGCGTTGCGCACGGCGTCCTCGATGCGGTGCTTACGCTCCTTGAGCTCCACCTCGGTGGCCGCGCCGGCCTTGATGACGGCCACGCCGCCGGCCAGCTTGGCGAGGCGCTCCTGCAGCTTCTCGCGATCGTAGTCCGAGTCGGTGTTCTCGATCTCGGAGCGGATCTGGGCCACGCGGCCGGCGATCTGCTCGGCGTCGCCGCCACCCTCCACGATGGTGGTCTCGTCCTTGGTGACGACCACCTTGCGGGCGGTGCCCAGCAGGTCGAGGGTCGCGTTCTCCAGGGACAGGCCCACCTCGGAGGAGATGACCTGGCCGCCGGTGAGGATGGCGATGTCGGCGAGCATGGCCTTGCGGCGGTCACCGAAGCCCGGGGCCTTCACGGCCACGGACTTGAAGGTGCCGCGGATCTTGTTGACCACGAGGGTGGCCAGGGCCTCGCCCTCGACGTCTTCGGCGATGATCAGCAGCGGCTTGCCCGACTGCATGACCTTCTCGAGGATCGCCACCATGTCCTTCACGGAGGAGATCTTCGAGTTGACGATGAGGATGTAGGGATCCTCGAGGACGGCCTCCTGGCGGTCCGCGTCGGTCACGAAGTAACCGGAGATGTAGCCCTTGTCGAAGCGCATGCCCTCGGTGAGCTCGAGCTCGAGGCCGAAGGTGTTGGACTCCTCGACGGTGATGACGCCCTCCTTGCCGACCTTGTCCAGGGCCTCGGCGATGAGGGAGCCGATCTGCTTGTCCGCGGCGGAGATCGAGGCGGTGGCCGCGATCTGGTCCTTGGTCTCGATCTCGCGGGAGGCGGAGAGCAGCTCGGAGGTGACGGCCTCCACGGCCTTCTCGATGCCGCGCTTCAGGGACAGCGGGTCGGCGCCCGCGGCCACGTTGCGCAGGCCCTCGCGGACCAGCGCCTGGGCCAGCACGGTGGCGGTGGTGGTGCCGTCGCCGGCGACGTCGTCGGTCTTCTTGGCGACCTCCTTGACGAGCTCCGCGCCGATCTTCTCGTACGGGTCCTCGAGCTCGATCTCCTTGGCGATGGAGACGCCGTCGTTGGTGATGGTGGGGGCGCCCCACTTCTTCTCCAGCACCACGTTGCGGCCGCGGGGGCCGAGGGTCACCTTCACGGCGTCGGCCAGGGTGTTCAGGCCCTTCTCCAGGCCGCGGCGGGCCTCTTCGTCGAATGCGATGGTCTTGGCCATGTGCAGGTCCTTTCTGGACGTCGGCTTCCTACTGCTGGTGGCTGACCCGCGCCGGTGCCCGCGACGGACGGCCCCTGGGGGCCTCACCGGTGGACAGGTCCTCCTCCACGGCGCCGGGCCGACCGGGGTACGGCTGGCAGTCGCGCCTTCGGAGTGCTAACCCCATTATGAGCACTCGCACCGGGAGAGTGCAAAGGGTCCGCAGTGCGGGGCCCGCCCTTCCGCGGACGGCGGACGGCCCCCGGCAGAACGCCTCGGAAGGCGCCCCGCCGGGGGCCGGAAAGGGTGCGCGGCCGGCACGGCCGCACGACGGGCGGATCAGCTGGTGACGACCACCGCGATACCGTTCACCTGCAGGTTCGGGGTCTGCATGACCGGGAAGCCGAGCTCCTTGCCGACCGCCTCGGCGGCGGCCTTGTTGGCCGAGCCGTTGTACAGGACGGTGGAGGACTGGATGCCGTAGCCGCTCCAGTTCTTCGCGTCCACCGAGGTGTAGCCGGCGCCCGTGAGCCGCTGCGCGTAGGAGGCGGCGAGGCCCTGGGTGCGGGTCGCGTTGTACACGGTGACGTGGGTGCCGCGCACGGCCGCGGACTGCGCGGCTGCACGAGAGCTCGACGCGGCCGCAGACTGCGCGGCCGCACGAGAGCTCGACGCGGCCGCGGACTGCGAGCGCGAGGCCTCCGCCGCGGCGGCCGAACGGGACGCGGCGGCGCGCGAGGACTCCGCCGCCTGGACGGCCGCCGCCGACCGGGACGCCTCTGCGGACTGCGCGGCGGCCTCGGAACGCGAGGCCTCCGCCGCCTGTGCCTCGGCGGCGGCACGGGACGACTCGGCGGACTGCGCGGCGGCCTCGGAACGCGAGGCCTCCGCCGCCTGTGCCTCCGCGGCGGCCCGGGACGACGCGGCAGCCTGGGACGACTCGGCGGCCTCGGCGGCAGCCGCCTCCTGCGCCGCCCGCGAGGACTCGGCCGCGGCCGCGGAACGGGACGCCTCCGCCGCGTCCTCGGACGGGGTGGCGGACTCGGTCGCGGACGCAGTCGACGCCGACGCGGAGGACGCCGAGGAGGACACGGACGACGCCGACGTCGACGGCGCGGCAGCCGGGGCCGTCGTCGAGCTCTCGGCGGCGACGGGCTCGGAGCGGTCGCCGGTGAGCCACGGCAGGACGACGCCCACGAACAGGCCGGCGAGCAGGACGAGGCCGGCCACCCAGAGCAGCGGGCTCAGGCGGCGACCCCCGCCCGCGGCGGTTGCGCCGGCAGCGGCGAAGGACTCGCGGTGCGCGCCGCGCTGGTCCGTGTACTCGGGGACCTCGTCGAAGCGGTCGGGCTGGTAGGCCATGGGTCAGTTCTCCTGGCGGGAAGCGGGCGTGGACGGCGCCGGATCCGCGGGTCCCCTCCGGGCCCGGCTGCGGGTGCCGCGCTTGCGCAGCAGCCGCGTGACCAGCAGGGGTCGGTAGGCCAGGGCGGCCTCACGGTCCAGCAGTCCGTTCAACACCTGATAATAGGCGGTCGGAGACAGCCCCAGACGCTCTCGGACGGCGTGGTCCTTGGCCCCGCCGTACCGCCAGGTGGCGGCCTCCAGGTCCAGGACCGCACGCTCCAGGTCCGTCAGCTCGTCCCGTCGCGCACGCGCGCGGGCACCCTCGTCCGGGGCCGGATCGGGCGAGACGGGCGTGGGGTGGGACATGGCGGCCACTGTACCCACCCGGTCTACCCTCGGGGCATGGAGTTCATCGCGCCCCTGGATCCGGGCTGGGAGGCGGCCCTCGCCCCGCAGGCCGCCGCGTTCGAGCAGGTCGGCGAGCGGCTGCGGGCCCGCCGGGCGGCCGGAGAGCAGGTGCTGCCGGCGCCGGAGCACATCCTGCGGGCGTTCCGTCAGCCGTTCGCGGACGTCCGCGTCCTCGTGCTGGGCCAGGACCCCTACCCGACGCCGGGCCATCCGATCGGCCTGAGCTTCGCGGTGGACCGCCACGTGCGGCCGCTGCCCCGCTCCCTGGCCAACATCCACCGGGAGCTGCACGACGACCTCGGCATCACCCCGCCCGCCCACGGGGACCTCTCCGCGTGGACGGACCAGGGCGTGCTGCTGCTGAACCGCGCCCTCAGCGTGCGGGCCGGCGCACCCGGCAGCCACCGCGGCCTCGGCTGGGAGCAGATCACGGAGGCCGCGGTGCGGGCCCTCTGCGCGCGCGGCACCCCGCTCGTGGGGCTGCTGTGGGGAGCCGACGCGCGGCGCATGGCGCCGCTGCTGACGGCGGCGGGGGCCGGCGTCGTGGAGTCCCCGCATCCCTCGCCCCTGAGCGCCCACCGCGGGTTCTTCGGCTCCCGGCCGTTCAGCCGGGTGAACCGGCTCCTCGAGGCGGCCGGCGCGGCCCCGGTGGACTGGCGCCTGCCCGACTGAGCCGGGCCGCCGGTCAGCCGCGCTGGTGCATCACGAGTTCGGTGGGCAGCAGCGTGCCCATCCGGTCGGTGATCGGCTTGGCCAGGGTGTTGCCGAAGGCGACGCCGGCCGCGATTGCCACGACGATGACCGCGGCGTTGAAGAGTCCCTCGACGCCCAGCAGCGTGGCCCCGGTCTCCACGGTGAACCCGTAGACGGACCGGAACATGGTGAGTCCGGGAAGCAGGAACAGCATGGACGGCAGGACGATCACGAGCGCCGGGGCCGCGAGCCGCTGGGCCACCAGGCGGCCGAGGAACCCGACCGCCGCCGCGGCGACCGCGGGCACCAGCCGGTCGCTGACCCCGATCTGCTGCGCTGCCAGGTACGCGCCGAAGCCGGCCCCGGACACGAGACCGCAGGCCAGGATCTGGGGCCACCGCGACTGCTCCACCACCGCGTCCGCCATGCCCGCGGCCATCACGAGGCCCAGCAGCAGCAGCGGCGGATAGCTCAGCGTCCCCGCCTCGGCCAGGTCCAGCTGTTCGAATCCCACGAGATCCCCGATGCCCACGGCGATCATGATCCCGGCCATCACGCCGGCGAACACGAGCAGCGCGGAGAGGAAGCGGCCCGCGGCGGTCACCGGGAAGCCGTGGATGGCGTCCTGCACCGCGGTGACGAACCTCGCCGTGGGCAGGAGCATCATGATGCCGCCGGCGATCACCAGCGCCGGGTTGACCGGCAGGTCGAGGGCGTGGGCCATCAGCGCGATCACCGTGGCCGTGATCGCCCCGAACATCGTGGAGAAGATCTCCGGGAAGCGCGCCTTGTCCGCCTGGACCTTGAGCCAGAAGACCAGCCAGGTGGAGACCATGCCCAGGGCCGCGCCCGTCCAGGTCCCGCCGATGAACGGCACGAAGCAGGCCACGAACACGCCGGAGAAGAGGACCTCGAAGACGGCGGGGAACGGCTTGGGCTGATGCCGGATCTCCACGAGCCGGCGCTGGGCCTCGGCCCGGTCCACCTCGCCCGCGGCGATCTCCTCGACGAGCCGGTGGACGGCCACGAGCCCCTCGAAGTTCACCGAGGACGAGCGGACCACCCGCTGGAGGGTGAACGGGGCCTCGCCGCGTGAGGAGTCGGGCGCGTAGTTCAGGGAGATGGACTGGTTGGTCAGGTCCACCTCGGTCTCGAGGATCCCGTAGGCCTGCGTGGCCACGATGATCGAGGTCTCCACGTCCAGCGAGGCCGCGCCGAAGCTGAACATCGTCTCGCCCAGCTTGAGCGCGAAGTCCAGGGTCGTGCGGGCCTCAAGGGCCTGCGCCTCCGCGCGGCGCTGCTGCAGCGTGGAGCGCATGCGGCGCCCGTACGGCGAGGAGTGCAGGCGGTCGGCCAGCACGAGCGCCTGCGTCGGCAGGTTCTCGACGAAGACCTCGCGGGAGCGCCGGCCGCGCCGACGCCCGCGCTTCTCGGGCGGACCCGCGGGGACCACCGGGTCCGGGACGGTGACGTCCGGCGCGGGGATCACCTCCGGGGCGGGCAGGGCGCCGTCGGCCTCCGCGGGCGCCAGGACGGAGGTGGGCACCTGCTCAGACAGCGGCGGCTCGGTCAGGGGCGCGTCCGCGGCCGGCTCCGGCAGCGTCTCCGCCTCCGGCTCGGCCGATTCCTCCGGCTCCGGCTCCGGCGCCGAGACCGGATCGGCGGCGGCGGGGCGGACCACGGGCGGCAGCGGCTCCGTCGGCTCGACGGCGACCGCGGCCGGGTGGGCCGACTCCGCCGGGTCGAGGTCGAGCAGGCCGGGGTCCTCCGGGTCGAGCGTGAGGTCGCCGACAGCGGCGGCGTCCTCGGCGCCGGCCGGGCGCAGCACGGGGATGAGCGTGGGGACGGCCGGGGGCTCCGCGATGCGGGGGTCGAACCGCGCCGGCTCCTGGGTGCCCTCCTGCTCCATGCGGCTCACCCTCTCCTTCCGTATGCGGGCGCTGGACGCGAGACGGCGGTGGGCCGAGCCCCGCCGACGCGTCCATCCAACCACGCCGACACCTCCCCCGCCGGGGCCTTCGGCACCGCGGCCCGGGGATGCGAAAGGGCCCTCCCGGAGGAGGGCCCTGCTGCGGTGGATCTTACTGGACTCGAACCAGCGACCTCTCGCGTGTGAAGCGAACGCTCTAACCAACTGAGCTAAAGATCCGGGCGTCGCCCCATGGGGGTGACAACTCGAAGAACGATACCTCAGGCGGCGTCGCCTGTCCACCCGGGCGACGGCCGCCCCGCGCACGGCGGAGCGGCCGTCGAGAGCCGACGAGCACGTCAGGCGTCGGTCAGCGTGGCGCCGGGCTCGAAACCGCCCTGGGCGACCAACGAGGCCCCGGCGCCCGGGGCGGGCCCCGGTCAGGAGCTGCCGCCGAGGGAGGAGACCGCCCTGGTGGCGTCCGCCAGACCGGCGCCGCAGCCTGCGTAGCAGGTCACCGGCATGGACCGGGCCGTGGACGTGAGGGTGGACTCGACCTGGGCCGGGGTGAGGCTCGGCTGCGCGGCCAGCAGCAGGGCGGCCAGGCCCGCGACGTGCGGGGTGGCCATCGAGGTGCCGTTGTAGGCGGCGTGGCCGGCCGTCGTCGGGGTGGTGGCGCCGTTGTTCACGGTCGAGATGATGTTCGCCCCCGGAGCGGTCACGTCCACGGCGGAGCCGTAGTTCGAGAACGAGGCGCGGGCGCCCTGCGAGGTGGAGGCGGCCACCACGACGGTGTTCTGGCAGTTGGCCGGGCGCACATTGGCGGCGGGCTGGTTCTCGTTGCCCGCGGCCACGACGACGGGCACGCCGCGGGAGACGGCCGCGTTGATCGCGTTCTGGTAGGTGGTGCCGCACATGCCGGAGCCACCGAGGGACATGTTGATGACGTCCGCCGGGTTCGGGTTGGCCGGCACGCCCGCCACCGTGCCGCCGGCAGCCCACACGACCGCGTCGGCGATGTCGGACAGCGAGCCGCCGCACCTGCCGAGCACGCGGATCGGCTGGATCTTCGCGTTCGGCGCCACACCGACGACGCCCTGGGAGTCGGCCACGGCCGCGACGGTGCCCGCCACGTGGGAGCCGTGCCACGAGGAGTCGGAGGCACCGGCGGTGCCGCACTCGCCGGCGGCGTACCAGTCGCCCTCGTCACGCGGATTGGAGTCGCGGCCACCGCCGTCGCGCGCCGCCCTGCCGTCGGAGATGAAGTCGTAGCCGGGCACGACGTTGCGGTCGAGGTCCGGGTGGGAGGTGATGCCGGTGTCGATGACGGCCACGGTCGCACCGGAGCCCGTCGTGCGATCCCACGCCCCGGGGACCCGCATGCCGTGGCTGCCGGTGAAGCCCCACTGCTGCGAGTAGAGGGCGTCCACGGGACTCAGGCCGGTGGCGGTGAGGAGCGCGTCCGGCTCCACGGCCTCGACCGCCCCGGAGGCCTTCAGGTCGGCCATGAACTTCGCGGACTCGGCCTGATCCAGCTTGCGGTCCGCCTTGACCACGCGGGAGCCGAGCGCGGTCTCACGCAGCTCCTTCACGGAGACGCCGGCCTCCTTCGCGGCCTTGCCCCAGGCGTTGGCGCGGCCCTTCGCGTGGGCGTTGGCGGCGGTCTCCTTGTAGGTGACGATGAAGGAGTCGTAGCCGTCGGCGCTCGGGTCCTCGACCTGCGCCGCCGCCAGGGGTGAGGCGGCGGTCGGGCTCGCTGCCGGTGCGGCGGGGGCGCCGCCGGAGGGGGCCGCGAGCGCGGGGGACGAGGTCAGGGTCCCGCCGGCGAGGACGGCGCCGGCCACGAGGGCGCCGATGCGGCGGCGGGTGCTGCGGGGTGTGGAGGACTGCACGGGATCTCCTCGGAGTTCTGGGTCACCGGATGCGGGCGCCCGAGGGGCTCGGGCCAGGGTGACTGAGCTCACGGTAGGGTCACGATTCCGTCACGGCGAGGCCGCGGGCCGAAGTCTGGCGGATGGTCGAGGCATCTCTCGCGGTTCCGCCAGCCGGGCCGGGCGGATGGTCGGGGCGCGCACAGCGGCACCCCAGCGTCGGCCCGCGCCGGACACGACGACGGCGCCGCGCCCTCCCGGCGGAGGTGCGCGGCGCCGTCGGGCCCGCGGTGGGGTGGAGCCCCCTGCCGGATTCGAACCGGCGACCTGCTGTTTACAAGGCAGCTGCTCTGGCCAGCTGAGCTAAGGAGGCCGGCGGCCGGCGCCCGGGGGCGCCGCGGCCGACCCTCCCAGCGTACAAGGCCCGGGCGGACGGCACGGGGCGCCCCCTGCGTGGGGACGCCCCGCGGACCTCGGCGACGGGTCAGCCGGGTCAGCCGGCGATCTTGGCGCCCGCCCAGTCGGCGAAGGTCTTGTCCTCGCCGTCGAGGGCCCAGTTCTTCCCGTCCACGAACACGGTGGGGGTGCCGGCCACGCCGGCGACGCGCGCCTGGCGGGTGGTGTGCTCGACCGCGGAGCGGAACGTGCCGTCCTCGACGCAGGAGGCGATGTCCGCGCCGTGCTCCTGCGCGAGCTGCGTGATCGCCGCGTTGTCCAGGCCCTTGCCCTGGTGCTCGTCGTAGGCGGCGAACAGGGCGGCCACGAAGCCGTTGTAGGCCTCGGGCTTCTGGTCCGCCACGCAGTACGCGGCGTTGGCGGCGCGGGCCGAGTAGTTCTGGTTATTCGGGGCGCTCAGGTAGTCCACCATCCGGTACTCGACCGTGGCCTCACCCTGCTCGAGCCACTGCTCGATCTGGTCCGCGTTGGTGGACTCGAAGTCCGCGCAGTGCACGCAGTTGAAGTCCGCGTAGAGCACGATCCGCGTCGGCTCGCCGTCCGCCCGGGCCTCGGTGTTCGGCAGGGTCTCGGGCTGGGAGCTCGCGGACTGCTTCGGCACCTCGATCTTCGAGGGGTCGACCTCGCGTTCTCCCGCGCCCTCCGCCAGGGCCGTGGCCGAGGCCAACTCGATGCCGCCCTGCTCGTTCGCCACGGCGGGGATGGGGCCGGCGGTGGCGGCGTCGTCGCCGTTGCGGTTGAGCACGAACGCGACGACGAGGCCGATCACGAGCACCACCGCGAGGACCGAGCCCCAGATGACGCCGGTGCGGCGGCGACTGTCCTTCCTGCGCTGCTCCTCCTGGATCTGGCGGGCACGCGCACGAGCGTCCGTCGCCGAGGTGTGCGAGCCTGACATGTTCCGGGCCAAGGGTCCTCCTCGTGGGGCAGTCGGTCCGGGTCGAGCACCGGAGCCGGCGGGCAGCGGGCGCGCCGCGCCAGGCGAGCATAGCGGCCCTGTCTGGAAGGATCGTGACCATGGACACCGCCGAGACCCCCTCCCCCGTCGATCGACTGACCATCACGGGCGCCCCGTCGGGGGACGCGACCGAGGACCCGGCGACGTCTCTGCTCGCCCTGCCCTGGGTGCTCCCCCTCGACATGTGGCCGCGTGAGGTGCTGGCGGCCCTGCCGCGGGGCATCTCCCGTCACGTGGTGCGCTTCGCCCGGATGGGCGGGGGCATCGTGGCGGTGAAGGAGACCACCGAAGAACTCGCGTTCCGCGAGTACCGGCTGCTGCGCCGGCTCGAGCGGAGCCCGGCGCCGTCGGTGGTGCCGGTGGCCGTGGTCACCGGACGCACGGAGGACGACGGCACGCCCCTGCCCGCCGCCCTCGTGACCCGGCACCTGCGCTTCTCCCTGCCGTACCGCGCCGTGTTCTCGGAGCGCCTCGAGCGCCGCACCCTCGTGCGGCTCATGGACGCGCTGGCGACGCTGCTCGTGGAACTGCACCTCGAGGGGTTCATCTGGGGTGACGTCTCCCTGTCCAACGTCCTGTTCCGGCGGGACGCGGGCGGGTTCGCCGCTCACCTGGTGGACGCCGAGACCGGCGAGCTGCGGGAGCGGCTGTCCAACGGCCAGCGCGAGCACGACCTGGACGTGGCCGCCGTGAACGTGGGCGGCGAGCTGCTGGACCTGCAGGCCAGCGGGCTGCTGGACCCGGAGGTGGACCCCGTCACCACGCCGGACCTGCTCGTGGCCTCCTACCGCCGGCTGTGGGACGAGCTGACCGAGCCTCTGCTGTTCCCCCGCGCCGAGCCGTGGCGCCTGGACCGCCGCGTCCGCCGCCTGCAGGAGCTCGGGTTCGAGCTGGCCGAGTACTCACTGCGCGCCGCCGACGCCCCCGGGATGATGATCGCCCGGCCCGTCGAGATCCACGCGGGCTACCACCGCCGTCGGCTGACCCGCCTCACGGGACTCGAGGTCCAGGAGAACCAGGCCCGCCGGCTGCTCGTGGACATCGAGGCCGCCCGCCGGGAGTGGGACCCGTACATGGACATCGAGGCTGCGGCGCACCGCTGGGTGGTGGAGGTGTTCGACCCCGTGGTCCGCTCGGTGCCCCTTGAGCTGCGAGCCAAGCTCGAGCCCGCCGAGGTGATGCACCAGCTCCTCGAGCACCGCTGGTACCTCTCCGAGGCCCGCGGCCGGGCCGTGCCCCTGCAGGAGGCGGTGGACTCCTACGTGGACACGGTGCTGCGGGCCCGCCGCGACGAGGACGCGGTGGCACTGCACCCCACGACCACCATGCTGCGCGCCGTCCCGCCTGCGGACGCGGACTGACGCCGGACACGGCTCAGCGGCGCAGGAGCAGGAAGCCGGGGGCCGGGACCGCCGCCGGCACCGTGCCGGGGCCGAGCGGGCCGTGGTCGCCGTGGCCGGCGAGCAGCTCCGCCCGCGTCAGGTCCGCGGGCACGGGAAGCGGCTCCGCGCCGAGGGCGACGAGCAGGACGACGTCGGCGTCCTCGCCGGCGCGGGTGAGGCGCACGTGGCGCCGGGCCGCGTCCACCTCGGCCCGGACGCGGTCGCGGCGAGGGTCGGTGAGCTGGGGCAGCGTGCGGCGCAGGCCGATCAGGGTGCGGTAGGCGGCGAGCACGCGCACCCCGCGGCCCTGGCCGTCCGTGCCGCCCGCGGCCTCCGCCCAGTCCAGCACCGCCGCGTCCCGCGTCGCGGGGTCCTGCGGGTCGGGGACGTCGGCCGGGTCCCAGCCGTGGGCGGCGAACTCGCGGCGTCGTCCCTGCCGGACGGCGTCCCCGAGCTCGGGCTCGCGGAACGAGGTGAAGAACGGCCACGGCGTCGAGGCCGCGAACTCCTCCCCCATGAAGAGCATCGGCACGTGCGGGCCGGTCAGCAGCAGGGCGGCCTCGGCCGCGAGCGCACCCTCGGACAGGGCGGCAGCGGTGCGGTCGCCGCCGGCACGGTTGCCCACCTGGTCGTGGTTCTGGATGCTGGCCACCCACGCGTGGTTGGGGACAGCCTCCGGCACGGGGCGCCCGTGGTCACGGCCGCGGAAGGTGGAGCGGGTGCCGTCGTGGAAGTAGGTGCGCTCCATGACCTTGGCCACCGCCTCCAGCGGGGCGAAGTCCGCGTAGTAGCCGTGGGTCTCCCCCGTCGCGGCCACGTGCAGGGCGTGGTGGACGTCGTCGTTCCAGGCCGCGGCGAGGCCGAGCCCGCCGGCGTGGCGGGGCAGCACCAGACGCGGGTCGTTGAGGTCGGACTCGGCCAGGAGGGGCACGGGTCGGCCGGCACGGGCCGCGATCCCGTCCGCGAGCGCGGCCATCTCCTCGAGCAGGTGCACGGCGCGGGCGTCCCGCAGGGCGTGCACCGCGTCCAGGCGCAGCCCGTCCACGCGCATCTCCTCGAGCCAGAAGCGGACGTTGTCCAGGACGAGCCGGCGCACCTCGTCCGAGTCGGCGCCGTCCAGGTTCAGGCCGTCGCCCCAGCCGGTGCCGCCCTGACCCAGATACGGCCCGAACACCTGCAGGTAGTTGCCGGAGGGGCCCAGGTGGTTGTGCACGACGTCCTGGACCACGCCGAGGCCGGCGGCGTGGGCGGCGGCCACGAAGCGGCGGTAGGCGGCGGGGCCGCCGTAGGACTCGTCGACGGCGAACCACGCCACCCCGTCGTAGCCCCAGTTCCGCGGCCCGGGGAAGGAGTTCACCGGCAGCAGCTCGACGTGGGTGACCCCGAGGTCCGTCAGGTGCGGCAGGCGGGCGATGGCGGCGTCGAGGGTCCCCTCGGCCGTGAAGGTCCCCACGTGCAGCTCGTAGAGGACGGCGCCGCGCAGGCCCCCGCCCTGGGGTGCGGCCGGATCGGACTCCACCCCGGGCGGCCCGGTCCAGCCCTCGTCCGGCCACGCGAAGGCGCGGCCGGCGACGTCGCGGCGGGAGGGCCCGTGGACCGTGTCGGGCTGGCGGCGGGAGCGGGGGTCCGGCACGGGGTCCGCCCCGTCCACGCGGTAGCCGTAGCCGGGGTCGGCCGGCGGCTGGGCGGCGTCGAGGCCGAGGGTGGCCAGCGGGTCCTCCGTGGGCGTCCACCAGCCTCCGGCGGCGGGGTCCATGGCCACGACGGCGGCGACGGGCCAGCGGTCCTCGGCGTCGTGCAGGGCGCCGGGCTCGGTGTCGACGAGGACGAGGTCGACGCTCTCTGCGTGCGGCGCCCACACTGCGTAGGGGACGACGCGCGCGGCGTCGACGGCGGCCCGCTCGGCCGCGGCGGGGTCCAGGGGGTCGGAGCCGATCGGGTGCAGACCCGGGGCGGGGGCGTCGGCCGGACGGGGCTCGGTCACGGGGCGGTCCTCTCTCGGCGGTCGGACGGGTCGCGCGCCGGGACGAGCAGCGCGACGGGCAGGGTGCTGAGCAGTTCGTCGAGGCACACGGCGCCGCGCGCGTCGGGGTGGACGGGGTGGCCGGTGACGGCGTCCTCCCACCGCCCCGCCGGCACGGTCACGACGGTCTCGCCCCAGCCGCCCGCGGCCGCCAGGCGGACGGGCCAGCGGGTGGCCACGGCGAGCGCCCCGCCCCGGTCGAACGCGATCGCGTGTTCGGCGGCGGGGCCGGAGACGTCGAGCGGGCGGTGGCCGGTGAACAGCTCGGGCCGGTCGCGGCGGGCGCGCAGCACGCCGGCCACGACGGCCAGCTTGGCGGCGGCGGGGTCGTCGAGGCCGGGCGTGTGGCCGGCGTCGAGGCGGTCCAGCAGGTCGGCCCGGGCCGCGAAGTCCACGGGGCGGCGGTTGTCCGGGTCCACGAGGGTGGGGAAGGGCACCTCCGTGCCCTGGTAGACGTCGGGGACGCCGGGGGCGGCGAGCTGGACGAGTTTGTGGCCGAGCTGGACCACGAGGCCGGGCTCAGCGATGCGGTCCGCGACGGCCTGCAGCACGCCCCGCGCTGGCCCCTCGGGGGAGGTCACGGCGGCGGCGAGCGCGGCGAGCCGGGCCTCGAACTCGGGGTCCTGGTCCGTCCAGGTGGTGGCCAGGGCCGCCTCGCGGGAGGCCTTCTGCAGGAAGCCGAGGATCCGTTCCTCCTCCGGCGCGGTGCCGTCCGTGGGCCAGACGCCCACGATGGACTCCCAGAGCAGCCGCTCCGCGTCGGGGTGGCCGAGCGGGTGGAGGCGCCTCAGCTCCGCGAGCTCGGCGGCCCAGCGGTCGGGCTCCTCGGCGAGCACGGCGATGCGGGCGCGCACGTCCTCGCCGCGCTTGGTGTCGTGGGTGCTCAGGGTGGTCATGGCCGTCGGCCAGGCGGCCTGGCGCGCCTGCTGGGCGGCGTGGAAGTCGGCCAGGGACAGGGCGACGTGGGAGGGGTCTCCGCCGACCTCGTTCAGGTTGGCCCACCGGGTGTAACGGTAGAAGGACCGGTCCTCGACGCCCTTGGCCATCACCATGCCGGAGGTCTGCTGGAACCGGCGGGCCACGGGCGAGTCCGGGTCGGTCAGCTCGGGCCGCAGGTCGCCGAGCACGGCGGCGAGGGCCGGCTCCGCCTCGGCCGCGTCCGCCAGCGCGCCCTCGAGCACGGCCAGGCCCACGGGCAGGTAGGTGCGGTACACGGGCAGCCGGGCCAGCACAGCGGCGAACGCGGCGGCCACGTCCTCGTCCGGGTGGGCACCGAGGGCGTGCACGGCGCGGACCTCCCGGACCAGCCGAGCGGTCTCGGCCGCGAGGGGGCCGGTGGCCACGTCGTGCTTGGCCCGCACCACGGCCTCGTCCCACTCCCGACGACGGCGCGCGTCCTCGGCCGCATCGCCGGCGGCCTCGGGGTGCATGAAGACGCGTTCGACCTCGCCGAGCGCGTCGTAGCCGGTGGTCCCGTCCACGGGCCAGTCCGCGGGCAGCGCCTCACCGGGCTCGAGGATCTTCTCCACCACGAGGTAGCCCTCCGGCAGGACGTGGGAGCGCAGGCGCCGCGCGTAGCCGGCCGGGTCCGCCAGGCCGTCCGGGTGGTCCACGCGCAGCCCGTCCACGAGCCCTTCGCGGACCCAGCGGGCGGGTTCGGCATGGACGGCGTCGAAGACCTCGGGCTCGTCCACCCGGACGCCCGCGAGCGTGGTGACGGTGAAGAAGCGGCGGTAGTTCAGCTCGGCGTCGCCGCGGCGCCAGCCGACCAGCCGGTAGTGCTGACGGTCGTGCACGGCGCGGGCCAGGCGGGACCGCTCCGGGGTCGGCTCCTTCGCCGGGTCCGCCTCCGCGAAGACCTCCGCGGCGCGCAGCCCGGTCTCCGCCTCGGCCGCCTCGAGCGATCCGGGGGCGAGGGGGTAGACGTTGTCCCAGTAGCGCAGACGGCCGCCCTCGGTGTCGACGACGAGACGGTCCAGCTCCGCGTCCGCGTCCCCGTCAGTGCCGTCCCCCAGGACGGGGATGAGCAGGGACCCGCCGCCGGCCGCCCAGTCCACGTCGAACCACGCCGCATGCGCCGCCTCGGGACCGTGGGTGAGCACGTCCCACCACGCCGGATTGGCCCGGGGCGTGGCCACGCCCACGTGGTTCGGCACGATGTCGACGAGCACGCCCACGCCCGCCTCGTGCGCGGCGTGCGCGACCGCGTCCAGCCCCTCGGCCCCGCCGCGGGCGGCGTCCAGCCGCGTGGGGTCCACGACGTCGTATCCGTGGTCGGAGCCGGGCTCGGCCTCGAGCAGCGGCGAGAGGTAGAGCCAGTCCACGCCCAGGCGCCGCAGATAGGGCACGAGCCCGGCCACGGACTCCAGCGGCAGATCCGGGCTGACCTGGAGCCGGTAGGTGGACGCGGGGGCGGAACGGACGGTCGAGGTGCTCACGCGGCGACGCTAACAGAGGCCCCCGACGCGGCATCAGGCCCGACGGACGGCGGCGGACGCGGTCACGGGGCCGGACGCAGCGGCAGGTCCTCGTACTTCTCCGGCGGGTTGTGGAAGATGTCCTCGCCGACGAAGGGCTCGCCCGAGGGGTCGACCAGGACCATCTCGTCCCGCAGGACGGTCCCGTCCGGCTGGGTGAGGTCGATGATGAACCCCGTGCCGGACTGGCGGATGCGCTCGATCGAGGTGTAGCCGTACTTGGCCGTCAGGTTCTGACGCAGCGTGTCCAGCCCCGCCAGGTGCGTCCCCACACCCACGCTGGCCAGCACGGCCGCGACCGCCAGCATCACGGCCCCCACCCGGCGCTGCAGCCGGGTGTTGTCCAGGACGTCCACCTCGGTGTTGCGTCCGTGCTCGTCAGCGTGCCGCCGGTGCCGGCGCTCGCGCCAGATCCCGGCGGCCAGCAGGATGCCGCCGACGACGAGCGCGAGGGCGGCCGCCCAGTAGGCGAGCCAGGGGGTGAAGAGGTTGACGGGCGCGAAGGTCATGCCCCCAGTGTGACATCCCTCACGTCCGCGGGCCGCTCAGGGCAGGCCGGCACCGCGCACCGCGGTCCACAGGCGGTGCCACTGCGCGGAGTCCATCGCCTCGGCCGCGGCGGCCGCCTCGGCGCACGCGGCGACGCGCTCCGGGTCCTGGGTGCCGATCACGGGCCGCACGCCCCACGGCAGGCGCAGCAGCCACGCGAGCACCACGGCCTCCCGACTGACGCCCAGCTCCGCTGCGACCTCGCCGACGACGCCGGCCGCGCCGTCGTCGCCGGAGCTGAACCGGCCCTGGCCCAGCGGACCCCAGGCCTGCAGCTCGATCCCCTCGGCGGCGCACACCGGGCCGAGGCGCCCGGCGTCGGCGTCCGCGGGGGCGTCCGGGTGGTTGGCGAGCACGACCGCCTCCACGAGGGTGCGGTGGTGCAGGCCGAGCTCGACCTGGACGCACGCCAGCCCGGTCCCGTCCGCCGCCTGGCTCTCGAGCTCGCGCTGGAACTCGAGGACGCGGCCCACGCCGAGGTTGGAGACGCCCAGCTTGCCGACCAGGCCCGCCTCTCGCGCGTCGAGGAAGGCGCGCACGGTGTCGGCCACGGGCGTGAGGACGTCGGGCCGGTGGATGATCAGGGTGTCTACGCGCTGCTCGCCGAGGCGGGCCAGCGAGCCCTCCAGCGAGGCGCGCACGTGCTCGGGCGAGGAGTCGTAGCGGGTCAGGCGCCGCCCGGCCGGGTCCGTCTCGTGCAGGACGATCCCGCACTTGGTCTGCACCTTCAGGGCGGAGCGCTCCTCATAGGGCAGCTCGTGCAGCAGCCGGCCGACGGTCTCCTCGGAGCGGCCGGCCCCGTAGATGTCCGCGGTGTCCAGCAGATCGACGCCGGCCTCGATCCCGGCGCGCAGGGCGCGGCGGGCACGCTCCACGGCCGCCTCGGCCTGCGCTTCGCCCGCGGGCCCCTCCGGCCCCGCCCCCGGATCGGCGCCCGGGGGCGGCGGGGGAACGGACCCCCAGGCCATGGTCCCGAGGACGATCGGGGTGGCCGGGGTCGGGTCGGGGTCGAGCGGCGGATGCGTGGGGGCTGTGCTCATGGCCTCACCGTCTCACGTCCGCCCGCCCCGGGTCCGGACCCGCCGCCCTGTGATGGGATGGGTCCATGAAGCTCGCCACGTTCCGCCAGCCCGACTCCGACGCCGCCTACCCCGGCGCCACGTTCGCCGCGGTCATCACCTCCGTGCACCCCGAGGACCCCGAGGTCGCCGTGCGCGCCGTCGCCCTGCCGGACTGTCGCGACGTGGGCGAGTACCTCACCGCCACGCCGGAGGAGCAGCGGGAGATGGTGGAGGGCGCCCTCCGCGCGGCGCAGGCCGACCGGTCCCTCCTGCTGGACACCTCCGGCCTCGTCTACGACACGCTCGTGCCCTTCCCCACCAAGGTGTTCTGCGTGGGCCTGAACTACACGAACCACATCGACGAGACGGGCCTGGAGCGCCCTGAGCATCCGACGCTGTTCGGGAAGTTCCCGCAGTCCCTCACGGGTGCACTGGACCCGATCGAGGTCCCCGAGGAGGACCACCGGGTCGACTACGAGGGCGAGCTGTGCATCGTGGTCGGGGAGCCGGGCCGACGCATCGCCGTCGAGGACGCCCCGGAGCACATCGCGGGCTACGCGGTGGCCAACGACATCTCCATGCGCGGCTTCCAGGGCCGCACCTCCGAGTGGCTGCAGGGCAAGGTGTGGGAGGCCTCGACGCCCGTGGGTCCGTGGCTGGTCACCCCGGACGAGTTCCCGGCGGACGCGCGCGTCCTCACGCACGTCAACGGCGAGCTGCGTCAGGAGGACCGGGTCGCCGACGTCGTCTTCTCCCCCGCCGAGCTGGTCTCCTACGCCTCGCAGCTGATCACCCTGAACCCGGGCGACCTGATCCTGACCGGCACGCCCGCGGGGGTCGCCCTGGCCCGCCGTGACGCCGAGGGCCGCCGCCCGTGGCTGCGTCCGGACGACGTCGTCGAGGTGGAGATCACCGGGCTGGGACGCCAGCGCAATGAACTCGTCTGAGGCGGCGCCGGCGGACGCCCTGCCCCGCGTCGTCGGCATCCTCGGTGCGGGGCGGGCGGGCACCGCGCTGGCACGGGCGATCGCGCGCATCCCCCGCCTCTCCCCGGGCACGGCCGCCCCGCGGGTGATGGTCGCGGGCACGCGGCGCCCCGCGGCGGTCCAGCGCCACCTGACGATCTACGCGCCCGAGGCCGTCGCCGTGTCGGCCGAGGACCTGGCGGCGGAGGCGGAGCTCGTCGTCGTGGCCGTGCCGCGCGAGGCGCTCGACGACGTCGACCCGCTCGCCCTCGCCGGGCCGGCCACGCGCGCCGTGGTGGACCTGACGAACACGTGGGGGGACGAGCCGGTCCCGGCGTGGCTCGACGACGACGGGTCGCCGGGCACAGCCCGGATCGCCGCGCGCTGGGCCGCCGCGGGGCTGCGCGTGCCCATCGTGCGCGCGTTCTCGGAGATCTCGCACCACGACCTGGAGGACGCCGGGCGCGCCACGGCCCCGCGTCGCGCCCTCGCGGTGGGCACCGAGCGGACTGACGCGGCGCCCGAGCCGGCCGCGGTCGCCGCCGCGCGCGACACGGTGGTCGCCCTCGTCACCGCGATGGGCTTCGACGCGGTCCCCTACACGGGCCTCGACCGGGCCGGGGTCCTCGAGCCGGGGGCGGCGGGATTCGGCACCGCGCACGACGCCGGCCGGCTCGCCGCGCTGCTCGCCGACGCGCCCACCGGCTGAGGCGCGCCACCGGCCGCGGTGCCTACGCTGGGCGGGACCGCCGACCCTCCCAGGAGGCCCCCGTGACCCGTCCGACGCACCGCACCGCCCGCCGCACGCTCACCGCGGTCGCCCTGTCCGCCGCCGCCCTCACCGGACCGGCGGCGTCCGCCACCGTCGTCGCCCTGCCGGTCACGGCGGGGGTCACGGGCGCCGCCGCGCCGCAGGCCCACGCCGTGGCCTGGGACCAGGTGGAGCTCGTGGATGACGCGGGCGTGATCGACCTCGCCCAGCTGCGCCGTGACCTGGCGGGGATCGAGTTCCGGGAGCCGACCCGCGTCGCCGTGGTCACCGAGCGCGGCCCGGACCTGTCCGCACTGGACGACGACCGCGCGTCTCAGGCGTTCAACGGGCGGGTGCTCGAGCGGGCTCGCGCGGAGCACCCGGACTGGCTCAGCGCGGACGGCCAGAAATGGGCCGACGGCCTCGTGATCGTGGCGCTCGACCCGGACAACCGGTTGATCGGGGTGTACGTGGGCGAGGACCGGATGCTCAGCACGGACCGGCTGCGGGAGGTGCGCGAGGCCGGACACGAGGCGGCCCGTGCGGCCCGGTGGACGGACACGGTCGTGGAGGTGACGGACGCCGCCGCAGAGCTGATCGGGCGCCCCTGGTGGCAGGCTCCCGAGCTGTGGTTCGGCGCGGGGATCGTCGGTGTGGCGGGCGGTGGCGCCGCGGCCGCGGCACTCGCGAGCCGACGGCGTCGCCGCCGCCGGACGGCCGACCTGCTGGCCGAGGCCCGCACCCACCTGACCCCCGTCACCCTGGAGATGGACACCACCGAGGTGAACGCGTCCACGGTGCCCGAGGACTCGCCCCACGCGGCCGCGCTGATGGAGCGCTTCCGCAACTTCCGGCGCCAGGCGCTCGATGCGTCGGCGGAACTGGACCGCCTCGAGGCCCTGCCGGAGCGCAGCCTGCATCGCACAGAGCACGCCCGGGCCGCGGAGGACGTCCGGGACCGCGCCCGTGAGCTCGACCGCCTCGACGACGCCGTGGCCGCGGCGAACACCTTCCTCAACCGCCACGCGGGGTGGCCGTCGGCGTGGGACCAGCAGACCGCCCCGCTGCGGGCCGACCTGGACGCCGTCGGCACGCTGGCCTCCTCCGTCGGCTCCGCCGGAGCCGTCCGGTCCGCCGTCGCGGCGCTGGAGTCCTTCCGCGCCGAGGCCCAGGACCGGCTCGAGGCGCTGGGTGCGGACCTGCAGGACGACCGCCTGACCCCGGCCGCGGCGTTGGACGAGCTGGACGCGCTGCGGCGTCGCCTGACCGGGCTCGTCTCCGCCCTCGCCGACGCCGAGGTGGCGGCGTTCGGCAAGGACGAGGCCGAGCGTGAGCTGCTGCGCGACGAGCTGCGCTCGCACCGTGGCCCGGCCCGGTCCGCGCGCGGCTCGATCCTGGACTCCGCACTGCCGGCGGATGCCTACTGGACGGTGGTGGCCTTCACCACGGGCCACCAGGCCGGCGAGCGGTCCGTCCAGGACCATCGCCAGGCGCAGTCCAGCTCCTCCGGGACCGGCTACGGATCCTCGGGCGGCTCGTTCTCCGGGGCGGGCTCGTCCGGCCGATTCTGAGCCGATCGGGGCCGGATCTGAGCCGGAAGCTCGTCCGGGCCGGGCACCCGGTCCCTGGCCCACCGTTCCGTTCTGCGAGACATTGAAGGACCATGACCGCCGCTGACACCCCCGAACCCCGCCAGAACCCCCTCGCGTTCTTCCTCGACAAGGCCGTGCCCGAGGCGTGGCACGCGGTCGGGCCGCTGGTCTCGGCCGCGCGCGC